>JARFRM010000218.1 GCA_029287235.1 Thermoanaerobaculales bacterium
GCCATTCGCCGGTTCCCGTGGCGGGGTGTGGGTGTTCTCGCCATGGCGGCGGCGGTGCTGCTGGCTGTCGTCCTGCCCCTGCGTCGTGGCCACGAGCCGGTGGATGAGGGCGCCGGCATGGTCGTCCGGTCGGCCGGGGAGGATTCGTCCGCCACCCCTATCGCGCCGATAGGAAAGCTCGTGTGGGCGCCGGGGAAGGACGTGCTCCTGGAGTGGACGGCGCCCGAGCCGGAGCTCGCCACCACAGTGGAGATCCTCGACGCCGACGGCGAGCTGGTTTGGACCAGCCCGGAGGTGACCTCGAACGAGGTGGCCTGGCCGGCGGCCGAGATCCCCGGGCCGGGACGCTTCTACTGGAGGGTGCTGACTCCCTACGGAACGGATTCCGAGGCTGCCGCCTTCGACCTCGTTAGCGCCAATCCCCCCTGACCTGAAAGGCGGCCCAGTGGAAAGGGTGGGCCAGGTCGGGGTCGGCGGCAACGGCCCGCCGGGCGAGCTGCAACGCCTCGGCGGTACTCCATCCATCCGCCAGGTACCGATAAAAGGCGTTCATGAGCACGGCGGTGGAACGATCGGGGACTTCCCACTGAGACGCGACGAGGGTCCTCGCGCCGGCAATCTGGAAGGCACGAGCAATCCCGATGATTCCCTCGCCGGGAACGACCAGGCCGCGGGCGCTGCTGCAACTCGAGAGCACGACCGTCGCGTCGTCCAGCTCCAGCTCGTCGACGATCTCCCAGGCCGACAGGATGCCGTCTTCCGCCGAGTCGCCGGGTCGAGTCGGTTGAGAGAAGAAAAGCGCCGAGTCCATGGCCTCGGAGGGGTCCACCCGGGTGTGTACCGCGCAGTGGAGAACGCCCGCGCCGCCGGCGTGGGCCTTGAACTTGGCTTCCGACGCGGACTGGCCGAAAAAGACCTCGGATCGATGCCCAAAGATCCGCCTGATGCTGTCGATCTCGGTGCGAGACCCCGGGAGGGGATCGAGACGGTGCTCGCGGACCACGGCCGAGACAGTCGGATAGGCAGGATCACCGAAGGCGACCACGGTCCTCCGATCGGCGGGTCGCCCTCCCGACACCGAGCTCAGCTCCACGGCGAGGCTCGCGGAGGGATTCACGAAGAGCGGTTTGACCTGGCCTAGAAACCGATCCTCGTCACCCGGCAGGCGCAAGGCCGCAAAGGCGAGGTTGTGGAGCGGCCCGTCCGGCACGATGAGAACCCTCTCGGCTCCTTCCAGTGCCCCCCACGCGGGCGCCACCAGGTGCTCGAAGAGACGCCGCGCCTGGTTGGACACCGCACCTTCGATCTCTGTGACCCTCCGTCCTCTGGCCAGGAGCGCGTTGAAGCGATCCACCCGAGCGTGGAGATCGTTCTCTTCGGTCGCGATCTTGAAGGTCTGAATCTCGGGTCCGCCGTCGGTGGCGGCGCCGGTCACCAGGACCACGGTTTCATCCGTTCCCACCGCGTAGGCCAGCACCACCGTTCCCGGGTCCAGTGCGCGCCTCAGCTCTGAGAAGCTCAACGCCTGGATGGACTCGAGATCTGCGAGGGCGGGAGCGGCTTCGCGGATGGCCTCGAGAATGGTCGCGTACTCGGCTTCGACGGCTGCGGCTTGCTCCCGGAATCGGGCGATCTGTTCGCTCTCCCGGGCGAGGTTCATGCGGAAGATCCGGCTCTCGATCCGCGCCAGTCGGGTCTCGGTACGGGTCTTGGCGTGCCACATCTCGGGCGGCACTCCGACCGGCGTCGAACCGCGGTACGCGATCGCTGCGCGCAGGGCGCCGGCCCGCGCCTGCTCGAGGAGGTCCCACGCTTCCACCTGACGACCCTGTTCGATCAACAGACCAGCAAGGTGGAAGTAACACGATCGGTACCTTGCCCCGAAGTAGGCGCGCTGCTCCTCGGAAATGCTCAGGCTCCGTCGCTGCGCCTCGATGAGGGCCACGGCTTCTCTCCAGAGGCGCTCGGCGACCCGTGGTCGGCCGCGGCCGTTCTCCGCGATGCCCAGGTGGAGCAGGCTGGCGGCCACGTAGGGGTGCTTTGGCGTGACTTCACGACGGATCTCCAACCCGGCGCGATGGTGCTCGGCGGCATCTTCAAAGGCGCCTTCCACCCGGGCCAGCTCGCCGAGCTCGAAGAGCGTGGACGCGATCCACAACGATTCGGGGTGGAGACGTTGCTTGAGCTTGAACGCCTCGTCGAGATGCGTCCTCGCTGCTTCCAGATCGCCTTGCCTCTGGCAGATCGCGCCGAGGTTATTCAGGCCCGAGGCGACGGAGGTGCTCTCTGGATCGAGTCGCCGGCGGAGAACGAGGGCGTCTTGGAGGTACTGCCGGGCCCGTCGGAGGTCGCCTTGGAGCTCCGCGAGACCGCCCAGGTTGGTGAGCATTCCGGCCACCTCGACACCACCCGGGCGTATGGCGCGAAAGCTCTCCAGCGACTGCTCGTAGTGCAGGCGGGCCTCGCGAAAGCGTCCCATGCTCTTGGCGAGGAGCCCCAGGTAGTTGCAGGCGAAGGCGTACTCGAGGGTATCGACACCGAGCTTTTCCGCCGCCTCTTTCTCGCTCAGAAAGAAGCTGCGCGCGGCGTCGAAGTCGCCGCGTTTTCTGGCAACCAGACCCAGCGCCCCGATCAGATTCACCTCGGTGGCGCTGCCGGGTGCCACGTCGTGAGTGATCTCCAGGGCCTCGAGGTAGGAGCTCTCGGCAGTGTCGAGGTCCGATCGGTAGTACGCCACGGTGGCGTTGACGGATCGAGCCACCGCGGTTTCGATGGTCCGTTTCCGAGCCATGCGATAGATCTCCAGCGCGCGATTTGCCGTGTCACCGCAGGCCCGAAGGTCGGTGCGACAGAGCTGGAGCAGAGCATGAGCTAGGGCAGGGCATGAGGGGCTCTCATCCTCGAGAATCGCGATGGCGGACTCGAAGGCGTCCGCGGCCAGAGCCCTCTGACCCGCGGCGAGGAGGGCATCACCGGCCCGCTCCCAGTAGGCCGCGACAAGGTGGGGATCTGCGATCAACGCTGCCGCTTCACTCAACGCGGCGACCGCGTCGTCCCCGCGGCCGGAGTGCGCCAGGGCCACCCCCGTCTGCATCCGAATCCAGGCTGCCGTCAAGGTTTCGTCGTAGATGGCGGGAGTGTCCGCGAAGCCGGACCAGAGCTCGACCGCGCCGTCCGCATCGCCGGACTTCGCCAGCTCTCGAGCCCGAAGATGTACTGCAGTTTCGCCGGGCGTTGACGCCGGGTGCAGCTCGGCTTTCCACCTACCGACGGGTACCGAGATTCGGGAGCGCTCCAGCCCGCGCCTCACCGTCAGCACCACCGGGCCGTGGGGCGCCAGCTCCTGCTCGACCATCGCCAGGTGGTAGGGCGAGGCAGCGTCACCGTTGGCGCTGCCCTGGCGCCACTCGAGGATGACATCGCCCGGCAGCAGGCCGGCGATGACGGCTGCCCCACCCGGCTCACAGGAGGAAACAGCCACCCCCGGTGCCGAAACGTCGGCCTGGGAGCATCCGAACACTGCGATGAATAGCAGGGAGAGGATGTGTCGATGCGGAGTCATTTGAGTTCTCCCATGCGGTGAGGCACAAAAGAATTCTACCGCCCGGTGAGCAAACCGCCAATTCCTCGCCTCACACAGAAACAGATGTGATCAACCGGCGGAAAAGAAAAACGCCGCAGATCAGGGGCGAAAGATGCGACGAGGCCGCCCTCATCCACCGCGCCGCCTCCTCAAAATCGGTGCTGTCGACGCGGGCGAAACGCCGACGCCATACCAAGACGTGATGGTGGAAGGAAATGAGGGCTCGCGGTGATCGCGACTTGGTTTCTCGTCGGCTCTGAGGCGGGCCCTGAAGAGACCCGCCTACAGGTGCTTTTTGATCGGTGCAACCGACGCAGGCGGGACGCCCGCGCCACACCAGAAAGATGGAGCCAGGCGCGGTATTCCGTTGTAGCGATCGACAACGGTCAACAATAGCGGAACAACGTGCCTGGCTCCATTACTGGCTCCATTACGCATCTCCAAGGATACCGCTGCAGGCGCGCGCCTTCACTTCTCCATGACCCAGGTGTCGCCTGGTATCTCCGGCCGGCTGGTTCCGAGCTCATTTTCAGAATTCCGGCCAGCGACAAAGACCCGCGCTCCGAGGAGCGCG
>JARFRM010000235.1 GCA_029287235.1 Thermoanaerobaculales bacterium
ACCTGGATCTTGTCGGCCATATTGCGCGCCTCGTCGCGGATGGTGCGCATGATCTCGGCGCCGGTGATGTCGGCCGCATAGTGCATGCGTTTGCGCGAGGTGCCGCCGCCGTGGATGGTCTCCAGGGTGCCATCGGCCTTCTTGGTGAAGTTGACACCAAGGTGCTCGAGCCAACGGATGGCGTCGGGCGCCTGGGTCACCAGCGTCTCGGCGAGCTCCGGGACATTCGTGAAATGGCCCCCTCCCATCACGTCCAGATAGTGGTAGTAGGGCGAGTCCTTGTGGCCCTTTGAAGCAGCCTGGATCCCGCCCTCGGCCATCATGGTGTTAGCGTCGCCGTGGCGAAGCTTGGTGGCCATGATGACGTTGGCGCCCTGCTGCGCGGCGAGGATGGAGGCCGAGGTTCCGGCACCGCCGCCACCGATGACGAGGACATCGGTCTCATAGGCGGGCTCGGAGAGATCGACCCTCTCAGGAGCCACCCGGCTGCCGGCCTCGAGGAGATCGGCGATCTCGTGCGCGATACCGTAGCCCTTGGACGGGCCGACCTTCAGCTCGCGGCGGCCCTCTTCCTTGAAGTCGGGGTGAAAGTTCAGCCGTTCTTTGCGTTCGTCGAGGCTGAGGAACGGGATCTCCTCACCCTTGCGTTTGCGCTCCACCCTTTCGGGCCGGGTCTTTTCGACGATCTTGATGAGTTCTTTGAGTTCGGGTGTGTAGGGCATGAGTTACCTCTCAGGCCAGGCCGTGATTTGAGGCCGGGGTCCATTCGTCGGCGCCCATGTGGGGCTCCATTTCCCGTTCGGTGTAGACCTTCTTGAGCTCGTCCTCGGTCATGGCCTTGGCCGCCTCGAGGACATCGTTGAAGGTGCCGGAATCGATATCGCCGCAAATCTTCTCGAGATGTTCGGCCTTGGGAGCGATCTTGCCGCCCTGGAGCCGACGCGCCACCTGGGCCATATGGTACTGGGCCATCTCGCCCATGCAACGCGAGGCACAGAGTCCGCACTGAATGCAGTCGAAGGAAATCTCGGCCGCCGCGGTCAGATCGCCGCGTTTGAGGGCCGAGACATAGTCGAGGACCTCGACATCCATCGGGCAGACCTTGGTGCACGAGTTGCACGCGACGCAGCGGAAGAGCTCGGGGTAGAGCTTGTAGATCGTTTCGGCGGTGGGTTCCGCGGTCTCGAAGTCGTACGACGCACGGTTCGCGGGATAGAACGGAATCTGGGTCAGGTACATCTCGGGCTCGACAACCGTCTGGCAGGCGAGACCGGTATAGATCTTGTAGTCCCCCGCTCTTCGGAAGACCGTGGCGCAGGCGCCGCAGATCCCGCCGCGACAACCGCAACCTCTGATGTACTGGTATCCCGAGTGCTCCATGGCCTTCATGATGGTCAGGGTCTCCGGGACCTCGTACCTCTTGCCCATGATGTAGATGGGGATCGTTTTCGCCGCCACCTCTTCGGTCAGTGTCGCTGTGTCCATGCCCCTGTCTCCTCCGGCCAACCGCTCAGACGGTCGCCGCTGCAATGAATTTCTTATCGACAAGCAGCTCCTGCGCCGCCGGACCGTTGAGGTCGAGGCGGCAGAGCTCGGAATCCAGGCCCAGCGCGACGCCGAGCAACTGGGTGAAGTAGTAGGTCGGCACCCGGCTGAGCCCGTCGTGTGCCGCCACCACGTCACCCTGCCGGGTGCCGAGGTTGTACTCGCACATGGGGCAGCTCAGGATCAGGGCGTCGGCCTCGGACCGGTTGGCCGCACCGATGACCTTGGCCGCGCGATTCATTCCCTCTTCCGGGTGGGCGATCATCTGGTAGGAGCCGCAGCACTCGCGGGCCGCCGAGAACGTCGCCGGCTCGGCGCCGAGAGCGGCGATGAATCCCTCGAGGATCTCCTGATCGACCCCGTCGATGGCCACCTCTTCGGGACGTACCAACGTGCAGCCGTAGAACGGCGCGACCTTGAGACCGTCGAGCGGGTTGGTCACGGCCTCGCGCAACTTCTCCCATCCAACCTGGTCCCGCAGCAGGCTCAGGTAGTGGACCACCTCAACCTCGCCCGCGTAGTCCGGCTCCTCGTCCATGAATCGATTGAGAGTGTCGCGCTTCTCCTCGTCATCGCGGACCAGCTTGTTGGCCCTCGCCAGCGTGTTGTAACACTGGGAGCAAATGGTGACGATGGTGTCGCAGTCCTCCTGGGCGGCGCGGATGAGGTTGCGAACCGGCGCGACCTGGTGGATGAGATCGTCATCGGTCAGCGAGAAAACCGCGCCGCAACAGTTCCAGCGGCTGAGTTCCTTGTATTCCACGCCGAGGTGGTCGAGGGAGGCCATCGCCGCCTTCTCGAGGTTTGCGGCCTTGGTCTTGAGCGTACAACCGGGGTAATAACCGAGCTTCATATTCTGCCTCACGAGGTGAGCTTGCGGAAGGTCGAGACAAAGGCGATCTGCGGTGCCTCCGCCATGGTGTCTTTGGGAATCTCCTGCGGTTTGATGAGATCGGTGTTGGTCCGCAGAACGAGCTGTCGCACGGCCTCGAAGACCTTCGGCACGTCGATGCCGCGCGGGCACCGCACCACGCAGGTGTGGCACGAGGCGCAGTACTCGCCGATCTGAGCCTTGATCACCGGCTCGATTTCACCGAACTGGAGATAGTGAATGCCCATTCGCGTGGTGAATCCCATGGACTCGACCATGGGGCAGACCGCCGAGCAGGTTCCGCACTGCATGCACTCGTGGACGTTCTGCCCGGAGAGCTCGGCGATTTTGTTGACGGCCTTCAGGTTTTCTGGATGAATCGGGCTGGGAATGCTGGCCATGGTCCCCTCGTGTCGGGTCCGTCCGAGCACTCCCGGCGGGGTTCCTCACCCTCGTCCGGAGCACCCGGGCGCGGGCACATCATAGCGTAATGTGAAAAAAGCCACAAGGGTTGTGAGCGAGACGTTATCTCAGTATTTCGTACGCAGCGGATCATTGAACAACAGTGGAATTTTCAACGCGATCGTTCGTGAATCGTAAGTCGTGAATCGTGAATCGTAAGTCGTGAATCGTAAGTCGTGAATCGTGAATCGTGAGTCGTGAATCGTGAGTCGTGAATCGTGAGTCGTGAGTCGTAGGTCGCAGGCGAAGGGAAGCAGGAATCGATTGCGTTATCGAGAAGGGCTCCGCATCGAATCGCAAACCACCTCGCTGATCGGCGCACCGCCTTCCGGAAAGCCAACAACGACTTACGACTTACGACTTACGACTCACGATTTACGAACCCACACTCATTTCGCGGGTGGGATCCGTACCAGCAGAGCTTTCTCGTCCGTGCGGGGGGGATACCTGTCATCAATGACACCCGTCACCGCGTTGTCGCCGATGAGCCACAGGGAGCCGTCACCGTCGACGGCAATACCCTCGACGTTGTTGCCCCAACCCTCGGCTCGAACCCCCCGGAGGTAGTCGGTGAGGTCCTGAACAACCTCGACCTCACCCTCGATCCGATCGATCTCGACGATCTGGTAGCGCTCGCCCGGGTACTGGGTCTTGAGCCCGAGAAGGCGGCCATCCATCCAGGCGAGCCCGGTCAACCGCCAGTTGCAGTCCTCGAGGGGCAGGTCGATGGGGGTCCCCTCGGCAAGGAGCCGCCCCTCGTCGATCCGGAGGAGCCAGAGCCGTGACACGCAGCCGGTGTCGGGTGTCCCGGATCGTTCCAGGAGCAGGTGGACGTACCGGCCGTCCCGGGAGACCTCGATCCCCTCGACCCCGATCTTGCCGCCGGAGACCTCGATCCCCTCGATGTCGAGCTCCACCGCCGCCAACCTCGGAACGAGCTTCGTCGCCTCGCTCAGATCCACCCGGTAGACCGCGGCGTGAGCCTCGTCGCAGAGGAAGAGCGAGCCCGAGTGCCAGGCGACGCCCTCGAGCTCGGCGTGGAGAGGAACCCCGAGATCCACCACTCTCGCTTCGAGGCCGCGGTCAAAAAAGAGCAGGCGGGCGTACTTCTCGGAGGGCGCCACCATCGCGTCGTCGGTGAAGGCGAGCCCCGAGGTCTCGAGGGCCCGGTCCTGCGTGAAGTGCTCGTCGTCGGGGTGCCAGACGAGGAACTCGGCGCGGGGCACGTCCCACGGACCGCCCGACGATCCCGGAGTCGTGGACCGACATCCTGAGATCCAGGCAACCGCCACGACCGTTGCCACAGCAAACGCCAGAGTCGACGAGCGGCGCATCATGACCCCCCTTCTCTGACCTCGGCTTCCCACTCGGGGAAGAGCCCGAGGAGCCCGTCGAGGGAGGCCTCACAGACCCCGCGATCGGTGATGAGCCCGGTCACGAGCCGGGCCGGGGTGACATCGAAGGCATAGTTGGTCGCCGGGCTCGACGGCGGCGTCAGCTCGACCTCGACCACCCTGCCGTCGGGGCCGAGCCCGTCGATGAAGCGGACCTCGCGGGCGTCGCGCTCCTCGATGGGGATCTCGGCAATGCCGTCGCGCGCCTGCCAGTCGATGGTGGTCTGCGGCAGGGCGACGTAGAAGGGAACGCCGTTGTCCTTCGCGGCGAGGGCCTTGAGGTAGGTGCCGATCTTGTTCGCGACATCGCCCGCCGCCGTCGTCCGGTCGGTGCCGACGATGCAGACGTCGACCATCCCGTGCTGCATGAGGTGGCCGCCGACGTTGTCGACCACAACCGAGTGCGGAACGCCGTGGGCACCGAGCTCGTAGGCGGTGAGCGACGCGCCCTGGTTTCGGGGCCGGGTCTCGTCGACCCAGACGTGGACGTCCATCCCCTCGTCGTGCGCCATGTAGATCGGCGCCAGCGCCGTGCCCCAGTCGACGGTCGCCAGCCAGCCGGCGTTGCAGTGGGTCAGGATGTTGAGCGGTCCCGAGCCCTTGGCCGAAGCGATCTCGCGGAAGATCTCCAGCCCGTGGCCGCCGATGCTCTTGGAGATCTCCACATCGTCGTCGCAGATGCGCGCGGCGCGCTGATAGGCCGCCGATACGCGCTCCTCCACCGGCAGGTAGCGCACCGTCTCGTCCATGATCTCCAACGCCCAGCGGAGGTTGACCGCCGTCGGTCTGGTGGCGCCGAGCAGCTCCAGAGCGCGATCCAGCGAGCCGTGGAGGGCGTCCTTCTGCAGGGCGAGGCAGACGCCCCAGGCCGCCGTGGCGCCGATCAGCGGAGCGCCCCGGACCACCATCTCGCTGATCGCATAGGCCGCCTGCTCCACCGTGGCCAGCCGCATGATCTGGAAGCTGTGCGGCAGGAACCGCTGGTCGATGACATCCACCGACCGGCCGTCGTCCGCCAGCCAGATGGTCCGGTACCAGGTGTCGCCGATCCGCATGGTTCGAGGATACTCGAT
>JARFRM010000240.1 GCA_029287235.1 Thermoanaerobaculales bacterium
CTGCACCGCATAGATGGTGGATGGATTTCGGAGCGTCATTTGAGGCCGTTTTTCGCCTGTTTCGCCGGTTCATACTGGTGGTATGGGCCAAGAAACAGGCGAAAAACGGGCCAAATGCCGCTCCGAAAGGCGCCGCCGATTCTATGCGGTGCAGGCTCCTAACGTTTGAAGAAGCCTTTTCCGTTGCCTGAGAGCTTCTCGTTGAGATCGCGAATCCGCTCGTTGAGAGCATTGATCTTGGCCTGCGACTCGTCGCGGATCCGCGCAACTTCGGCGTTCGCGTTCTCGGCCTCGCGTCGAAGTTCTTCAAAGTCTCCGGATGATTGCTCGGTCTTCAGTCTCAGATCGGCCAGCTCTCGTTCGAGATCACTGATGACCTCGTCTCGCTCGGCGATCTTGGTGCGGTGGATTTCCTCTGCTTCCTCGTAGAGTTTCTTTGTCTCGAGGAGGCCGGTGATCTCGGAAAAATCGGCGGGTGACGGGGCCATTTCGCCCTCCCTGAATCGTTCTTCGATGGATGGGAACATCTTCCTCAGTCTGAGGGACAGGTCTTCGGGTTCGAGCGAGGCGTCGACGGCCTGCTCGTAGGTGATGGTGTTGTGGGCGAGGAGAGCGATCAGCGACTGGTTCATGGTCTGCATTCGGTAATAGCTGACCGAGTTTTCCATCTCCTCGGTGATCTCTTTGACCTCGCCGGATTCGATGTGTTTTGAGATCTTGGGAGAGTTGACCATGATTTCGCATGCCGGCATCCGGCAGCTACCGTCAGCGTGGTTGACCAATTGGATGGAAACGATGGCTCGCATGACCAGAGAGAGCTGACTGCGAACCTGGTGTTGCTGGTCGACCGGGTAGGAGTCGATGATGCGGTCGATGGTCTGGGCCGCGTTGTTCGTGTGCAGGGTCGAGAAAACCAGGTGACCGGTCTCTGCGGCGGTGATGGCCGTCGACATGGTCTCGAGGTCCCGCATCTCGCCGACCATGATCACGTCCGGATCCTGTCGGACGCAGTTCCTGAGCGCTTCTTTGAAGTTCGGGGTGTCGGTGCCGACCTCGCGCTGGGAGATGGTCGCCTTGTCGTCCGAGAAAAGAAACTCGATGGGATCTTCGATGGTCACGACGTGACAGGACCGGGTCTTCGAGATTTTCTGAATGAGGGCGGCGAGGGTGGTGGACTTGCCCGAGCCGGTCGGGCCCGTCACCAGGACCATCCCTGCGGGAAAGTCGGTGAAAGTCTCGATGACGTCGGGCAGGTTGAGCTCGACGATGTTCTGAATCTCGAAAGGGACACGTCGGAAAACCCCGGCAATGGTTCCTCGTTGCCAGTAGAGGTTGCAGCGGAACCGGGCGACCCCGGGGATTCCGTAGCCGAGGTCGACCGAGAGATATTTCTCGAAGTTCGCCGTCTGTTTCGGAGTCAGGACCGAGCACAGCATCTGCTCTACCTCGGCGGGCTTGAGGGGTGACGATTTGACCGGAATCAGGCGCCCTTGGATTCTCAGAAGCGGGGGCCGCATGGGTTTGATATGCAGATCCGACGCACCTTTTTTTGTCATGAACATGAGCAGCTCTTTGAGCTCCACGCGCCCTCCCTGGCAGTGATTCCGGACGCCTTTGACGGCGATCCGGATTCCATTCAACTCTAGCACAACAAGATACCGGAGCCCGACAGTGGGACTGGGCCATTATTGGTCAAAAGGCATTTGTCTCTCAACAGTTGTGGCGACGCCACCGGCGACGACCAAAATACCGGCAGGTTGTCATGTCCGGTACGGAAAATACCGATTGACGATGGTCCCCGGTGGGGCGCCTCATTTTCCCGTGCCCGGCCCCGACGAGAACGTCCGGTCCGGAGCCGGGTCTCTTGTTCGACTGGAAGCGACCAATAGAAGGCCCGGCTGCTATCATTCCCGGATGAAGATCTACACCAAGACTGGAGACGAAGGCGAGACCTCACTCTTCTCCGGCGGCCGGGTCGGCAAAGATCATCCACGCATCGAGGCGTATGGCACCATTGACGAGTTCAACGCGGTCTTGGGTCTGTTGCTGTCGGTGCCGTTACCGGAATCCGCCGAGCAACCGATCCGCGCCGTCCAATCTTCGCTCTTCGCCATCGGAAGCGCTCTTGCCGATACCGATGGCAAGCTCGACCAGAACGGGTCGGCCTGGGCGACCGAGCCCATCGAAGCTTGGATCGACGCCATGGATGCCGAGCTCGACGAGCTTCGAGCCTTCATCATGCCGGGCGGCAGCCAGGGCGCCGCGATTGCCCACCTGGCTCGTACGGTGTGCCGGCGAGCCGAAAGACGGGTGCTCGCGATCGATGGGCTCCACCCCGGGATCATCCCGTATCTCAATCGACTCTCGGACGCGCTCTTTGTTCTCGCTCGTTTCATCAACGCCCGTCTCGGCATCTCAGATCCCGAGTGGCAGCCACGTGGTTGACCTTAGAAGAACAAAGAACTACGGTGTGTGTCCCTGTGATTGGAATCGGAAATCATCCGTTGGCCGGCGGGCCCTCCTGCTACAATGACCCCATGACTTCGGGAGGCATGACAATCGGCCGCCCACACCACGATGGGCGATCTGGAAACTGCGATCCAACAGTCTGTGGATAGTCAGGACCACCCTCCCAGACCCGACCGCGCGGTCGGTCACGCGTTCCGAGGAGCGTCCGTGCCATGTTGAAGCTGACCTTCGACGAGGCCAACGCCGAAAAGCTCTTCGGCACCCGCGACGAGAATCTCCGCTATCTGGAAGAGCGGGTCGGAGTTTCGGTCCAGGCCCGCGGGGCCGAGATCGGCGTGAGCGGTCGGGATGACCGATCAGAGCGCCTCGCCGTACGTTTACTCGAGGCATTCGACCGTCTCCTGTCCAACGGAGGCAGGGTCGGGAGCGAGGAATTTCGCACCGGGGTGCGTGTCCTCGAAGAAGACGCCGAGATCGATCTGGTGGAGTTCTTTCTCGACGCCTCAATTCCGCCGACCCTCAAGCGTTTCATCGCACCGCGGAATCTCAACCAGCGGCTCTTCATCCGGTCGGTCGCGGCTCACGACTATGTCTTCGCCATCGGCCCGGCCGGGACCGGCAAAACCTATCTGGCGGTGGCCATGGCGGCCGCGGCGCTCGTGGACAAACAGGTGCGACGCCTCGTCCTGTGCAGGCCCGCGGTCGAGGCTGGGGAGCGGCTCGGTTTTCTACCCGGCGATCTGGTGGAAAAGGTGAACCCGTACCTGCGACCGGTCTACGATGCTCTCTACGACATCCTCGGTTACGACAAGACCTCGAAGCTCATCGAAAGGCAGGTCATCGAGATCGCCCCGCTCGCCTTTATGCGCGGCAGGACGTTGAACGATGCCTTCATCATCCTCGACGAGGCGCAGAACACGACCCGGGAGCAGATGAAGATGTTCCTGACCCGGATGGGCTTTCACTCCAAAGCCGTGATCACCGGTGACATCACCCAGATTGATCTTCCTGGAACGCAGGGCTCCGGTCTGCTCGAGGCCCTCGAGATCCTCGATGGCGCCGAGGGCATCGCCTTTGTCAACTTCACGAAGCTCGATGTGGTCCGGCACCGTCTGGTCCAGGAGGTTGTCGATCGATATGGTCGGTGGGAAGCGGCGCGATCGGTGAGGAAGGAGCGCGATCGGTGAGCCGCTCAATCGGTCGAAACAGCTCCCGGTCGACCTCACGAATCCGGCGCGGGCTCGAGGAGCGGGGAGGGCTGTGGGATCGGGCGCTCGAGATGCCGTTGGCGTGGGCGACACTGGCCGTCGTCGTCTGCACCGCGCTACTCATGCCCCGCCTTGATACCGACGTCCCGACCTGGCCGGCAGGTGATGTGGCGGCTTTCGACGTGGTGGTGCCCAGAGACCTGAGCCTGCCGGACGAGGTGGCCACCACGGCGGCGAGGGCCGAGGCGCGGTCTGCGGTTCTCCCGGTCTTTGATTTCGAATCGAGGATCAGGGTCGAGCTCGAGGACGAGGTGTCGGAGGTCTTTGCCACCTGTCGCCTTTGGCGGGCCGACGATACCGCGACGGTGAGCGATCTCGTCGAGGCGACGGTGCTGACCCTCGAGCCCGCCATGATCAACGTGCTCGAGGATTCCGGGTGTTCGCCCGAGTTCGAAGCTGCGCTCACCGAGGTCATCGGTGAGGTGTACCGAGATGGGGTCGTCGATGATCGGCGAGAGCTCGAAAGGCGGGGCGACCGTGGTCTGACGATTCGGGATCTCGCGGGCGGCCCTGAACACAGGGCCACCCTCGACGAGATGGCGGATGCCGTAGACGGTCGGTCGGGACTGGCGGGGGATCTGCAGGCTCGGCTTCTCGCGCGCGAGGCGGTAGCCCGTCGTTGGGTCAAACCGACCCTGGACTTTCTCGCCGACAACATGTTGCCCAACATCGTGCTCAACCGCGCCGAGACGGCCAGCCGGATCGCCGAGGCCGACCAACAGGTGGCCCCGCGTTCCCGAACCCTGCGCCGGGGCCAGGTTCTGGTGCGCCGAGGTGATCGCGTCTCGCCCGAGGTTGCCCAGACGCTGCGCGTGATCGATCGGCAGCGTCAGGAGGTGACCGAGTACTCGCGGGTCCTCGGTGTCGGCCTGCTGGTCCTCCTGGTCGTCGCCAGCTGGTGGCCGATCCAGCAGGTCTTCAGCAGTGCTGCGGGTGATGTTCGGCACCGGTTGTCCATGATCTACATCCTTCTGATGCTCTTCACGGCCCTGAACCGGTTGGCGGTCTTCCTGGCCGAAGCGGTGTCGAGGAGTGTCCAGGGTCAGACTCTCTCCAACCTCGATTCATACCTCTGGGGACTTCCCTTCGCCACCGGGCCGGCCATGGTGCTTCTCCTCATGGGTCTGAGCCCCGCGCTTGTGTTCGCGGTTGGCGGAGCCATCATGGCGGGGATTCTGATCGAGGGACAGTTCACCATCGCGGTCTTTGCGCTGGTGTCGGGGGTAGCCGGCGTGCTTGCTGCGCGGCGGTTCACCGAACGCTCGGCCCTGAGTCGTGTCGGGCTCACTGTCGGCCTGGCAAACGCGGTGGCCTACCTGATCCTCGCGCTCTACCGCGGTCTCCCCGAACAACCCGAAACGACCCTCTTCGCCGTTGGCTGCTCCTTCGCCGGCGGCCTGCTGGCGGTGGCCATTGTGACCTCTCTGCTGCCACTGCTCGAGAACCTCCTTGGAGTGACCACCGATCAACGCCTGCTCGAGCTTTCCAACCAGAATCTACCGCTGCTCAAACGTCTCTCTCTCGAGGCGCCGGGCACCTACCAGCACTCGCTGGCGGTGAGCAATCTTGTCGAGGCGGGCGCCGATGCGGTGGGAGCCAATGCATTGCTGCTCAGGGTTTGCGCTTACTACCACGACATCGGCAAGCTCGTGAAGCCGCAGTATTTCGTCGAGAACCAAAGAGGGATCAACCCGCACGACGAGTTGTCACCGTCCATGTCGTCGCTGGTGATTCAAAGCCACGTCAAGGAAGGCATCGAGATGGCCCACGAAGCCAAGCTCCCGATGCCCATCCGGCAGGGGATTGCGACCCATCACGGGACCAAGCTCATCCGGTACTTCTTTCACAAGGCCGAGGAACTGGCAGAGGGAAAGAAGACAGAGGTCCGTGAGAGCGACTATCGGTATCCGGGACCCAAACCCAACACCAAGGAGCTCGGGATTCTGTTGCTGGCCGACGCGGTCGAGGCCGCGGCGCGAACGATTGAACAGCCGACGCCCACCCGGCTCCAGGGCATGATCAAGAGAATCTTCGACGACGCCCTCGAAGATGGGCAGCTCGACGACTCGGAGTTGACCTTCTCCGAGCTCGACAAGGTCGCATCGGCGTTTCTATGGGTACTGACGAATATGTACCACCACAGGATCGACTACCCGGGCTTCGACTTCAACCGGAGGAATCAACCGCGTGAACCGCGTTCAGTTCAATTGGGAACGGCGACCGTCGCACCCCGCAGCTGATGCGCTGCGGACGACGGTCTGCTCCTGCCTCGAGCATCTGGACTGCGGTCCTTGCGAGGTGCATGTGTTGGTGACCGGTGATGAGAGGATTCGCGAGCTCAACCGCGACTTCCTCGATCACGATCGGCCGACCGACGTCCTGTCCTTCCCCGATGGAGATGTGATGCCGAACGGGCGCCGTCTGCTCGGGTCCATCGTGGTCTCGCTCGACACCGCCCGGCGTCAGGCCGAGAGCGAAGGCCACTCGGTGATTCGTGAGCTCCAGGAGCTGCTCCTGCACGGGACCCTTCATCTTGTGGGTTATGATCATTCCATTGATCAAGGGGAAATGAACCGGCTCGAAATCGATCTCCGCAAGGAGTTGTTGTCGTGAAGGCGACCTTGGCCGCGTGGCTGGTGAACCCCGTGACGCTCGTCCTCGCGGGGGCGGTTGTGGCTGGGATCTTCGTTGTGGTCGAGTTCCTGCTCTCCAGCCTCTCTCGGCTCGGCAACGTCCGATTTCAGGGGATTCTCGAGGACCACCCGAAGGTCTTGCCGCCGGCTGTCGGCAGGGACATACACCTGTCGAAACTGTCCGATATTCTGCGATGGATGGAGGTCGCGTGCCTCGGGTTCCTGTGGTTGTTGATCGGCCAGTTCCCGTGGGCCGAAACCTGGCATCGGGTGGCCGCCGCTATCGTGGTGACCGTGATGCTGGTCCTCGTGACCCGGATTTCCGGGGGTTCGCTCGGTGAAGATTCGGTGGCACGGCTCCTCCGTTTGATCTCTCCGGTGGTCGGACCCTCGCTTCGGGTCCTCGGCGGAAACGGCAAGGCGGCACAGCCGGCCGCACCGGCCGAAGACGAAGAGGAGGAGGCGTCGGAGCGAGAGATTCAGGCCTATCTCGAGGCCGGTCAGGCGGCGGGGATCTTCGAGAGCGAAGAGGGCGAGTTCGTCGAATCGCTGGTGGATTTCTTCGACACCGTGGTTCGGGAGGTGATGACTCCTCGAACCGAGATGGTCACGGTCCCGGACACGATCTCATTTGATGAGCTCATGCAGACCTTCGCCGACACCCTCAAGAGCCGAATCCCGATCTACCACGACACGGTCGACAGCGTGGTGGGTGTGGTCCACGTCAAGAACTGCGTCCAGAACGCCATCAGCGGGCAGCGGCAATTGGTCGACGAGCTCATCAACCCGTGTCTCGTGATTCCCGAGAGCAAGGCGCTCGGTGAGCTGTTGCGTGACTTTCAGCAGAATCAGCAACAGATGGCCATCGTGGTCGATGAGTACGGCGGCACCTCGGGTCTGGTGACCCTCGAGGACATCCTCGAGGAGATCGTCGGCGAGATCGAGGACGAGCACGATTCCAAACAACCCCCCGAGTGGCAGGAGATCGAGTCGGGGGTTTATCGCATGCAGGGGAGGGCGCCCCTCGAGACTCTGGGCGACCTCTTTTCCACGGAGATCGAAGAAGAGGACATCGACACCGTGGGCGGTCTGGTCTTTTCGCGCCACGGCACCGTTCCCGACGCCGGGACCGAGGTCGTTGACCCCGGCAACTCTCTGGTGTTCGTGGTCGAGGAGATGGACGAGCGCCGGATCGTCAGCGTGACGGTACGGAGAGAAGACGAGGCCCCGGAGGTTGGGGACTGATCGATGGCGACTGAGAAACCCGATCTGATCTCAGGTGAGGGTGGAGCTCCGAAGCATGCGGGCACCGTGGCCCTGGTGGGCCGGCCCAACGCGGGCAAGAGCACCCTGCTCAATGCCCTTTTGGGTGACAAGGTTGCCATCGTCTCGGCCAAGCCTCAGACAACTCGGAACCGAATCATCGGGATTCTGACCGAAGGGCGCGGACAGATTGTCTTTTTCGATCTCCCCGGCGTCCATCGGCCCATGCACAGGATGAACTCGAGGATGATGCAGGAGGTGCGTTCGGCCCTCGAAGAGGTCGATCTCGTGCTCCATCTGGTCGATGCCTCCGAACCGTGGGGTGGGGGAGAGCAGTTCCTCTTCGAACTCCTTGAACCGGTGAAGCCGCCGGTGATCGGGCTGCTCACCAAGATTGATCTCGTGCGACCAAAGCAGGCGCTGTTGCCGCTCATCGAGAGCTACCAGGAGCGCCGCCCGGGGACCGTTGTGCTGCCGATTTCGGCGCCGAAGGGTGACGGCCTCGTGGGGCTGCTCGACGAAATCTTCGCTCTGCTGCCGGAGGGCCCCCCGCTCTATCCCGAAGATGTCACGACCACCCAGACCGAACGCTTTTTCATCGCCGAGTTGGTGCGCGAGAAACTGCTCCACCGGACCCGCAACGAGTTGCCCTACACCACTGGTGTCGTGGTGGACTACCTCGAGGAGAGCGGCACACTGCTCAAAGTCGATGCGGTGATCTATGTCGAGCGAAAGAGCCAGAAGGGCATCGTCATCGGCAAGGGCGGCCGGATGATCAAGGCTGTGGGCCAGGATGCCCGGCTCGAACTCGAAAGGCTCCTCGGAATCAAGATCTACCTCGAGCTCCACGTCAAGGTCCACCCGCGGTGGCGGGACGATGTGCGGATTCTGAGGGAGATGGAACCGGGCGCCGCCATCATCGACGAGGGGCTGTGGGAGATCGAGGGCGGAGAATCCGAAGAGTGAGCCGGGTCGAGGCCATTCTGGTTTTCACCGCCGACGGGTGTCCCCATTGCCGAGCGATCGTCGAAGATTTCAGAGCGCGGAACGTGCGTTTCCGGGAGATCAACCTCAGTCGAGAGCGGGGCGAGATGGAGCACCTGCACACCCTTTGCTGGGAACACCGACTGCCCGTCGTGGCCGATCACGAGCGGATCTCAATCGGGTTTCGTGGTGGGTCATCGACCTTCGCCGAGCTGGGACTCGAGTAGCGGCGGTCTCCGGCTGAACTGGCGCTGCTGCGGACTCCGCCCATGTATCCCTCGACTACGTCCTTCTGCGCCCCACCGTCCCGTGAGCAGCGTGGTCGCGCGGGTCACGCTTCCTCGCGCGTGCCGGTGCTATGCTCAATTCACGTGAAGACCCTCAGGAAGATGACGCCGTTATTCATCCTTGCCGTGCTCGTGCTGGTGGTCGGGGCGGCGCTGATGACCAACCCGGTCAGGGTGCGTTCGCTGGTGATCGAAGGGGAGGCGGACCCCAAACGCCTGGAGGCTGACGTCGCCGCCCTCACCGGACTTTCAGGGTTCCGTTGCTTCGAACGACCGGATGACCTCGAGCGTGCCGCCGGGTGGGCCAAGGCGGCGCTCATGGCCAGCGGACTCCCGGTCGAAGAACGGAGCTATGGCGTCGGGGATCTCGAGTTCAGAAACCTCATCGCCCACTACGGGCCGGAGGACGGACCCGTGCTCGTCGTGGGCGCGCACTACGATGTCTGTGGTGAACAGCCCGGCGCCGATGACAACGCCAGCGCCGTGGCCGGTCTTCTCGAGTTGGCGCGGCTGCTCCACCGGCATCGGCCGGATGTCACGTACCGCATCGAACTCGCCCTGTGGCCCCTCGAGGAACCGCCCAACTTCCGAACGTCGGCCATGGGCTCGGCAATCCACGCCAACTCGCTTGCCCTCGGCGGGGTCGACGTGCGCGGCATGATCAGCCTCGAGATGATCGGTTACTTCTCCGACGAGCCGGGATCGCAATCCTTTCCGGCGCCGGGGATGAGCCTGCTGTACTCGTCGCGGGGAGACGCCATCGTCGTGGTCGGCAACTCTTCGTCGTGGTGGTTCACCCGCCGGGTGAAGACTCGGATGGCGGGTGCGTCGGAGCTGCCTGTTCGGTCCATCAACGCCCCGGCGTTCGTCCCGGGGATCGATTTCTCCGACCACCTCAACTTCTGGCGGCAGGGCTGGGACGCGGTGATGATCACCGACACGGCCTTCTACCGCAACCCCAACTACCACCAGGTGACCGACACCCCCGACACCCTCGACTACGAGCGCATGGCGCAGGTTGTGACGGGGGTGTATGCGGCGATCACGACCCTGTAGTTCGAAGTTACCGCAGATAGCGCAGATGGGCGCAGATCCGTCGCAGCATCGCAGGGTTGCATCGCAGAGACCGTGAAGGCCGCAAAGAACATCGCGAAGGAAATCACACGATTGACTCATCGCACCATCGCAGGTTTGTTGAGGGACCTCTGACTTCGTAGTAGCGCTCTCCCGACCGGCACGCGTCTGAAGGGCAGGCTGGAAGCCCGCCCCCACAATCCATCGCAGACCAGGTTATTGAGGCGGCTTTGTGGAGCAGGTTTCCAGCCTGCTCATCGGGGTGATCATGCTGCCCCGGCCGCTGTCGCTGCCCTCAGTCATCCACCACGGGAGGCTTTCGCATCTGCTTGACCTGACCCCTTCGCTTCTTGCCCTCGATCCGCCGCCTCTTGGCGGCTCGACTGACCCTGGTCTTCTTGCGCGGAGCCCGGACCTCGAGCGCATCATCCAAGAGCTCGATGAAACGGGCGATGGCGGCGTGGCGGTTGGCCTCTCGGGTGCGGTGGCGCTGTGAAGTGACGCGGAGGACGCCGTCCTTGGTGATCCGGGTCCTCAGGCGTTCGGCGATCCGGCCCTTTTGCTCGGCGCTCAACGAGCGCGATGCCTCGATATCGAACTTGAGTGTGACCTTGGTCTCGACCTTGTTGACGTTCTGCCCACCCGGCCCAGAGCTCCTCGCGAACTCATAGTCGAGCTCGGTTTCATCGATTGAGAGGGCGTCGTTGATCCGGAGCATTGACAGATGATAGCGCCGCCCGCTTTTCTGAGGAGACTTGGTTTCGCAAAAAGAAACTCGACTCTGATACGATGGATGTCAGGGTGGAGATGGATTTGGTCATTTCCCCCATCCAAGGAGGAAGAGTCTTGAAACCGAACCACGCCGTCCGCATCGTATTTGCAGTCCTGATGACCCTGGCCATCGGCGCCCAGGCCGACACGATCTGGGACGAGGGAGTCGACGGACTCCTGTCGTCGTCCGCCGCCAGCCCGACAGTGGTGACCTTGGTCAGCCCGTCGGATCTCGTGATTGGGAACGGATCGCTCGGCGAGAAGTTCTTCATGTTCACCGTTCCTGCCGGCGAAAGCGTCAGCTCACTTTTTCTGGATCCGGGCATGGGGGGCATTCTGGCGGCCGATATCATCTCCGCTTCGATCAATTGTGGGACCTACAGTGTGATCGCTCCCGTCGAACTCCTGGACGGTTCGAACTGCGCACCGAGCCTTCCTCCCGGTGACTACACGGTTCGCGTTGAAGTGTTTGGTTCCCAACCCTGGATCATGACGATCAGCAGCACCGTTCCGGTCGAGTTGCAGAGCATCACAATCGACTGATTGCGGGCCCTGAAGAGACCCGCCTACGGCCACCGGATGCCAGATCGCCCGGATGGAGCCATCACATCATCACTCCATCGCAAGATCGCATATTGCCCACAGATCACGCAGATGGACGCAGATCCAGCGCAACATCGCACCGTCGCAAACACGAAGGCGCCAAGACGCGAAGCGGTCACAGAACCATCGCAACAGAGGGTGGGTGAAAAGTGGCTAGGACGGCGTCAGACTTCGTGGTGGCACACTCTCGACCGAAATGGATCTGAAGGGCAGGCTGGAAGCCCGCCCCACAAAGCACCTCTTAGGTCCCCGCAGATCCTATTGGGCCCTGCGATGGTTGTGGGGCAGGCTGGAAGCCCGCCCCACAAAGCAACTCTAGGGAATCCGCAGATCCTATTGGGCCCTGCGATGGTTGGTGGGGCAGGCTGGAAGCCCGCCCCACAAAGCAACTCTAAGGAATCCGTAGATACTATTGGGCCCTGCGATGGTTGTGGGGTAGGCATCCTGCCTGCCCTTCAGACCCGCTCAAGAGCGTCCGGCCAATCCCGATAGGTGCAATACGATTGAGCCATCTCGAATGCGATGGCATCTGCGTCTATCTGCGTTATCTGCGGTTTCTCCTTGCGATGGTGCGATGGAATCTGTGTTTATCTGTGTGATCTGTGGGCAGACGCGATGTTGCGATGATCCAGCATCCAACATCACCACGAAAAACCCCCGCCGTCCTGTGGGGCACCGTCAACTGTGAACTGCCGACTGTCGATTTGCATCCGAATCGACACGATCCTCCGACCGTCAACACCTCTGAGGCGGGCCCTGAAGAGACCCGCCTACAATAGAATAGGCAGCGCAATCAGATACCTGTAGGCGGGTCGTCTGAAGGGCAGGCAGGATGCCTACCCCACAACCATCGCAATCAATGGTCCTCCATAGGACGGGAGACCCCCCCAAATTCGTCGAGGGTCGGAGATTGTGGGGCG
>JARFRM010000276.1 GCA_029287235.1 Thermoanaerobaculales bacterium
CTGTCAAACGGCGTTGGGGTCAGCCCGATGAGCGATCCGACCTGCTTGCGGTTGTCGAAATGCCGGGTGGCAAACAGCTCACTGGAAAAGGTCCATGCACTGTTGACACCAATGGCACCGAGCCGGTGGAGTTTGTGGGCCGGCCCAGTAAAGTTTGACAGTTCCGGGAGTCGTTGGGCGAGACTCCCCCTCGTGAGCCGTTCGTGGCGGCAAGGAACAAGGGGGAAATCAATGAATGACATCAAGAGCCTATGCCACTCGGTCTGGGACTGCAAATATCATGTTGTGTTCATTCCAAAGTGTAGAGGAAAAGTGATTTACGGGAAGGTGCGGAAGTACCTTGGAGAAGTGTTCCGTGATCTGGCTCGACAACGAGACTGCACGATTGAAGAAGGGCATCTCATGTCCGATCACGTGCATATGCTGATCTCGATTCCGCCCAAGTACTCGGTGGCGCAGACCATCGGATTCTTGAAGGGTAAGAGCACGATTCATATTGCGCGGCGCCTTCGAAACAAGCGGAATGTGCGCGGGGTGCATTTCTGGGCTCGAGGGTACTTTGTCTCCACCGTGGGTCGCGACGAGAGTATCGTGCGCGACTACATCAGAAGACAGGAAGAGGAAGACCTTCGAATCGATCAAATGGGCCTCGAACTAGAGTAGGAACCGGCCGCCTTTTGGCAGCCCAGAAACAGCCGCTTTGACCGGCTCACATTGAATGCCCCCACCTTTGGTGGGGGATTCTTTCGTCCCACAAAGAAATCGGCCGGTGTCACATCCTGCAACCTGTCGTGCTCCTCCTTGGAATCTCCGAGGACCCGGGAATCGTCACAGTTTCGCAATAGCTGGCGGTTCTCGGTTGTCGGTGCGTCTTGCATATGAGACGATGTCGCGAATTTGGAGGTTCTATTGAAACTCAACACCGTTATTGTGACCCTTCTTGCCGTTCTCACGACCTTGACCCTCGGCTGCGCTCAAGACGGAGCCGGGCCCGACGTCAACTCCGAACCTACCGGCGACCTGGAAATCACAATGAGCTCCAAGGTCGGAACCACCATCCAGCCAAATCCGCAAGAGATCCACTTCGGCGAACTCACGATGCTCACCGACGGCGGCGAGAATGCCGAAGCATACTTCTCGTTCGCCAGCGACAAGCTCGTTTTTCAATCGACTCGCAAGCCCTACGCTTGCGACCAGATCTTCACCATGAACCTCGACGGCTCCGACCAGCAATTGGTCTCCACCGGAACCGGGCGGACGACCTGCGCCTACTACTACCCTGAAGACGACTGGATCGTCTATGCCTCCACCCATGAGGGCGGTACGGCATGTCCCCCGAACCCGGACCACAGCCGCGGGTATGTCTGGCCCCTCTATCCCGAGTACGATCTGTATCTCGCGCGGCCGGACGGGAGCGAGATCTCCAAACTCACGACCACCCCCGGTTACGATGCTGAAGCGACGGTTTCGCCGACCGGCGATCGGGTGGTCTTCACCTCCATGCGTGACGGCGATCTGGACATCTACTCCATGAACCTTGACGGTACCGACGTCGTGAGGCTGACCGATGAAATCGGTTACGACGGCGGACCTTTCTACTCCCCCGACGGGACCAAGATCATCTACCGCGGCCGCCACCCCGAAGATCCGGAAGAGATCGCCGATTACCAGGCCTTGTTGGCCGAGAACCTCATCCGTCCGTCCAGACTCGAGATCTGGGTCATGGATGCCGATGGAAGCAACCAGCGTCAGATCACCGATCTCGGTGTGGCGGCGTTTGCCCCCTTCTTTCACCCGGCGGGCGAAAAGATCATCTTCTCGTCCAATCACGGCGATCCGAGCGGCCGCGAGTTCCAGCTCTTCATGGTCGATCTCGACGGTGAAAACCTCGAGCAGATCACCTTTTCGGATGGATTCGACGGCTTCCCCATGTTCGCGCCCGACGGCGAGACCTTTGTCTTCTGCTCCAACCGGAACAACACCAAAGACGGTGAGACCAATGTCTTCGTGACGAAGTGGAAGGACTGACGTCGACAGTCAACAGTTGACAGTTAACTGTTGACTACTGCCTTCGCCGACTCTGCTAATGTTGGTTGCAGACCAACATGGCGGAAAGCCGACGATCCATTGGGCTGACGAGCCGCTACGGAATGCGCACCGAGCAGTTCTCGGCGCTCATGAAACACCGGGTGCTCGAGATCCTCCTCGTCGCATCACACTATGACTCCTTCGTTCTCGAAGAGGACGGTCAGCTCGCAGAGGCCGTGATTGAAGAGTACCGTAACCTCGATCTCAACCTACGGTACGCTCCGAGATTCACCCGCGCCGCCGACGCCGCTTCGGCCTTCACGATTCTCGAAGACCGAGATTTCGACATGGTGATCACGACCCCGCGCCTCGGCGATATGGAGGTCGAGGACTTTGTCCGGCTCCTCAAGGACAACCACCCCGAGCTCCCGGTCGGGTTGCTGGTGGCTCACGCCTGGGAGCTCCCATGGCTTGAAGACCTTCGGCGATCGGGCACGCTCGACTGGTCTTTTCTGTGGCAGGGAAACGTCCAGGCGCTCCTCGCCATGGTCAAACAGGTCGAGGATCGCCTCAACGCCGAGTACGACATCCTCGAGGGTGGGGTCCAGGCCATCATCCTCGTCGAGGATGAGGTCCGGTTCTACTCCGCCTATCTACCGCACATCTACAGCCAAGTGACCTACCAGACGAACCGTCTGATGTCCGAAGGCCTCAACCTCTCCCACCGCCTGCTCCGGATCCGAGCACGTCCCAAGATTCTCCTCGCTCGGACCTACGAGGAAGCGTGGGCTTTTTATGAACGATTCTCCGGGAATCTCCTCGGAGTCATCACCGACCTCAGCTTCCCGCACCACGGCGCCGTCGACGGTGAGGCCGGAATCAGCATTGCCGAAGCCATCAGAGCCACCGGCGACGATGTCCCGATTCTCATCCAATCGATGGATCAGGGCGTCCGGGAAAGGGCGGCGGAGATCGACGCCGACTATCTCAGCAAAGAGTCGCCGACCCTGTATGACGAGCTTCAGAAGTACATCAGGGACAAATTCGGTTTCGGCGACTTCGTCTTTCGTCTACCCAACGGCCAACCGGTCGGCGGCGCGGAAGACATGCGGGAGATGCTCCGAATGCTGGGCGAGGTGCCGGGTGAGTCACTCGTCTTCCATGCCGGCCGAAATCACTTCTCCTCGTGGTTCAAGGCGCGCACCGAGTTCGAGCTCGCCTCCATGCTTCGCCCTCGGAGAGTCACCGACTTTTCATCGCCATCGGTGCTGCGCGAGTACTTGATCAACACCCTCACCGACTACCTTCGGGCGGTTCAACGACACGTCATCACCGAGTTTGACTCGGAGAACTACGACGAGTTTGCGGCCTTCTCGAAAATCGGCGCCGGTTCCCTCGGAGGAAAGGGGCGCGGCCTGGCCTTCATGCACAAGATCCTCTCGCAAACCCGGTCCAACCTCGACAATGTCGAGATCGCGGTTCCCCAGACCGTCGTGGTCGCCAGCGACATCTTCACGGAGTTTCTCGAGATCAACGATCTCCGGAGCCTGGTTCACTATGCCGATGCCATGAGTGATCAGGAGGTCCTCGACGCTTTCCGTGATGGGGGCTTCCCACCCGGACTCCGCCCGGAACTCGGCTCCTTCCTCGAGGCCGTTTGTGAACCCCTCGCCATTCGCTCCTCCAGCATCCTCGAGGACAACGTCTACCAGCCCTTCGCCGGGGTCTACGCCACGGTGATGCTCCCCAACAACCATCCATCCCAGGATGTTCGACTGGCGCAACTCCTCGAAGCGATCAAGGTGGTCTACGCCTCCACGTACTTCAGCCGCGCCCGCGACTACCTCGAAACCACCCCCTATCGGGTTGAAGAGGAGCAGATGGCTGTCTTGATCCAGCGTCTGGTCGGGCGCCAACACGGCCATCGCTTCTATCCGACTCTCTCCGGTGTCGCATCGTCGTACAACTTCTATCCCTACGGCGACATGAATCCCGATGACGGTGTCGCCCAGATCGCCCTCGGCCTTGGCAAATCCGTCGTCGAAGGCTTCGAGGCGCTGCGCTTCTCACCCAACCACCCCCATGTCCTGCCACAGTTCTCCTGTGTCGAGGACATCCTGCGCAACGCCCAACGCCGGTTCTACTCTCTCGACCTCAACCAAAGCGACGTGATTCCCGGAGCCCTCACCGATGTCAACCTGTTGTACGAGGAGACCCTGCAGGCCGTGCACGACGGTGCGGCACACTCGATCGCATCGACCTATGATCGGACCGGTGACAGGATCACGACCGGTCTCGACGGGGATGGCATTCCGCTGATCACCTTCAACCCTCTCCTTCGAGGTCATGTCCTACCCGTGCCTGAAATCCTGAAGTGGCTCATCAAAACATGTCAGGGGGGTATGGCGAGTCCGGTCGAAATCGAGTTCGTCGCCGACATCCAAAACCGACCGGATCGAAGACAGACCTTCCACGTGGTCCAGCTCCGTCCCATGGTGATCGAGGACATGGATGTCGTGGTCTCCCTCGACAACGATGACAACCAAGATGCAGTGGTCGTCTCTGAGGTCGCCCTTGGCCACGGCAGGAGGGAGTCGATTTCCGATCTCATCGTCGTCGACCCGGAGCGAATCGATCGATCAGCGACACCACAGATCGCCCGGATCACCGAGGCCATGAATCGAAAGCTCCGCGAAGAAAACCGCCAGTGCATCCTGATCGGACCGGGCCGTTGGGGTTCACGTGACCCATGGCTTGGAATTCCGGTGGAATGGCCGCAGATCTCAACCGCTCGCGCCATTGTCGAGACCGACTTCACCGATCTCCAGGTCGAACCCTCACTCGGTTCGCACTTCTTCCACAATCTGACCTGCTTCGGGGTCGCGTTTTTTGCGGTCCATTCCCACCGCCTCCAGGGATGGGTCGATTGGGATTGGCTGCGCCTTCAATCGGGTGGGGAGGAGGCTCTCGACGGCGGTGTTCGCCATCTCCGCCTCGCCTCGCCGGTGCAGGTGCTGGTTGACGGGTCCTTGGGGCATGGCGTGATCCGCCGAACCTGAATGCAATCGGGATGCAGTCGTCTCGCAACCGAGTCCGCTCACAGGAGGAGTTGCAAATGCGCCCTGTCGAGGACCATTTCGCCGATCAGTTCATGCGCAACCTCATCGCCCGCAACCCGGGCGAAACCGAGTTTCATGAGGCGGTTCACAGGGTTGTCGGGTCTCTCCTCCCGGTGCTGGCACGCCACAGCAAGTACCTCGATCACCGTATTCTGGAACGGATGGTTGAGCCCGAGAGGGTCATTCTCTTTCGTGTTCCCTGGATGGATGATCGAGGAGAGATTCAGATCAACAAGGGATTCCGCGTGGAGTTCAACTCGGCACTCGGCCCCTACAAAGGTGGGCTCCGGTTCCACTCCACGGTCAACCTGGGTGTTCTCAAGGCCGTCGGGTTCGAGCAGGTTTTCTCAAACTCGCTGACCACCCTCCCCATGGGTGGCGGGATGGGTGGCTCCGACTTCGAACCCAAGGGCAGGTCCGACAACGAGGTCATGCGTTTCTGCCAGAGTTTCATGACCGAGCTCAGTCGCCATATCGGTTCAAACATCGACGTGCCTTCCGGCGGCATCGGGGTCGGTGGTCGTGAGATCGGCTATCTGTTCGGGCAGTACAAACGCCTCCGCAACACCTTTGATGGAGTGTTGACCGGCAAAAGTCTCAAGTGGGGCGGAAGTCTGGTTCGGCCCGAGGCCACCGGATACGGCGCGGTCTACTTCGCCGAGGAAATGCTCAAGACGCGGGGCGACAGTCTCGAGGGCAAACGCGTCGCCATCTCGGGAGCGGGCAATGTGGCTCAGCATGCGGCGGAAAAGTGTCTCGCGTTGGGTGCGAAAGTCGTCACCTTTTCCGACTCTTCGGGATTTGTCACCGTCAAGGAAGGTGCGACTCGGGAGATGTGGGAGAAGATCATGGATCTCAAGAACGTGCGCCGCGGTCGGGTGAGTGAGCTCGCCGACGCATTTCCGGGTGTGACATACCACGAAGGAGCGGGCGTGTGGAGGGTACCGTGCGATGTTGCCCTCCCCTGCGCCACCCGGTGGGAACTCGATGGCGACGACGCGAAGGCGCTCCTTGAAAACGGCTGCACCTGCATCTCCGAGGGCGCCAACATGCCATCGACTCCCGATGCGGTGGAGTTTTTCGTCGCAAAGAAGCTGCTCTTCGGTCCGTCCAAGGCGGCCAACGCCGGAGGCGTGGCGATCTCGGGCCTCGAGATGAGCCAGAACAGCATGCGATACTCCTGGACCCGCAACGAGGTCGACGAGCGGCTGCACGAGATCATGATCCGGATTCACGATGCCTGTGCCGCCGCAGCAACCCGGTACGGACAGCCCGGCAACTATGTCAGCGGGGCCGACATTGCGGGTTTCGTCAGGGTCGCCGACAGCATGATCGATCAGGGGCTCGTTTAAAAAACGGACACCCTATTCTTTCCATTTTTTCGTCCGGAAACGCCGGAGACGAAGTCCACATTTCACCTACGTCCCACACCGATCTCGGAAGACCTTTGAGTTCGGCCCCCGGTCCTGCTAACGTCAGATGGACGGTGGATCATGAGAAGATCACGACACGATGATGTCAGAGCTTGATCAGCAAATCCTTGCGACTGCCGGGAGGTCGTCTTGAGCCCTCGGTTGCGATTGTCAAGACCATGCCGGATCGGTCGATGCCTCAGGTGAAAAATACCTGCCGCACGATCGCCGGCAGCGGGTTCCGCGTCAGGCGCCCCGCCACCGACCGGACACGGTCCCTGCAGCTCACGTCTCTCAGCCCAACTCAACCAAACAAAACAACTTTGACAAACCAGGTGTGGGTTGGACCTCCTCAATCCCACCCGCGGCCCCGTCGGTATTGAACCCAGGGAGGCACGATGGACCAACCACAAGGATCTGCGACCGCAGCCCAAACCGACGAGGGTAACGTGGAAATATGCTCGACCTGCATGCATCTTCCAGGCTGCAAGCTGAGGTCGAAACAGGACTCACCCATCCTCCTGTGCGACGAATTCGAAGAGGGTGAGTGGAACGCGGATCTTGTCACGGCACTCATCGACAAGCACCGCGATCAACGCGGCGGCCTGATTTCGATCCTCGAGGGCGTCCAGGCAAACTACGGATTCCTGCCGGAAGACGCGCTCAGGTTGGTTTCAGCCAGGACCGGTCGGTCACTCGTTGACATCTACGGCGTTGCGACCTTTTACAAGACCTTCAGCCTCGAACCTCGCGGGCGCCACCTCTGCTCGGTGTGCGTCGGAACCGCCTGCCATGTCCGCAACTCGCCGGCGGTGGCCGATGAGCTCGCTTGCCAGCTCGGGGTCCAACCGGGTGAGACAACCGAAGATCGGGAGTTTTCCTTCGAGACGGTGAACTGCCTCGGCGCCTGTGCTCTCGGGCCCGTGGTCGTGGTCGACGGCCACTACTTCCCGCAGGTCACGACCCGGGAGGTCGGAGAGATCCTCGAAAAGACAAAAACCGGTCTCGATCGAGTCGAGGTCGCCACCGACGAGCGGGTCTTCCCGATCGAGGTGTTCTGCGCCCGCTGCAATCGCAGTCTGATGGACCACAGACACCCCATCGAGGGTCACCCCTCGGTTCGGGTGACGATCTCGTTCGGCCGCAAACACGGCTGGCTCAGGCTCTCGTCGCTCTACGGCAGCTACACCATCGAGTCCGAAGATCAGATTCCCGAGAAGACGATCGCCCATTTCTTCTGTCCTACCTGCCACGCCGAGCTCGCCGGCGCCACCGATTGCCCGCTCTGTGCGGCGCCGATGGTTCCGCTGATCGTCCGCGGCGGCGGCATGGTTCAGATCTGCTCGCGCCGAGGATGCACCAGCCATCTTCTCGACGTGAGCGGACTCGGTGCATAGGAGATCTCGATAATGAGAAAACTCATATCTCTGGATGAACTGATCGGCTTCCGCGAGCGAGTCGCCTCGAAGGAGGAGCCCGAAGCCGAGACTCCGGCCCTCGTGGTCTGCGCGGGCACGGGAGGACAGGCAAGCGGATCCAACGACATTCTGAGAATCATCAAACGTCACATCCTGCAGGAGAACCTCGGTGACAAGATCGAGCTGAGGATCACGGGATGCCAGGGTTTCTGCGAGATGGACCCGTTCATCCTCGTCGAACCGTGGTTGCATCTGTACCCGCGTCTGCGGATGGAGGATGTCCCGCGGGTCATCAAGGCGGCTCTCGAAGGCCAGGTCGACGAAGACCTGATCTACAAGGAACCTCAGGTCGGGACGACGTTCCACAGCCAGAGCGATATTCCATTCTTCAAGAAACAGACCCGAACGATCCTCGGCAACAACCAGATGCTCGATCCGATCCGAATCTTCAACTACGTCGAGCGTTCCGGCTACGCCGCGTTGGAGAAGGTGCTCACCAAATCCGACCCCGATTGGATCGTCGAGGAGGTCAAAACATCGGGCCTTCGCGGCCGCGGAGGCGCCGGCTTCCCGACCGGCCGGAAGTGGGAGCTCGCGAGAGCCTCCGGTAACGAAGGGCAACCCAAATACCTCGTCTGCAACTGCGATGAGGGCGATCCCGGCGCCTACATGGACCGCAGCCTGCTCGAGGGAAATCCTCACGCCATCGTCGAAGGAATGCTGATCGCGGGCATCGCCATCGGCGCGGAACAGGGAATCATCTACGTTCGCAGCGAGTACCCTCTGGCGATCAAGCACACGTTGATTGCACTCAGGCAGGCCCGCGAGCTCGGTCTGCTCGGTGAGGACATCCTCGGCACCGGAATCAACTTCGACATCGAGATCGTTCGCGGCGCCGGCGCCTTCGTCTGCGGTGAGGAAACCGCCCTGATCCGATCGGTCGAAGGATTCATGGGCGAGCCGCGGCAGCGACCGCCCTACCCCATTGCCAAGGGAATCGACGGATGCCCGACCTGCATCAACAACGTCGAAACCCTCGCCAACGTCCCGGTCATCATCAACCGGGGCGCAGCCGAGTACACCAAGGTCGGCACCCCCGGGAACACCGGAACCAAGATCTTCTCCCTGGTCGGCAAGATCCGCAACACCGGTCTCGTCGAGGTCCCCCTCGGGATGACCATCGGCGAGGTCGTCCACGACATCGGCGGCGGCCCACCGGGCAAGGCCAGGATCAAGGCCGTACAGACGGGTGGCCCATCCGGTGGCTGCATCCCGGCGGAGCGTTTCGACCTCCCGGTGGATTTCGACAGTCTCAAAGAGGCCGGATCGATCATGGGCTCCGGCGGCATGATCGTCATGGACGAAGACACCTGCATGGTCGACGTGGCCAAGTATTTCATGGCCTTCCTCAGGGATGAGTCCTGCGGTAAGTGCTTCACCTGCCGCAAGGGAACTCAGCGCATGCACGAGCTCCTCGAGGACATCACTGAAGGCCGCGGCACCCTCGAACACCTCGAGCTGCTCGAGGAGCTGGCCGTCGTGGTCAAGGACACCTCGATGTGCGGTCTCGGACAATCAGCCGCCAACCCGGTTTTGAGCACGCTGCGCTACTTCCGCCACGAGTACGAGCGACACATCATCGACAAACGGTGCGACGCCTTTGTCTGCAAAGAACTGGTCGGGCCGCCCTGCCAGGCGGCCTGCCCCGTGGGAACCGAAGCCTGGCGCTATGTCGCGCACATCGGTCGCGGCGAGTATGACGAGGCATACAGGGTGATCCGGGAGGCAAATCCCTTCCCGTCGGTCTGCGCGCGAGCCTGCGACCACCAATGCGAGGAGAGGTGCCGCGCCGGAACGAGCGGTGGCGACCCGATCGCCATCCGGGCCCTCAAACGGTTCGTGACCGACCGCATCGACCCTTCTTCGTACGTCCCGCCGCGGCAAGAGTGGACTGACGGCGAACCACCGCGAGTCGCCGTGGTCGGAGCGGGGCCCGCCGGCCTGTCGGCGGCCCATGTTCTCTCGCTCAGGGGCTATCGGGTCTCGGTCTTTGAATCCGAGCCCGAACCCGGAGGGATGCTCTACTGCGCCATCCCCGAGTACCGGCTGCCTCGCGACGTGATCACGAAGGAGATCGAGTCCCTGCTCGACGACAACATCGATGTCGTGTGCAACACTACCCTCGGGACCGATTTCACTATCGACAGCCTCCTCGAGGACGGCTTCAAAGCGGTGCTCCTGGCGCTCGGCGCTCACAAGAGCCGGCCTCTCGGCATCGAGAACGAAGACGTCCCGGGGGTTTACCCCTCGATCGATTTCCTCAAGGCATTCAACCAGCGTGGCGAGCAGCTCGCCAAGGGACGGGTCGGCATCATCGGCGGCGGCAACTCTGCAATCGACGCGGCCAGGACCGCTCTGCGCCAACGCGACGTCGAGAGCGTTTCCATCCTCTACCGCCGAACCCGGATCGAGATGCCCGCGTTCGAGGAGGAAATCGAGGCCGCCCTGCAGGAGGGGATCGCCATCGAAACCCTGATCAGTCCCACCGAGATCAGGACGACCAGTGGGCTGTTCTCCCACCTGGTCTGTGTCCGAAACAGCCTCGGCGAGCCGGACGCGAGCGGCCGCCGCCGACCGGTGCCGATTCCCGATAGCGAGTTCCTCCTCGAGCTCGACACCCTGATCGTCGCGATCAGTGAGGACTCGGGAGTCGACTGCATCACCCCTGCGCGTGAGGGGGGAATCGAAGTTACCGACTGGAACACTGTGAAGGCCGACCCCAAGACCCTGGTCACCAGTCGACCGGAGGTCTTCGCCGCAGGAGACGTGATCACGGGACCCAATACGATCATCGACGCCATCGCGGACGGGAAGCGGGCAGCTGCGATGATCGACCTCTACATCAGAGGCGAGGAACTGGTCCTGCCGGCCAGATCCGTCGTACCGCTTTCCTATCTCGAGGCTGTGGAGGTCGACCCGGAGGAAGCTCGGGAGAAGCGGGTGGAAACTCCACGAGCCTCGGTCGACTGGCGAAAGCGGAACTTCGCCGAGGTCGAGGTCGGATTGTCAATGCAGGAAGCACGCATCGAGGCCCACCGCTGTCTACGATGCGATCTCGAGTTTGCCGAGCAGCCGGATCAACCCGAGGTTCGGGTTGCTGGAGGACAAGCAGAATGATCAACCTCAAGATCAACGGCATCGACGTCGCGGTGGACTGGGGCACGACCCTCCTCGAAGCTGCGGAGTTCCTCGGTCTCCCGATCCCGACCCTGTGCCACATGGAGGGACTCACCCCGTATGGGGCGTGTCGGCTGTGCGTTGTCGAGGTCGGCAAACCGCCGAACTCGAAGTTGGTGACATCGTGCACCTACCCGGCCGAAGAGGGCCTCGAAGTGCGCACTGCATCGGCCAGGGTCGTTCGCGCCCGCAAGATCATCGTCGAGCTACTGCTCGCGTCCTGCCCGCAATCGAAGACGATCCAGGACATCGCCGCGGCCATGGAGGTTCGTCAACAACGGTTTCGGCAGGAGAACGAAGACTGCATCCTGTGCGGCCGCTGTGTCCGGATGTGCTCGGAGCAGATGGTGGCCGGCGCCATCGGGTTCACCGGACGCGGTCAGGATCGGGCCATCGGGACCCCGTTCGACAGCCACTCGGAAGTCTGCCGGCTCTGTGGCGGTTGCATCTACGTCTGCCCGGCATGCGAGCTGCGCTGCACCTACACCGATCCGGAAAAGGCGATCTGCGGAGGCTGCGCGAACCTGGCGCCACCGTGCGTCGACAAACCGCAATTCGACGACATGATGTGTTACATGCAGCCCTGCGTTGCCTGTGAGATCAAAGAAGACTGAGGGAGGAGAACCCATGTCCCTGTCCAGAACCAATTCCACGGCCGCAACCCTGACCAAGAACCGGACCGAAGACTCCATCGTCCCGGCATCGGGCATGTGCGTGACCTGCGTTGACGGTTGCATCGGCATGTGCGAGATCGGGAAATCGGCCTACCGGGGCCACGAGGTGATCTACCCGCAACCGTTCGGTGTGATCACCACCGCCAGCGAGAAGGTCTTCCCCGTCGACTACTCCCACTACAACATCATGGGCACCTCCGTCGGTGCGCACGGGATCGAAGCCGACAGCGACAAGGCTAATTTCCCGGCGGTGAACCTCGAGGTTCGCGTCGGTAATGACGACGGATTGAAATTCCGCTACCCGTGGATCATCCCGGGCATCGGTTCCACCGATGTCGCCAAGAACAACTGGGAGGGTCTGGCCATCGGATCCGCCCTCTCCGGGACCGGTCTCACCATCGGCGAGAACGTCGTCGGCATGGACATGGAGGCGACGATCTCAAATGGCCGGGTGACCGACACGGTCGATCTCAAACGTCGGGTCAAGCTCTACAAGGACCACCAGATCGACGGCTATGGCGCCATCATCGTCCAGGCCAACGTCGAGGACACCCGTCTCGGCGCCCAGGAGTACGCAATCCAGGAGCTCGGCGTCGAGGTCGTGGAACTCAAGTGGGGGCAGGGCGCCAAGAACATCGGCGGTGAGGTCAAGATCAAGGACCTTGAGAAAGCTCAAGAACTCCACAGACGTGGATACGTCGTGCTCCCCGACCCGACCGACGAAAAGGTCATCGACGCCTTCAAGCGCGGAACCTTCCGGGAGTTCGAACGCCACTCCCGGGTCGGGATGGTCGAAGAGGAGGGCTTCGCGACTCGGGTGGAGGAACTTCGTGCCGCGGGCGCGAAATACGTCTTCCTCAAGACCGGTGCCTATCGGCCTTCAGATCTCGCACGGGCCATCGCCTGGTCGTCGAAATACGGCATCGACATGCTGACCGTCGATGGCGCCGGCGGCGGGACCGGAATGAGCCCGTGGAAAATGATGAACGAGTGGGGCATGCCACCCGTCGAGCTCCATTCTCTCCTCTACACCTATGCCAAACAGCTCTCTGATGCCGGTCGGCCCGTTCCGGCCCTGGTGCTGGCCGGCGGGTTTGTCTTCGAGGATCAGATCTTCAAGGGCCTGGCCATCGGCGCTCCCTTCGTCAAGATGGTCGGGATGGCGCGGTCTCCCATCGCGGCGGCCATGGTCGGGAAGACCATCGGCAAGACCATCGACGAGTCACAGCTGCCGGTCTATGTCGAGCGCTTTGGGAGAACCCGCGATGAGATCTTCGTCACCGCCGCCGATCTACGTCAGCTGATCGGAAACGACGAGTTCGAAAAACTGCCCACCGGCGCCATCGGTCTCTACACCTACTACGAGCGCCTGGCGCAGGGCCTTCGTCAGCTCATGTGCGGCTCGAGGAAGTTCGCCACCAAGTACATCGCGCGCGACGACCTGGCAAGCCTGACACGTGAGGCCGCCGACATGAGCGGCATCCAGTTCACCCTCGATATGGATCGGGAGGAGGTCGACACGATCCTCAACGGTCAGCACTGAGGGTCAGCGGGCCGGGAGTGACACGAATCACCGCTTGCGGCCCGTCCGTTCAATTCGCGGCTCGCTATCGCGAGAGGACGAACTCGGCCGTATCGCGTCGGATGTCGATCCCACCCAGGACGACATCCGGTCCGGTCAGGTCGACCACCACCCACAGTTCGGGAGGGCGGCGTTCTTCGTGGAGTCCGCTCCTGACCGTGGTCACCTCGGATGTCAGGGATTCCAGGGTGTAGGGGCGGAACTGACTCTGAATTCCCCTGATTCGGATCAGCACTCTGGGAGGCGACGAAAGGGGTTCCATGGAAATGACCCCGTCCTCCAGGCTGCCGTTGCCGCGAATCCTGATCACCGTCCCACGAGGACCGGGTTCGACGTCGATGGAGGTCACGGCATCGGCCTTGGCCAGTTCGACCGCGGGTGGCGGGATCGTCGGCTGGGGCTCAGGCTCCGTCACCGTTTCCGGAGTAACCCCCGGCTCAACGTCGGATTCACCTGTCCCGGCCTCTTCCACCGGGTCTGCCTCGCCTGACTGGAACTCCGACGACGGCTCGGCGGAGAGATCCGGACTTTCGTTGGGGTCCGTATCGGGCTGTGGTTCGGGGGGAACGCTCTCGAACTCACCGGAATCGTCGACCGCTGATGCGTCGACGGCCGCGATCAACGGCTCCTGTGATGGTTCGGCCCTTCGGCTCTGGTACCACTCGTTGATCCGGGGCCACAGAAAACCGCCGGCCACGGCGAGCACCAGAACCGCCGCGAGACCCAGCGGCCAAAGTCGACGCCGTCTGACGGGTTCTTCGCCGTCGTAGATGTCAGCGGGAACCGTGACCTCGTCCCGTCCCTCGTCGGGAAGGACCGGGGTTGTGTCGGGTTCGTCGTCGAGTTCCGGCAGGCTGACGTCAAAGGCCGGACTACCCAAACCCCCGCTCACGACATCCTCGATGGTCTCGGGCCCTGAGTCGAAATCCGCCGGTGTCGGGAAATCCTCCGGTTCGGGCGGCAGCGCCGGCTCCTTCTCCTCTGCCGGTTCCTTGATGGCATCAAAACTCATCCCGAGAGAACGTTCCACATCGGCCGCCGCGTCGTCGGGCAGATCGATCACGGCTTCCTCGATGACATCACTCCCATCGATCGCAAGATCCAACGGCTGTTGTTCCGGTTGAGCCGGAGGCTCTATCTCGTCCGACCAGTCAAGCGTCGGTGGTTCGCCCACAACTTCCACCTCAGCTCCTGAGTTGCCCACAACCTCGATCTCGGCAACGTCCTCAACCTCGGCTCCTGCGTCGCTCAGACCCTCGATTTCGGCAACGTCCTCCACCTCGGCTGCTGCGTCGCTCACGACCTCTGCATCTTCAGCTCGCCTCATCTCCGAGCCCGCGATCTTCTGCAGCTCCTCCTCGACCAGGGGAACCGAGGTTTTCGACAGAATCGCAAAGCCCTGGGCCTCCTCCGGTGTCTGGACACGATCATCATCGGCCTGGGGGGGTGAGGCATTCTCGGCATCGGTTTTGGCCGTCGCATCGCTCAGCGCCTGCAACGCCTCCGCCTGGATGTTCGGCCCGCTGCGCCGAACGGTCAATCGATAGCCCTCGTCCAGTGTTTCGGGTGCCGGAGCGGGTGCGCCCTCGAGCGCATCGGTGGGAAAATCCGTGGGATCCGGGCGGACATCAAAATCAAAGGACGCCCCGCCGGCGTCCAGGTGGTCCTGTACCAGTTGCTCGACGAGTTCCTGATTCTGGGGCGACAGGGTCACAAAACGAAGGGCCATACCGGGAGCGCCGTCGCTCACCGTATCGGCGCTTCGCACCCACTCCACCACCGCCGTGCCCTCGAGAAAGATGAACTCCTCCGGAAGAATGACACGGAATCGCACGACCGAACCCGGACTCAGCGGTTCGCCGGTATCGATATACAGGCCGTCCTTTGAGAGATTCGGAGAGAACTCGGCCTGGAATCTCCGCATGCTCTCGAAGTTGAGGTCGATCTCAATCAGGTCATCACCATCCGGGATGTTGCCGCCAAACCCGCTGTAGTCGTCCATCATCTTCGTTAATCCGCTCCTTGTCTTAAAGATACCAGGTCTGAGCGGCGTCTCGAACAAAGGACTCGCCGGTATGAAGATCGAAGACCGCAACCTCGGACTCGGCCGGCGCACCGGGTGATGCTAGGGTTGGCCGGTGTGGAGGACCGTTCTCATCACCGTCGTCACCGCGCTCGCCGCGGCCTCGCTCCCCGCGTCCACCGATCCCCCGTTTTCCAGGGTCACGGTCTACGACGGGATGCTCACCATGTCCCTTCCGGGCGATTGGCAGGAAATCGACGCCGTGCTCCTCGAAGATCTCACCATGTGGGCCGCCGATGCTACCGCCGGCCGCCTGGTGGAGATCTACCAGCACGGATTCCGCCCCCGCCATTCGGGACCCGATCCACTGTTGCCCGCCATCCTTGTCCAGATTCGTGAGAGCGGCCGCCAGAGATATGGCAGCTTTCTCCATCTCAAACCACTCGATGAGTTCCAGAGCGACACGAACAAGACCTTTCCGGCAGGCCTCCGGCCGTTGGTCATGGGTGTTGCAGTCGACAACCTCGATTTCGATTCATCGATCCACTGCCTTCGTCTCGAACACAGCCTCGATCTCAAGTTCAAGGGACGGGTGACCGTCCTGACTGCCGCGTTTCTCACCGAACGAGGTTTCGTCACCCTCCGATATGCCGATCGGGAAAAACGGATGGATGAGGGCAGGCTCCGTTTCAACAAGATCGTCCACAGCGTAAGCCTCGCACCCGAGATCGCCTATCGCCCCAAGCTGAGCGATCGCTGGCCGGGATTTCCCTTCTTCCTCGCTGCGGCGCTGATGGCCGGGGTTCTCGTGGCGTACCTCGTTCACCGCAAACACTCATCCTCGTGACGATTTCCATCGATCTCGACCGCCGTACCGTCACCGCCGGCGTCGGAGACCTACTCGGCGAGGCCTCGACCCGCGCCATCGGCCTCAGCGGCAGTGGGCTCTCTCGCCTGTGGATCGGATCCGAACTTCATCGGAGGGTGCAAGCCGATCTCGAGGCCACCGAAAAGGGATATCGATCAGAGGTTCCCGTCGAGCTCGAGATCCAGGTCGACGGCTGGACCGTCCAACTCGTCGGCCGAGCCGACGGAGTGGTCTTCGACGGAGAGCGCCCGGTTCGAGTGGATGAAATCAAGACCCTCCACTTCGCCGTCGATCTCCATCAGCTCTACGTGGAAGAACGTCTCGACCGCTTCCGCCGTCAGGCCACCCTCTACGCCTTCATGCTCACCACGGACGAACCACCGCCCGCGGTCCGTCTCATCCTGGTCGACGTGGTTTCCACCGAGGAGCAGGAGGAGGATGTCCAATGGTCCCCGGACGAAGTCAGAACGTGGCTTCGGCAACAGATTCACCGATTGGTTGCCCGCGAGCAGCGAAGGCTCAATCGGCTTGCCGAACTTCGGAGAGCTGCAGACCTCATCCCATTTCCCCACGACGAAATGCGCCCCGCTCAGAAACCGATCGGCGACGAGGTCATGGACGCCCTCGAGTCCAACCGTCACCTTCTGATCCGTGCCCCCACCGGGTGCGGCAAGACTGCCGCCGTTCTCCACCCGGCCCTTCGAGCGGCTTTGTCCCAGGGTCATCGCCTCTTCTTTCTCACCGCCAAGACCCTTCAACAGAAGATCGCGGTTGACACCGCCCGCGCCATGCAGGACGGTCTGTTTCGCAGCCTCCAGTTACGGGCCAAGGGAAAGATGTGCGCCAACACTGAGATGATCTGCCACGAGGAGTTCTGCCCCTACGCCAAGGAGTACGGCATCAAGCTTGTTCGTACCCAACTCATCGAGTCTCTCCTCGCCGACCGCGACCACCAGGACCCGGATGAGGTCTTCGACGCCGCCCGCAACGACGAAGTCTGCCCCTTCGAGGTCAGCCTCGATCTGCTGCCCCACATCGATCTGGTCGTCTGCGACTACAACTACGTCTTCGACCCGGTGATCGGCCTCGGGGCGGTGCTCCACGAGGGTGCCCTGCGCAACGCGGTGCTGGTGATCGACGAGGCCCACAATCTCGTTGACCGGAGCCGCGAGTACTACTCCCCCACCATCACCTCCGACCAGATCGACCGTACCCTCGAGCATCTCGCCACCCGCTCCAACGCGGTCTTCGAGAACCTCGCCGCCCTGGTCCGAGAGCTCTCAGACTATGTCACGACCACGGTCGAGGCGGCCTTCGAGGAGGAGCAGCGCGGCGACGAGGCCCAGACCTCTTTCGACGCCCACACCGTCTCGGATCTCCGCATCGCCTTCGACGGGGCCATCTTGTCGTACTTTCTCTACAAACGGGAGCAGGAGCTGTGGATCGCAGATGACCCGATCCTCGATCTCTTTTTCGCCCTCACCCACTTCCATCGCGTGCTCTCCCTCGGCGGCTCCGAGTTTGTTCACCTCGCACGCCGCGACAAAGACGGCACGGTCGGTCTCCGGCTTTTCTGCCTCGATGCGGCCCGATTCGTCGGCGAGATCATCGATGAGTCCGCGGGTGTCATCGCCATGTCGGCGACGCTGGAACCCTTCGATTTCTATCGCGATCTCCTGGGTTTCGACTCCCACCGTTGTTCGTCACTCTATGTCCCGTCGCCGTTCCCCGCCGAGAACCGTCTGGTGATGGCGATCGACGACGTCGACACGACCTGGCGCCGACGTCGGGCCCACTACGATCGCATCGCATCGTGGATCAGCCGCCTCTCCCATCCCCGGGGCAACGTTCTCGCCCTCTTTCCCAGCTATGTCTTTCTCAACGCCATCCACGACCGGTTGCACATGCCTCGGCACCGGATTCTCGTTCAACATTCCGGCAGTAGCGACTCCGAGCAGCGGCAGATCCTGGAGTCCCTCCAAAGCGATCAGCCCCATCTCCTGCTGGCGGTACTGGGAGGGATCTTCGCCGAGGGAGTCGACTATCCCGGGCGAATGCTGTCCCAGGTCGTCGTAGTGTCGCCCGGACTCCCCCAGTTCAACCTGGAGCGTGAGCTCCTCAAGGCCTATTATCAGGAGACCTACGAGCACGGCTTCGGCTACGCCTACCTCATCCCCGGAATGACCCGGGTGGTTCAGGCCGCCGGACGGCTCATCCGTTCCGACACCGACCGCGGCGTCATCACCTTTGTCGGCAAGAGGTTCCTCGACTCCCGCTACGCGCGCCTGCTGCCCGAAGAGTGGGTCGACGAAGATCCGAGCTCGCTGCTCCACCCCGATCCCGAGGAAGCCGTGAGGGACTTCTTCGACTAGACGAAGCACCACCGCAAGGGCACTAAGGGCGCAAAGACCATCGCAAAGGTCATCGAAATGAACCACAAAGCATCGCATCATTGATTTGGAGATACTGACTTCAAGGCAATCTAACTTCCGTTGAAGAGCCAAACAACCTGCGAGGGTATCAATGAGCAGGCAAGATGCCTGCTCCACAATCAGGCTGTTGTGTTGTGGGGTAGGCATCTTGCCTGCCCTTCAGAATCGCTCAGGCCCCGTATCCGTTTCCACGAAGTCAGCCAACGCCGAAGTTCAGTGTTGCCGACTCAATCATAGCGACGTTCTTTGCGATGGTCTTTGCGTGCTTTGCGATCTTCGCGTTTCAAATCTGTCGTCCACGGGCCGAGGATGATGTGCCGAAGGCCACTCGTGCATGGTCGTCTGCCTTCTGCCCTCTGTGTCTCCGTGCCTCTGTGGTTCACTGTTTCCCACCCGACAGGGGCTTCCGGCACGGTTTGCCGCGGGCCGCTATACTTCAGGTATGGACACACGAACCCTCTGCATCGTCGGGATCCTCGGTTTCGCGTTCGTGGGGGTTCTGAACTCCCTCTGGTTCGGGCTCGAACTCAAGCGTTTTGTTGACCGGACTCCGGTTTTGGCCTCTCGTCTCGATATGATGCGATTCAAGAAAGTCGTGGCCCACCAGATGTACGCAGCCCTCGTTCAGCTCGTGGTGCTGTCTGCACCGATCGTGATCTTCGCCGCCGGAATCATGTTCAAGGTCCTGGGCGGGACCGACTTTCTCTTCATCATCATTCCGTCCGTCGTCATCCTGGTCCTCGCCGGCATCACACGAAGATGGGAAACACGGGCGAAGACCATTCCCGCAGCGGACCCCGAGATCGAGGCGGAGCGCAACACCATCGTCCACACCTGGCTCCGTAAACCCTTGCCCGACTGGTGACAATCGGTACGAGCTTCTCGCCTCCTGTTGCCGAGTGGTTCGGTTCGCGCTACGGTGCGCCAACCGATGTCCAGGCGCAGGCCTGGCCCAGGATCGCGGCCGGCGAACACGTTCTGCTCACAGCCCCCACCGGCAGCGGCAAGACCTTCGCCGCTTTTCTGTGGTCCCTCGACCGCTTGCTGACCGGTGAGTGGGAAGCCGGCGGAACCCGGGTCCTCTATGTTTCACCTCTGAAAGCGCTCGGAAACGACATCCGCCGCAACCTCACCGAACCGATGGCCGAGATCGGTGAGTATTTCGCCTCCGTGGCTCAGCCCATGACCGCCGTTCGGGTCGAGAGCCGCACCGGCGACACACCTCAGAGCGCCCGCCGTAGGATGCAGCGTTCGCCGCCCGAGATCCTCATCACCACACCAGAGACCCTCAACATTCTCCTGACGTCCAAGAGCGGACGTCGTCTGCTGACCGGGCTGCGCTGCGTCATCCTCGACGAGGTCCACGCCGTTGCCGCCGGTAAACGCGGGGTCCACCTCATCACCGCGGTCGAACGATTGACCATGCTCAGCGGCGAGATCCAGCGGATCGCTCTTTCGGCCACCGTCCGCCCCCTCGATCGAATGGCCAGGTGGGTAGGCGGCTTCACTACCGAAGGCAGGCCCGACGACCCGACCTACCATCCCCGGCGGGTCTCGGTGATCGCCAGCCATGCACCCAAAGCCACCCGCCTGGAGGTGGTGCTTCCTTCCAGGGAGACCGAGACCGAGAAACGTGAGCCCGACGCCTTCTGGACCTCCTTCGGCCGGCAGCTCCGGACCTCGATCGTACACAACCGATCAACCCTGATCTTCGGAAACGCCCGCCGATCGGTAGAGAAGATCACCCGATTCATCAACGAAGCGGCCCCCGAGCGGCTCGCTTACTCGCATCACGGCGCACTTTCGCGTGAAATCCGAACCGTGGTCGAGCAGCGCCTCAAAGACGGCGAGCTCAAGGCCATCGTCGCCACCAGCTCGCTCGAGCTCGGCATCGACATCGGCGCAATCGACGAGGTCGTCATGGTCCAGACACCACCTTCGGTGGCCTCCACCATGCAACGGCTGGGTCGATCGGGCCACGGGGTCGGTGAAACCAGCAGGGGCCGCCTGATGCCCCTGCTCGGTCGAGATCTCCTCGAGGCGGCGGTGGTGGCCCGGTGTGTCATCGAAGGAGAGATCGAGGAACTCGAACCCATCACCGGCGCCCTCGATGTCCTCGCTCAGGTGCTCCTGTCCATGATCGTGGCTGATGACTGGCGATCGGATGAACTCTTCGCGACGATCAAGACATCTGACCCCTACCATCGTCTTCCCCGCCACCACTTCGATCTGGTCCTTCAGATGCTTGCGGGCCGTTTCGCCAGCAGCAGGATCCGCAGCCTCCGGCCCCTGGTGAGCATCGACGCCGTGGACGGAACGATCCGCGCCCGCCCCGGAGTCGAGCGGCTGATCTATCTCTCGGGGGGAACGATCCCGGACCGCGGTTACTACCAGTTGCGGATCGAGGGCAGCGGCGCCCTGCTCGGTGAGCTCGACGAGGAGTTTGTCTGGGAGCGCTCGGTGGGAGACACCTTCACCCTCGGGGTTCAGACCTGGCGGGTCGAGAGAATCACCCACAACGACGTCCATGTCTCGCCGACAAACGCGAGATCGGCCATGGCGCCGTTCTGGCGGGCCGAGGAGTTCGACCGTTCGAGCTTTGTCTCCGAACGAATGGCCGATCTCCTTGAAGAGATCGAATATCGCCTCGACGATGAATCTCTGGTGGCCGAGCTGGAAGGAACCCACCATTTACAGAACGCGGCCGGCGAATCGCTCATCCGCCATCTCAAGGATCAACGCGCCGCCACCGGCTGTCTCCCCCATCGTCACCGGATCCTCATCGAGCACACCTCGCCACCGGCGGGGCGGGGCAACCACCGTCAAATGGTCCTCCACACCCTGTGGGGCGGTCGGGTCAATCGTCCCTTCGCCACCGCCCTGGCGGCGGCATGGGAGAAACGCTACGGGATGCGTCCCGAGGTGGTCCACGGGGCCGACTGCGTGGTGGTGGTCTACCCGACAACGGTGGAGGTCGAGAGCCCGTTCTCACTGGTGCGGGTCGGCGAGCTCGAGGACCTCCTGCGACGGGCCGTCGAACAAACCGGGTTCTTCGGCGCCCGCTTCCGAGAGGCTGCCGGCCGCGCCCTGCTTCTCACCAAGGCGGGCCGGGGCAGGCGAATCCCGCTCTGGGTCAACCGTCAGCGGGCCAAGGAGCTCCTCGAGGCTGTCCGCGATCACGGCGACTTCCCTCTCGTCCTCGAGGCGTGGCGCAGCTGCCTCCAGGACGAGTACGAGCTCGAGGTCCTCCGTCGACGACTCGACGAGGTGGCCGACGGCCGCGTGACCGTGCGCCACGTGCGGACCGAAACACCATCGCCCTTCACCGCCCAGGTCGCGTGGAAACAGACCAACGAGTTGATGTACGAGGATGATGTCCCCACGACCAGGGCCGGGGCCGACCCGGATCTGGTCCGGGAGATGGCGCTTTCGTCGCACCTTCGACCACGGGTGCCGGCCGTTCTGGCGAGCGATCTCACAGACCGCCTGCAACGACTCGCTCCGGGCTGGCCGCCCCGAGACACCTCCGAGCTTCTCGAGTGGCTCAAAGAACGACTGCTCGTGCCGGAGTCTGAGTGGAGGGCCCTGCTCGATGCCATCCGCCGGGATCACGAACTCGAAGCGACGGAGATCCTTGAAGGCCTCGCCCACCGAGCGCTCGTGATCGAGGCAGCCGAGGACTCGGAGGAGCGTCTTGTCTGTTCGGTCGAGATGCTGCCCCGCATCGAAGCGGCCCTCGACCGCGTGATTTCAGACGACGACATCGTGTCCGTCATCGACGACGGATCGACGGGCGCCGCCATCGAGGCCCGTCGATGCATCGAGGCGTTGCCGAAACCGGTCGCCGACACCGACTCCCTCACCGATTTCCTCGGGGAGTGGCTCCGCTTCTACGCGGCTGTGGATCCGGCGTGGATCGCCGCAACTCTGGCTATCAGCCGCACTCGGCTCGATCTCGCCCTCGGCGAGCTGTGCGAATCTCAGACCATCGTCGTCGACGAGCTTCTTGAAGACGCCACGACCCCGCAGGTCTGCGACCGCGTCAATCTCGAACGACTCCTCAGGATGGCCCGTGCCGAAGCGCGACCGAGCATCCAGCCATTGGCGGCCAAGGCCTTGCCGCTTCTCCTCGCCGAACACCAGAATCTCGGCTCCGGCGACGCGGCGCCCGAGGATCTCCAACAGGCTCTCGAACAGCTCTTCGGGCTGCCTCTCCCGGCCGAGCTGTGGGAGACCGAAATCCTCCCGGCCAGACTCGAACCCTACATCCCGGGCTGGCTCGATGCGCTCCTCACCGAGAGCGATCTGAGGTGGATCGGGGCCGGTCCCAAACGACTCTTCTTCTCCCTTGATGGCGAGCGCGACCTCTTTCGGTCTCGGTCAGATGAGCCGCCGGTGGTCGACGGGATTGCGGAGATCTTTCCCCACAAGGCGGGACGATTCAGCCTCGAGGAACTGATCCGCAGCTCGGGCCTCGACTCCACCCGTCTCAGCAACCGCTTGTGGGAGTTGGCCTGGCGCGGGCTGGTCACAGGCGACACCTTCGCGCCCGTGAGACAGGGGGTTGCCGCCGGCTTCGAGGCATCGGCGGCTGTGCCTCCTCCGACTCAGCCACGGCGAGGGCGGCGCGCCCGGTTCGATCGTTGGCGGCGCGAGCGCCCCTTCGCCGGCACCTGGTTCTCCCTCCCGGAACCTCTGGACCCAACCGACATTCTCGCCGGCGATGATGACGACCGCGAACGCGCCCGGATCCTTCTCGATCGGTACGGCCTCGTCTTCCGTCTGCTCCTGCAACGCGAGCTCCCCTCTCTCAGGTGGGGCTCTCTCTTCCGCGCCCTACGTGTTCTCGAGCTCGGAGGGGAGATCGTCGCCGGTCATTTTGTCGATGGTGTGACCGGTCTCCAGTTTGCGACCCACGAGACCGTTCGACGACTCCGGGACGGTTTGGATGAGAACCGGATCTGGTGGATCAGCGCCGTGGATCCCGCCTCTCCCTGTGCTCTCGGTCTCGACATTCCCGACTGGTCTCTTCCACGCCGTGTGCCGAGCAACCACCTCGTCTTCCACGGCACCGAGCTGGTCGTTCATGCCCAACGCCGAGGCGCCGAGCTCATGATCCGGGTACCGCCGGATCATCCCGATCTCGCCGCATATCTCTCCTTCCTCGCGGTTCAACTGACCCGCGGTGTGCAACCCCTCAATCGAATCGAGCTCGAGACGGTGAACGGTGAACCCGCCACCGCATCCGCCTATCGGCCGGTTTTCGGCGAGCTCTTCCACGTCACCAGGGAACCCACCGCACTCCGGCTCTCCAGGAAGTACTGAGACGCCGACTCATCTTGAATTTTCAATTTGAGGTATTCTTCACAAGCTATGATGCCGGTGCATCCCCGCACCGAGAACAAAAACCACCGGGAGGGGTATCGATGACCACCGCAATAACTCAAAACCAGCCGCTCTGGCTCTCCATCGAGGCCAGAATCGCCGAGCTTGAATCGTCAGATTTCGCGGGCGCCGCCAAGGAGAACACTGTCCAAAAACTGGCTAAGATCCTCGATGGCGACGGCTACAACGTCTCCCGGCACGCGGCCAACATGCTCATGCTCCGGCGCGCGCTGGATGAGAGGGACCGCGTCGGCAGGCCATTGATCGCGGACTACACGGCCGCCATCGAAGCGCTGACCCTGGATGACGTGGTCAATCCTCTCCAGGCAACAATTGCGCTCACGCATCAGATCGGTGACGACTGGCCCGAGTTCGCAAACCTCGATCGACGCCGTGATCTCCGCACCATCGTCGACGGGATCCGACTCGATCTGCTGGTCAGGAAAGCGAACGAGGCCGAAGGTGATCAGGGAGTTCGATATCTCATCGAGAATGAGGTCGACGAGGCCACCATCATCGAGCGCCTCTCAATCGATGAGGCCAAGCTCGAGGCGGTGAAGGAAGCCATCGCGGCCGAGCTGGCCGAGATCGAACACGTCAAGTCTCTCCTCAAGGAGGTTGCGGGGCAGGACGACGTGACCCGGGCAAAACACCTCATCACCAAAGACGTTGCCGAGGCTTCGATTCTCAACATCGCCGAGATCGGTCAGGATGTCATCGACGAGGCCAACAAGGCCATGGAAGAGGAGATCAAGGAAAAAGAGCGGCTGGCCGCCGAGGCCGAGGCCGCGAAGAAGGCGGCTGCCGAAGGCCCGAAGCTCGAAGACATCCCGGCCGACGAAATGCTCGAGCACATCGAGGCCATCCGCGAGATCATGGAGTTCTCCGACGATCCGGATGAGATCAGGACCATGTGCGAGCAGAGCAGTCTGCCCAAGGCATTGGTCGAGATCGCGGTCACCGACGCCGCCAAGCTCGACGAGCTCGAAGCCGCCGCCGAGGGCTAGTTCTCAGTTCTCATTTCTTAGATTTTGGATTGCCGCCCCCGTGAGCTTTCGTGGTCTACGGGGGCGTTTGCGTTTCACCACAGAGGCACAGAGTTCACAGAACTGTTGCATCCATCGCGTTTGGTTTGAGCCATCGCAATCCTCGCAGTCGAACGGCAGATGCCGACCTCCCCCGCACCGTCGCAACCACGCAGGCCCGAAGACACCATGACATCGAAAACGAAGACATCGCACCATCGCAGTGGAAACGCAAAGATCGCGAAGATCGCAAAGGCCGGCGCAAAGCGTCGCATCGTAGCGTTGGGGACACCGACGTCAGAGCGTTCAGACTCCGTTGAAGGGCGAATCATCCCGCGAGAGTTCCAATGAGCAGGCAAGATGCCTGCTCCACAATTGGCCACGGCGTTCTTGTTGGCAGAGACGATGCCTGCTCCACAATTGGCCACGACGCTCTCGTGGAATGCCGTCTCCACAATCACGCACCACAGATTGTGAGCCAGGACCACGAAGAAGACATCGACGTCGGCGCGACAACAGGGCAGCTTTCGTGGCTTTCCATTTGCGATGGATTGTGGGGCAGGCATCCTGCCTGCCCTTCAGAGCCGTTCGAGCCCCATATCGGTTCCCACGGAGTCAGACAGCAAAGAAGCCCAGTCTTCCAAACTCGGTTATTGCGACGTCCATTGCGATGGTCGTCGCGGGCTTGGCGGTCTTTGCGTTTCAAGTGCGATGCTTCGTGTGCGATGACTTCGTGTCTTGGTGCCTTCGTGGTTGCGACGTTGCGACGATGCGATGAAGCTTCGATCCTGCCATAATGTCCGGACCGACTGAGGAGGCACTATGAACACCGACACCTACCGCTCCCGACGTGAGCACCTGCGAGCCGATGTCGATGGCGGCGCGATCCTGATTCTCGGCAACAACGACGCACCCAAGAACTACCTCGACAACGTCTACCCATTCAGGCAGGACTCCCATTTCCTGTACTACGCCGGAGTCAGCGAGACCGGGATGGCCGTACTGATCGAGCCCGACGGCCGCGACATCCTTTTTGGTCGGCCCTACGATCCCGACGACCTAGTCTGGCACGGCCCACGGCCCCATGTCGGCGATCACGCGACCGAGGCCGGTTTCGCCGCCGGCATGGACGTCTCGACCCTCAAATCGGAAATCGACCGCCTCATTGCGGCCGGGGTCCGGATCCACTACCTGCCTCCATACCGCGCCGAGCGAGCGTTCCAACTCGCGGAACTTCTCGATGCCAACCCCGAAAGGGTGGGAAACGGCGTTTCAGACGATCTCGTCCGGGCCGTCTGCCACCAACGCCTGATCAAATACGACGACGAGATCGCCGAGATCGAAGATGCGCTCGGTGTTACCGCCGAGATGTACCGGGTGGCCATGACCGCGGCAGAGCCCGGCCGCCGCGAGTACGAGATCGCCGGCCTGATGCAGGCCCGCGCCCTCGAGCTCGGCCGTCAGCAGGCGTTCACACCCATCGTCTCGGTCCGGGGCGAGGTCCTTCACAACCACAGCTATGAAAACACGCTCGCCGACGGGGATCTGCTCCTCATGGACTCCGGTGCCGAGTCGCCCGGGTGGTATGCGTCGGACATCACCCGGACCTTTCCCGTGAACGGGCGATTCAGCGATCGCCAGCGCGAGATCTATCTGATCGTCCTCGCGGCCCAGATGGGGGTGATCTCGGCGGCCTCGCCGGCGCGCGACAACCGCGAAATGCACCTCCTCGCGGCACGGACCATCGCGGGTGGTCTCACAGCTCTGGGACTGATGAAGGGCAACCCGGACGACGCAGTGGAGGTAGGAGCGCACGCTCTCTTCTTCCCCCACGGAATCGGCCACATGATGGGTCTCGATGTGCACGACATGGAGGACCTCGGCGACATCGTCGGCTATCCCGAGGGCGAGGAACGCTCGAACCAGTTCGGTCTGAACTTCCTGCGCATGACGAGAAAGCTGAAACCGGGTTATGTGATCACGGATGAGCCCGGCATCTACTTCATCCCGGCGCTCATCGACCAGTGGAGGACCGAGGGCAAACACACCGAGTTCATCGACTACGACCGGGTGGAAGAGTTCAAGGATTTCGGCGGCATTCGGATCGAGGACGACATCCTCATCACCGAGGACGGCTGCAGGGTTCTCGGCCCCGGAATCCCCAAGACCGTCGATGAGGTCGAAGCAGCGATGCGGGGATAGTTGAATCCCACGAGGGGCGGGGTCCCATCGCAGGTTCACCGCAGCATCGCATCGATTGGATGATCGACGCGGGTTCACGGGTTGAATGATTGCCCTGCAATCGTGATGAGAGCGACCGGGTCCCGAGCGGAAGCCGGAGTCAGCCCATGGCTGCGCACAACCCTTTGGTGAAGCGCTGAGGGGGTGCAGATGGAATCCGGGGCCATCTGCGCTATCTAAGGCTCCTCCGTGCGATCGTGCGATGGCTTAATAACGCGATGTTCTTTGCGATAGTCTTGATAGTCTTGGCGATCTTTGCGTGCTTTGCGGTGAAAATGGGCTGTTCAAGGGCCGTGACCGATGAGCCGAATGGCCCCGAGAATCTAATCGTCGGCAACCGCCCGCTGGGTTTCTGTTCCTCTTTGGATCAACTCGATTCCATGGTTTTAACTCATGCCCAGAGGACCGTAGTCCCCGTCATGGGGGAATGCTCAACCGCACAAGACAGGTTCTCACTGGCGTGCGATCCCATCTCATCTTTACCGTATTCGTCGTCCTTCTTGGAGCCGCCATGACCCATGCCTCCGATGCAGCGAGCACATCTCCCGCCGAATCGAAGAAGAACCGGCTTGCAACCGAAAAGAGCCCCTACCTCCTCCAGCACGCCGACAACCCGGTGGATTGGTATCCCTGGGGCGAGGAAGCCTTCAAAAGAGCGCGTGAGGAAGACAAGCCCATCTTCCTCTCCATCGGCTACGCCACCTGCCACTGGTGCCATGTCATGGCGCACGAGTCCTTCGAGGATCCCATCGTCGCCGCCCTGATGAACGAGGCCTTCATCAACATCAAGGTCGACCGCGAGGAGCGCCCGGACATCGACCAGGTCTACATGACCGTCTGCCAGATGCTGACCGGATCGGGTGGCTGGCCCTTGACCATCATCATGACCCCGGACAAGGTCCCTTTCTATGCCGGCACCTATCTGCCTCGAGCGAGCCGTTTCGGCCGCATCGGGATGACCGAACTCGTGCCCCGCGTCCAACAGATCTGGTCGTCCGAACGCGACAAGGTGCTCGCATCCGCCCAACAGATCTCAGCCCGCCTTGCCACGGTCTCGCAACCGCAGACCGCCGGGGAGATCGACCCCACCCTGCCCGATCGCGCCTATCGTGAGCTGTCGAGCCGCTACGATGCCGTCAACGGCGGATTCGGCTCGGCGCCGAAGTTCCCCTCTCCCCACAATCTGCTCTTCCTCTCCCGTTACTCGGCGCTCGAGAATCAGCCCCAGGCTCTGAAAATGGTGGACCACACCCTCGCGGAGATGCGCCGGGGTGGAATCTTCGACCAGGTCGGTTTCGGTTTCCACCGATACTCCACCGACACCGAGTGGCTGGTTCCCCACTTCGAGAAGATGCTCTACGACCAGGCCATGCTCGTCCTGGCCTCCACCGAGGCGTCGCTTGCCGGGGGCGATCCGATCCACCGGAAGATCGTCGATGAGGTGTTGACCTACGTTCTCCGGGATATGACCGATGCAGCGGGCGGTTTCTACTCGGCCGAAGACGCCGACAGCGAGGGTGAGGAGGGGCTCTTCTACATCTGGTCATTGGACGAACTCGCCGAGGTGCTCGGCGCCGACGACGCCGGCTTTGCGGCCGGTGTCTGGAACGCCACCGCCGATGGTAATTTTGCCGAAGAAGCGAGCGGTGAGGTGACCGGGAGCAACATCCTCCATCGCGATTCCGGCGACGAGGTGACCGCCAAGGGGCTCGATCTGAAGCCCGATGCGTTCGCGACCCGCCTCGAGTCCATCCGTTCGCGCCTCTTCGAGAACCGCGAAGGGAGGGTTCACCCCCTCAAGGATGACAAGGTCCTCGCCGACTGGAACGGCCTCATGGCGGCAGCCATGGCGCGGGCCGGCCGGGTCTTCGGCAACGACGACTACGTGCACGCGGCCGAGCGATCCATCGCCTTCGTCCTCGACTCCATGCGCAAGGACGGGCGTCTCCTCCACCGGTGGCGCGATGGTGAGCTGAGGGTACCGGCGTTTCTCGACGACCACGTCTTTCTGGTCTGGGCGCTGCTCGAGCTTTACGATGCGACCTTCGAGCCGAAATACCTGAAGCAGGCGATGGATCTTCAGAAAACAACCGACGAACTCTTCTGGGATGAAGAGAGCGGCGGGTATTTCTTCTCGCCCGACGACGGGGAGAAGCTCCTGGTGCGGCAGAAGGAGATCTATGACGGCGCGATCCCATCGGGCAACTCGGTGGCCGCGTGGAACCTCATACGGCTGGGCCGGCTGACCGGGCGAACCGAGTACTCCGACCGCGCCGAGACCATCTTCAAAACCTTCGCCGCCGACACCGCCCGCGGAGCTTCGGCCCACAGCCATCTCGCCGACGCCATGCTCTTCGCCGCGTCGCCATCGCTCGAGATCGTCATCGCCGGCGATCCCGACTCGGGCGACACGCAATCGATGATCCGACTCCTGAGATCAGTCTATCTCCCGCAATCCGTGACCCTGTTGGTCTCACCGAAGGGCGATGGCGACGCCATCCGCGAGCTGGCACCGTTCACCGAGGGCCACGTTCCCATCGACGGCCACGCGGCGGCCTATGTCTGCCGCGACTACACCTGCAAGATGCCCACAACCGATCCCGCCGAACTCGCCAAGCTCCTCAAGGAGGCCACCGAAGCTGCTTCAGACTGACGTGCCGGCGCTTTCATATCCGCATCCACTCTCCGGCCGCCTCCGAAGCGCAGATTCACTGAGCGGCCCCCCCGACTCGGTGGGGTCATGTTCCGCCGCTGCGTTGGTTGATTCAGCGTTGTCGCTATTGAAACGCAAAGATCGCCAAGATCGCAACGAACATCGCAAAGGACATCGCATTTGAGAGTCATCGCACCGTCTCATCAGTGGGTGATGGAGCGGGTAGGTCTCAACCCTGGGCTTCCTCCAGAATTCTTGAACCAAGTTCATGTTGCGATGGCGCGATGCTGCGATGGAATCTGTGCCGATCTGCTGCTATCTGCGGTTTCTCTGCGCGATGGTGCGATGATTCTATAGCGCGATGGCCTTTGCGAACGTTGCGTTCTTTGCGGTGAAAAAAAAGACGCAAGCGCTGACGAAACCAACGCCGCAGCGGTATACGCAATTGACCACGTTGGTGGCGCCCTGCCGTGACTCTGTGCCTCCGAGTTGAGACAACTCGCGCAATTTGTCCCCACGAGGGCGAGGTACCATGGCGTCCGATGATCGAGTTCCCGCTTCGACCGCGAGTTGATCTCTGCTCCGATTGGGAGTTCGTTCGCGGCAAGGTCAAACGGAAGTGGCTCTCCGGCCGCGGCACCGGCGGTGAGACGATCGATCTTCCCCACTGCTGGAATCTCGACGATACCTATCAGTTCGACCGAAAGAGCTACGTCGGTTTTGGGGCCTACCGGCGAGAGATCCGGATTCCGAAGACCGATTCCACGGGTACCTGGTATCTCTGTGCAGGTGGGTTCTACGGCATCGGCGATATCTGGCTCGACGGCCGGCGTCTCCAGCGCGTCGACGGACAATATCTCGGCTTCGAGGTCCCGTTACCCCCGAACATCCACCGTGGTCCCCACATCCTCGCTGCTCGCCTTGACAATCGATTCCATCGCAACGTCCTGCCGGGAAAGAAAGATCCCGATTTCCTACTCTACGGTGGACTCACCGGCGATGTCTGGATCGAGCAGCGACCTTGGCCACGGCTCGACGCCCGGTCGATCGTGATCGCTTGCAGCAAAAATCCCGACGGATCCGAGTTGCTGGAGGCCCGATCCTTCGTCGGCGACCCGCAGGGAGCTTCAGCCGACGCGAGACTCCAGTGGACCATCACCGACCAAGGGGGAACACCGGTCGCCCAAACCGAACACATCCCCGCCGCCGCAATGTCGGAGGCCGCCGTCGTCGTTGACGACCCGCGCTGCTGGTCGCCCGAACACCCCGATCTGTACCGGGCCGAGGGGCGGTTGGAGAACGACGCTGGTCTGATCGACGTGGTTCGGGTTCGCTTCGGGATCACCCGAGCGAAGTTTCGGCCACGGAAGGGGTTCTTCCTCGACGACAAACGGGTCGATCTTCACGGCGTCAACCGGCACGAATCGATTCCTGGTTTGGGCAGCGCTCTCCCGGCCGAGATCCACCGGTCGGATGCACAGCTCCTCAAGAAGTACGGCTGCAATCTGGTGCGCCTGTCGCACTACCCTCAGCACCCCGCCTTCCTCGATGCCTGTGACGAGCTCGGGATCATGGTCTATGCCGAGCTCGCCTCCTGGAAGAGCGTCCGGTCATCGAGGGGTTGGCGTCGCTCGGCGAAGCGGCAGTTCCGCGAACTCATTGTTCGCGACCGTCACCGCCCGTCGGTGATGTTGTGGGGCATGGGGAACGAATCCCGCTCCCGGAAAGCCTATCTCGAACTTCGAGACCTCGCCAACCAACTCGATCCCGACCGTCCGGTCACCTATGCCGAAAACCACCTCTACCGGGCGCGCCGGAAAAAAACCACCGGGATCCCCGATGTCTGGAGCACCAACTACGAGCTCGATGTCCTCGATGAGGCCAGGGATTCGAGCCGGCTCGAGGTCGTTTTTCTGAGCGAGTGCTGCAATCACCCTAAAAGCATCAAGGGTGATCCCGCCGGGGAGCTCGAGCAGGTCCGGCTGATCGAACGCGAATGGGCCGCCATGTCCGAAGTCGAAGGCCTCGCGGGCCACACCGTCTGGAGCTTCGCCGACTATGCAACCGAGCATCGAAATCGATTTCGGCGGCAGAACGGGCTCTTCGACGCCTGGCGACGCCCGAAGATGGCGGCCGAGCTCTTTCGCGCCAGATACGCCCGGGAGCCGTTCATCTCCCTCTTCGTCACCCGTTGTGAAAAAGGAAGACAACTCAACATCTTCTCGAATTGCAGCACAATCCGGTTGATGCCGACCGGTGGGTCGATCCTAGACCTCGACGGCCGGCGGCATCACCAACTCCCATACGACGAGGGTTGGACCGATCTTCGGCTCGAGGGCTCACGCAACGGCACAAAGGTGATCCACGACCACCGACCGCCTGGAGCCGCCACCGCCATCGGCATCGGAATCGACGAGGACGAGATTGTTCCCGGCCGGCTGATCGCGGTGGATCTCGACACCCGTGATGCCGACAATCTCCCGGCCGATGACTGGAGCGGCCACGTGGAGGTCGCCGTCGACGGGGATGCCCGGCTCCTTCCATACTCTCCGGCGGCCGAAGTGCTCATGGCCCGTGGTGAAGGTCGGGTCTATCTCGAAATCGGGGAAGCGGGCGGACCGATCGTTATCACCGCATCTGCCGACGGACTCGAAACTGCGTCGAAGACCATCACACCACCTTGGTGACGTCGCCGAAAATACGTCTCGACAACTCGACGGTTTCCTCGTCGAATGCCGCGATGTAGTCCGGGTCGTCGATAAAATGCCGCCACCGTTCGAGCACCGCCATGTCCCGGGCTCGGTTCTGAAAGTCCCGGCCGGTGAAGGAGCTTCCTCCGCCGTCGGTCGAAACCTCGTCCCGCCCGCGATCGACGTGATCGAGTCCGAGCGCTGCGGCCAGCTCCTTTCGATAGTCGGCATCGGAGAACCAGGCGTTGAAGCTGACCATGATCGTGTCTTCCGGGAGATACGAGGTCTCGCCCAGGAACTCCTTCGCGTAGACCTTCCACTGGGTGCGGTAGAAGCGGTGCAGTCGATTCCGCATTCGCCGTTTGCCGTGCCGTACGCTGGCGAAGGTGTTGAATGCGTCTCTGAGAACCAGGACCGTGATCCGGCGGCGACTGTTCCCGATGAGACGATGCGCACCCTCGCTGAGGAGCGGTTGGCTCGATATCAGCTCGAGCGGGAAGTTCTCCACGTTGGTGAGGAGAACCTCCTTCGGCATCGCCGCAACCTCACGCCACCCGGTACCCGGCTGGAGCTCCACGTTGTACAGACGGCGGCCGGGGCCGCCATAACGATCGGGTTCGGTGATCCGGCGAAAGATCTTTTCCCCCCGCCAACGCGCTTTCCTGGGTTTTGAAAACGCGTTGTTGAGGTGGAAAACCTGACGATCCATGTTCCGGGCGATCCAGTTGACCACGGCGTGACCGCCGCCCCGCTTGAGGTGGTAGACCCAGATTGCGGTGTCGTTCCGGTAGCTCATCCTCCATCGAGGGTAGCGTTGCCCGGGTCGCCCGGCAATTCCGTCACGCGTCTCCGTCTCCGTGACCGTGTCCGTTTCCGTCCCAACGAAGCGGATCAGCGGCAGCATCAGGATCGGCGCCACAGACGACGGCAGGTCCAGCGGCAGGATCAGCGGCAGCGTGG
>JARFRM010000326.1 GCA_029287235.1 Thermoanaerobaculales bacterium
CTTGGAGGGACAGCCTTCGGTGGCCTTCCGAGACAGGTAGAGGTTGGCCTTGAACTTGCGCATGAGCTCGTCGATGTTGCGGCCCATGTTGTAGAAGTTGACCTCGGAGTTGAAGAGGGTGCCGTCGGGGCTGATGATGAAGGTGCCGCGGAGCGCGAGGCCCGAACCCTCGTCATAGACGCCGAATAGCCAGGAGACCTCGCCGGTGGGGTCGGCGCCCATGAGGTACTTGACGTCGGCGAGCTCTTTCTCTTCACGCTTCCACGCCAGGTGGACGAACTGGGTGTCGGTGGAAACGGTCACCAGGGTGGCGCCCATCTTCGCAAACCGGTCTTGCTGCTCTGCCAGAGCAGCGAACTCGGTCGCTCAAACAAAGGTGAAGTCGGCCGGGTAGAAGAAGAGGATGGTCCACTTCCCGGCTTCCATGTTCTCCGACAGCTTGAATTTTCCGAAGTTGTGGATCGTCGGATCGTAGGTGTCGATCTCGAAATCGGGGACCGGGTGCCCGAGACGGGCTTGGAACATTTCGTCGCACATCGTTGGTACCTCCTTGGCGTTGTTGCCTTCTGGACGGACAGTGTAGCTATCGCGAACGAGTCCTGCAATCGTTTCGACTCTCGCTCAATTGTGGGTTGACGTGAATACCCCAGGGGGGTATGGTATTGCCTGTGAGTGAAAAGTGAAAAGTGAAAAGTGAAAAGTGAGGCGTCGGTAATAACTCTCGGCTAACACCTAACACCCAACACCTAATACCCAATACCTGAGGATCATCATGGTCATTGACGAAAAGGTTCAAGAGAGTGCGCGGCGGCGGTTGGCCATCATCGAGGGCCAGCTCCGCGGTCTGAACAAGATGATCGAAGAGAAGAAGTACTGCATCGATGTGCTCACGCAGATCTCGGCCATCCACGAGGCCCTGCGCGGGGTCGGCAAGCTGGTGGTCCGACACCATCTCGAGACCTGCGTCACCGATGGCCTCCAAGGGGAGGACCGCGAGCACCACTACGAGGAACTCATGGACCTGATCTACAAGTTGAGTAAGTGATGAACGTACTTCTCTCCATCGTCACCGCTTCGTGGAACATGCTTGTCGAGATGGCCCCGTATCTGCTGCTGGGCTTCACCGTCGCCGGACTCCTTTCGGTGCTGATCTCGCCTCGGTGGGTCGAACGCCACCTCGGCGATCGCGGCCTCGGTCAGGTCTTCAAGGCCAGTCTCTTCGGCGTACCGCTCCCGCTGTGCTCGTGTGGAGTGATCCCCGTCGGCGCCTCGCTGCGCCAACACGGCGCCGGCAAGGGCGCGACCACGGCTTTTCTACTGTCGACCCCACAGACAGGGGTCGACTCCATCGCCGTGACCTACGCCCTCCTCGGGCCTTTCCTGGCGGTGGTGCGGCCGGTTGCGGCCCTGCTCACGGGTTTTCTTGGTGGGAGCCTGGTCTATGCCCTTGATCGGAACGACGACGAGCAACCGGTGGAGGAGATTCCAACGGAAGCGTGTTCGAGCGGATCGGACTGCTGCGAGACCGAAGAAGCCCCCGGGAAGAAGACCCTTCTGGACGGCCTGACCTATGGTCTCGTCACCTTGCCCCGAGACATCGGCCGCGCCCTTGTCGTCGGCATCCTGCTGTCGGGAGTGATTTCGGCGCTGATCGAGCCCCGCGCCCTCGAGGCGTATCTCGGTGGTGGGGTGTGGCCCATGTTGGCCGCCATGGCCGTCGGCATCCCACTTTATGTCTGCGCCACCGCCTCGACCCCCATCGCGCTGTCGCTGATCCACGCCGGACTGTCGCCGGGGGCGGCGCTGGTCTTTCTCATCACCGGGCCCGCCACCAACGGGGCCACGCTGACAACGCTGTGGCGTGTACTCGGTCGCCGGTCGGTGCTGATCTTCCTGTTGACTGTGGCGGTCGGCGCGCTCGCCACGGGATTCACGGTGGATGCCCTGGTGGCATCCGAGCTGGTCCCATCATCGGCCATGACGCCGGCTGCGGTGACGACGACGACCGGGCATGAGCATCACGGCGACGAGAGCGGTGTTGGGGGGTGGTTCGGCCGCGGCTGCGCCATCCTCCTGATTCTGCTGCTCGTCAACGCGTTGTGGCCGCAACCACAGCCCATGGGGAGGGGAGATCTCGAGATGAAGACGACGTCCGATGTGGACACGATGGAGCTGACGGTGGCCGGGATGCGATGCAACGGTTGCGTTGAAAGCGTGACCCGTGCCCTCAACGAGTGCAGTGGGGTCGAGGGCGCAACGGTCGATCTCGCGGCGGGCCGGGCGAGCGTTCGCGGAGCGGGCTTTGATCGCTCCCTGCTGGCCGACAAGATCCGAGCCCTCGGGTTCGAAGTCGAGGTCGCGACCGCGGAGTGAGAGATTCCGAGGCCATCGGGCGAGGTCTTTGCTAACCTGAACCCGATGGCGGATGCCAAACCGCGTCGAGCGGTGGTGATCGACGACTCCAAGGTCCAATGTGCCGTGTGGAAACGGCTCCTCGAGGACCGTTACGGCGACCGGGTTGCGGTGGAGACCTACAGCGACCCGCGCGATGGGGTTCGGGCCCTCGGTCCCGGCGTCCACCTTCTGCTGCTGGATTGGGAGATGCCGTGGATGGACGGCAAAGAGGTGCTCGAGGCTGCACGAGCCACCGGCGTCAATCTCAAGAGGATTATCATCACCTCGTCCCACCCCGCAGACCGCCTCCACGAAGAGTTCGACGACACCGGCTGCCTCGCGGTCATCGAGAAGGCCGAGCCCGAGCAGCAGGCGGCCTTTATGATGATTCTCGACTCGATCATGCGTCGCTGACGCGACGCACGATAGGTCTTGAGGTCTTGAGGTCTTGGGGGCTTGAAGGCTTGGGGTCTTGAGGTCTTGGGATCACGATACGGGTAGGTTCAAGACCCCATGACCGCGTGCCAAAGGCATCGGCCAGGATCTCATTCCCCTGCATTCAAGAACCTCCTGGTTCGAGGATGCGTATTCCCTACCAGGAGGCAAGACCCATGTTCGAGCTATTTGGAATTCTGGCGTTGATCGCTGTCGGTGCGGTAGTTTTCGGTGTGATCGCGATCGTTCTCGGACTGCTCAAGCTCGTACTCAAGATCGCTTTGATTCCCCTCGCACTCCTCTTCAAGGGGCTTGCCCTGCTCATAGGCCTGCTCGTGGTGCTCTTTGTCGTCGGTCCACTCGTCTTCGGCATCGGCCTCGTGGTTCTGATCCCGCTCCTCCTTCTCGGAGGGGTGATCTGGGCCGGCGTCGCGCTGGTGACCTGAGCTCAAACCCGTCAGCGCTCAATGGAACCGCAAGGACGCAAGGCACGCCAGGATTGCGCAAAGCAGTCCACTTGACCCGCGCCCCGTGCAACCCTCGGTTGGCGGCTGCTGACTGAATGCTGCGAGGGAATCTGCGTCCATCTGCGCTATTTGCGGTTTCTCCGTGCGATGGTGCGATGGCTCTAACTTGAGATGGTCTTTGCGATGTCCTCGCGTCCCTTGCGTCCTGGCGGTTCTATCCCAACTCCCGCGTCGTGATCACGTACTCGTCGACGACGTTGCCGGTAACGAGGTGCTCGGTGATGATCCGCTCGAGGACCTGCGGCGTACAGCCTCGGTACCAGACCCCGTCGGGGTAGACCACGGCGATGGGGCCGTCGGTGCAGATCCGCAGACAGTCGGCCTTGGTGCGCAGCACCCCGCCCGCCTCGGAGAGCCCGAGTTCGCGCAGCCGCTGCTTGAGGTATTGCCACGACTCCACCGACGCCTCGCGGTCACAGCACTTGGGCTTGGTCTGATCACAGCAGAGAAAAACGTGGCGGCGGGCGCCGGTGACGCCCACCGCCTCAGCTGCACGGACAACGGGGTCGCGGCTCACTCGAGCATTTTCCACAGATAGGAATAGATGAGCGCCCCGGTGTAGGCGCGCTGGTTGAGATTGGCGCCGGAGGCGTGGCCGCCCTCGGTGTTCTCGTAGTAGTAGACCTTCTTGCCCATGTCGGTCATCTTGGCCACCATCTTGCGCGCGTGGCCGGGATGGACCCGGTCGTCACGGGTCGTGGTCCAGAAAAAGACCTCCGGGTAGTCTTTCTCGGGATCGAGGTTCTGATAGGGCGACCAGGTCTTGATGTATTCCCAATCATCGGTGTCCGGGTTACCGTACTCGGCCATCCAGCTCGCTCCGGCAAGGAGCTTGTTGTAGCGCTTCATGTCGAGCAGTGGGACCTCGCACACCACTGCGTTGAAGAGCTCGGGTCGTTGGACGAAGCTGCCGCCGACGAGTAACCCGCCCTGGGAACCGCCCCAGATTCCCAGGTGCTCCGGCGAGGTGATCTTGCGCGCGATGAGGTCCTCGGCCACCGCGGTGAAGTCATCGAAGTTCCGCTGGTGGTTTTCCTTGACCGCCGCCTTGTGCCAGCTGGGACCGAACTCGCCTCCGCCGCGGATGTTGGCCAGGACGTAGACACCGCCGCGGGAGACCCATGACGGGCCCTTGGATCCGAGATACGAGGGCAACATGGAGTTTTCGAAGCCACCGTAGCCATAGAGGGCGGTCGGGTTCTTGCCGTCGGCCTCGAACCCGGCAGGCTTGACCACGAAGTAGGGGATCATGACGCCGTCGGCCGAGGCGACCTCGTATTGATCGACACTCATCCCCTCAGGATCGAACCATGAGGGTGAGTTCTTGACGATTCGGGGCTCGCCGCCATCGGGGACGAAGTAAAGGCTCGACGGGGTCAGGAAGTCGGTGTAGTAGAAGAAGAAGCTGTCATCCACGTCGCTGGTGCTGCCGATGCCCACGGTTCCGAGACCGGGAAGATCGATTTCTTCCCTGGCCCATCCGTCTTCCGTCGGCGTCAATCTGTAGAGTCGGCCGCGCACATTGTCGAGGGTCGTATACAGAACGTGATTCTTGGTCGTTCCGAGACCACCGAAGGACACCCTCTCTTCCGGTTCGAAAAGTACATCAAAGTCGCGTCCGCCCGCCAGGAACTCGTTGAGGTCGATGGCAAGGAGGGCGCCCGCCGGGTAGGTGTTGCCGGCCACTTCCCAGTCCGACCGGAGGGCGAGCCCCATCTGGTCCTTGAAGAAACCGTACAGATCTGCGTCTTCGGGGAAGTCGAGCTTGATCAGACGACCGTCGAGTATCAGGTACGAGGTCCCGCGGTAGAATGCGGGCGTCCGCTGTACCAGATCGTATCGACCATCCGCGGTGTGATCGCTGTAGGCGCCCGACGCCACATCATCCACCGATCCCTCGTAGACGGTGACCGCCTCATCCATTAAAGTGCCGCGTTTCCACTGCTTCGCAATCCGAGGGTACCCGGACGTCGTGAGTGAACCCTCACCGAAGTCGGTGCCGATCCAAAGGGTGTCCTTGTCCTTCCAACTGACCTGTGCCTTGGCCTCGGGGACGATGAATCCGTCCTTGACGAAGCTCTTGGCGACGGCGTCGAACTCGCGGCGAACCGCGGCATCGCTGCCGCCGCGGGACAAGGTGACCATGCAGTGCCGGTACTCAGGGGGCAGGCAGGTGGAGCCCTTCCACACCCAGTTCTCGTCTTCGGCCTCGGCCAGCGCGTCGAGATCGAGAACGGTCTCCCACGAAGGTTCGTCCTTCATGTACTCGTCGAGGAAGGTTCGGCGCCAGATGCCGCGCACGTGGTCGGCGTCGCGCCAGAAGTTGTAGAGCCAGGCGCCTCGGATGCCCACCCCCGGGATCCGATCACTGGAGTTGTAGATCTCCAGCGTTTTTTCGTGGATCTCGCCGAAGACCGGCACCGCCTCGAGTTCAGCAGTGTCTGCGGCACTGCGTGTTTCAACCCACTTTAGGGCCTTCTCACCCTCCACCTCCTCGAGCCACAGGTATGGGTCGTCGTTGTCATCGGCCGTGGCAAACCCGCCACCGAAGATGGCGAGAGCGAACGCTGCGGTCAGAATCTTGCGCATGAAGTATCTCCTTTTAGAATCTCATACGTCGGGGAGCGGCGCGTGTTCGCTGAGCATCCTAACAGTGACGGGCGTGGCGCGCTGCCGGGGGGCCGGAGCCGGCACAATGTCGAGCCCGCACGCCCCGGTTGAGGATTGATTTCTGCGTGCTCGATTGCGGTATCGATCACGGATTACGGTTCAACGATCCCATCACGCTGGCACAAACCTGCTCGTTCTGCTATCACCTTGGGGGCGTTCCTGAAAGGTGGCTGCCGTGATCGAGACTTTTACCGACTCGTCGCGCCGGGTAGTTGTGGTCGATGGGTGCCGGACACCGTTTTGTCGGTCCGGGACCGCGTTCACCGATCTGAAATCCTATGACCTCGGCCGGATAGCGGTTTCCGGGTTGCTGCATCGAACGGCCATCGATCCGGCAGTCGTCGACCTGCTGGTCATGGGGACGGTCATCGCCGACCCGGCCACCTCGAACCTGGGTCGCGAGGTGGTTCTGGCGAGTCAGTTGCCGGACAGCTGCCCCGCCTACACGGTTTCGGTGGCCTGCGTTTCTTCGCTTCAGTCATTTCTGGATGCCGCTCGTGCCATCGCGACGGGTGGCGCCGACGTGGCCATCGCGGCCGGAGCGGAGACTCTGTCGGACGCACCGATCCGCTACAAGCGCTCGGTTCGAAAGCGGCTCATCGCGGCGCAGAAGGCCAAGGGGCCGGGTGATTTCATGAGATTGCTCAGAGGGCTCGGACCGAGCGATTTGCTTCCCGAACCGGTGGCGCTGGCCGAGTTCTCCACCGGTGAGATCATGGGCGAGAACTGCGAGCGTCTGGCCAAGAGGTACGGGATCACTCGTGAGGCCCAAGACGCCTATGCCGCGCGTTCGCACCAACGGGCCGCTGCGGCGACAGCGGATGGCGCGCTCTCCCGGCAGATCACTCCCGTCTTCGTACCGCCCAAGGGCACCGCGGTCAGAGAAGACAACGGAATCCGTGGTGACTCGACCGTCGAGTCGTTGGCCAAGCTGCGCCCGGCCTTCGATCGCCGGTTCGGCACCATCACCGCGGGTAACAGCTCGTATCTCACCGATGGCGGGGCGGCCGTACTGCTGGCTTCGGAGGAGGCGGCGAAGAAGCTCGGGCTCGAACCGGTCGCCACACTTCGTTCGGCGGCGGTGGCGGCCCTCGATCCCCTCGAAGAACTCCTGCTCGGGCCGGCGTTGACGATTCCGGGCGCCCTTGATGGCGCGGGTCTCGGTCTCGGCGACATGGGGGTTGTCGAACTCCACGAGGCCTTCGCAGCTCAGGTGCTGGCCGTCGAGAAGGTGCTCGCCGATCCTGACTGGTGTCGTGAGCGGCTCGGTCGCGACGAAGCCGTGGGGGCGATCGATCCGGCGCGCCTCAACACCTGGGGAGGATCGCTCTCGGTGGGCCACCCGTTCGGCGCCACCGGGGCACGGCTCATCACGAACTGTTGCCGGCGCATGGTGGCCGAAGACCAGAATCTGGGGATCGTGGCAGCCTGCGCTGCAGGCGCCATCGGAATCGGAATGGTGTTCGAAAGATCGTGATGCCAGGGAAGCCTGACTCCGTTTCTTTTTTTGGCCGGAGATTTCCAACGAAGGCCATCAGGGTCGGAAGCTCGCAGCTTGGAAATCTCCGGCCAAAAAACGACAGATCGAAATCGATGAGGAAGACGCTATGCCTATGATTCGTATTGAAAAGCGCACCGACGGAGTCGCCATCGTCTGGCTCGACAGCACCGACAAACCGGTCAACACGCTGACACCGGCGGCGGTGGCGGAGTTCAATGAACTCGCACTGCCCTTGATGGACGATGACGGCGTGCGCGCGATCGTGGTGGCCTCGGCCAAGGAGGACACCTTTGTCGCAGGCGCCGATCTCGAGGTCATCGAGGGGCTCGATGCGGAGGAGATCTCGCAGATGTCGCGGGACGGCAACGCCCTGCTCGAGGCCATCTTCACGGGTCCGAAACCCGTGGTCGCCGCCGTGCACGGTGCCGCCATCGGAGGCGGGTTGGAGGTGGCGTTGGGCTGCCATTACATCCTCGCCTCCGATGACCCGGCCACCGTCCTGTCCCAGGCCGAGGTCATGCTCGGTTTGCTCCCGGCGGGGGGTGGGACCCAGCGTTTCATCGAGCGAACGGGGCTCGCGGCTGGGCTGCCGATGCTGCTCACGGGGAAACGCGTCCGAGCCAAGAAGGCCAAGCGGATGGGGCTGGTGGATGCGCTGACGACGCCGGGCGGCATCGTCGAGACCGCAGCGAAGGCGGCGTTGGCGATGGCCGATGGCAAGCTGAAACGACCCCAGCGGACGAAGAGCCTGTTGGACCGATTGTCGTCATTCCCGCCGGTGCGGTCCAAGATCCTCGGCGAGGCCGCCAAACAGGTCAAACGAAGAACCCGGGGGCTCTACCCGGCGCCGCAGGCCATTCTCGACTGTGTCGAAACGGGTCTCAAGAAGGGCCGGCTCGCGGGGCTCGATCGTGAGTCGTATTACTTCGGCAGGCTCGCCACCGGGATGGAGAGCCGCAACCTGGTTCGGCTCTTCCACGCCATGAACAACGCAAAGAAACCAGAAGACGGCCCGGCGCCGAGACCGGTCGAACGGCTCGCGGTCCTCGGTGCCGGTTTCATGGGCGCGGGAGTGGCCTCGGTCTCTTTGGGGAAGTGCCCGGTGGTGCTCAAGGACATCTCGGATGAAGCGCTGGGTGCGGGAATCCGGACCATCGAGAAGGGGCTGAAGGCGCAGACCCGATCGGGCGCCATCACCCACCGCGAAGCCGATCGTCGGCGATCCGCGCTGTTGGCCACCACCGACAACGCCGATCTGGCCGCGGCCGATCTCGTCATCGAGGCGGTCTTCGAGGACCTCGATCTCAAACGCCGCGTGGTTGCCGAGGTCGAGGCGCAGATCGCTCCCGAGGCGGTCCTGGCCTCAAACACCTCGGCTCTGCCCATCGCCAAGATCGCCGAGGGCGCCAGGCACCCGGAGCGGATACTGGGGATGCACTACTTCTCACCGGTACCCAAGATGCCGTTGCTCGAGATCGTCGTGGCCGAGACCACCGCCGACTGGGCGACGGCCACGGCGAGGGACTTCGGAATCGCCCAGGGTAAGACCTGCATTGTGGTCAAGGACGGTCCCGGGTTCTACACGACCCGGATCCTCGCGCCCTATCTCAACGAGGCTGTGGTGCTGCTCGAGGAGGGGGCGAAGATCGAGGATCTCGACCGGGTGCTCAAGGACTTCGGCTATCCCGTCGGCCCGGTGGCGCTCATGGACGAGGTCGGGATCGATGTCGGCGCCCACGTCGCCGCCGATCTCGGCGCCGCCTTCGCCGAGCGGGGGCTGGGCTCGTCGGATGCGCTGCCCAAGATGTACGAGGCGGGTTTCGAGGGGCGCAAGAACGGTCAGGGCTTCTATCTCTATCCCAAGAAGAAAAGGAAGGGTCCGAAGCCGGTCAACACCGAGGTCTACCGGTTCTTCGGCGGCCCCGATCGCCGGAATGTTGCGGCCGACGAGATTCGCGATCGGATGGCTCTGCTCATGGTCAACGAGGCGGTCCACTGTCTCGACGAGGGGGTTATCGCCTCGACCGAAGACGGCGATCTCGGGGCCATCCTCGGGCTCGGCTTCCCGCCGTTCAGGGGAGGACCGTTCCGCTATGTCGATCACGAAGGCGCCGCCGCTATCGTTGAGCGAATGGAAGCCCTCGCCCAACGTCACGGCCCGAGGTTTCAGCCTGCTGCCGGCATTCAAGAACTGACGAAGTCCGGTCGACTCTTCTATCCGGAGGGTTGATGTCCCTTCGATTGCCTCCGACCGAGATTGGTTCCGTCGTCGCCCTTCCCGAGCGGTGCCAGGCACCTTTTCGCGGCGAAAAGAGAGCCAGGCACGCGCCGCCGAACGAGTACGAAGCCTGTGGATGCGCGATGGGAGGGGATGCCAGGCACCTTTTCGCGGCGATAAGAGAGGCAGGCACCCATTCTGCGTTCTCAGCGGGGTCTGTCGTTGCCGGGGCGGGTTAACCGGCAGGTGTCACGTGGTGCCATTTGTTGCATTGTGCGGCCCCATCGGCTTCGAGAACCGTTGAGGGTCGGAGGAGTTGGCGTTGAACGGACGTGCCGCTTTGAACATTGTTCGGGAGGAGTGCCTCGAGGTTTGGTTGAGTGTTGAGTTCGAACAATGTTCAAGGGGGCACTCTCGGGCAACACCGATGAGAGAATCACGTTCGGTAGTGCGCGTCCAAAGGAGCAGCCATGACCACTGATCAGCTCCTACCTCTCGAAGGCATGGTCGTCCTCGATGTGTCGCGTTTGCTGCCGGGTGGGATCTTGGCCCGGCAGCTGATTGATCTCGGGGCTCGTCTGATCAAGATCGAGGAACCGGGAACCGGGGATCCCATGCGGATGGTGCCTCCATTGGTGGGTGGTGTCGGCATCGGATTCGCAACCCTGTTGCGCGGCGCCGAGTCGGTCTGCCTCGATCTGACCGGGGATGAGGGTCAGACTCGGCTGCGTTCGCTTGCCCGGGAAGCCGATGTTCTGGTGGAGAGCTTCCGGCCGGGCACCATGCCGAACTGGGGTTTGGGCTATGAGGCGATTGCGGAGATCAACCCGAGGCTGGTGTGGTGCTCGTTGTCGTCGTTCGGCCATGGTGAGGCCGTGCGTCATCGGCTCGCCCACGATCTCAACCTGATCGCCCTCACGGGGGCTCTCGATGCCATGGGTCCGGAGCAGCCGCGGCTCCAACTCGCCGATGTCGGCGCCGGTCTGCTGGCGGCCTCGTCGATCCTCGCGGCCCTGTTGCGGCGCGAACGAACGGGGCGCGGTGGTCGCGTCGACCAGCCCCTGCTGACCGGGTCGCTGCCCTTCATGACCTGGCGTTGGGCGGAGGCCGCGACTGGCCGCGAGCAGGTGGTGGATCTGCTCCTCGGCGGCGCCTGCCCGTGCTACCGAATCTACCCGTGCGCCGGCGGTGAGCTCATGGCGGTGTCGGCGCTCGAGCCCAAGTTCTGGCTCGGTTTTGTTTCCATGCTCGGTCTCGATGATCTCGGCGGATCAGGATTCGCCATGGGTGACGAAGCCGACGCCGTGGTTTGCAGAATCGAGGAAACCCTGGCCCTGCACTCGCGTGAGCATTGGCTCGCCCTGGGCGAGAAGGATGGTCTGCCGCTCAGCGCGGTCCACACTGCGGGGGAGGCCGGACGCGATCGGATCTTCATCGACGCCGGTCTCGTGGAGGAGCTCTCGGTGAAAGACGGCGACCCGGTGTCGGGGGTCGGCCCCTGGCTTCCGGGTGTGGGTCGGACGCCCAGGCGACCGGCGCCCGCGCTCGGCGAGCACACCGAAGCGGTCCTGCGGAAGATGCGATAGAGGACACATCCGGACGAACATCGCAGGTGGTACATTGGTGGGCGATCGCGACCGCAGTCGTGGGAGGACTCGAGTGAAGAACTCCGCCCTGGCCGTCATCCTCTTTTTGTTACCCGCAGTGGCCTCTGCCGACCCGCCGAGCAGCTTTGACCTGCGCGACGTCGGGGGCTCCAACTACGTGACCACGGTGAAAAGCCAGCAGGGAGGAACCTGCTGGACCCACGGCGCCGTGGCGGCCATGGAGGGTAATCTCCTCATGACCGGCGCCTGGGCGGCGGCCGGCGAGCCCGGCGAGCCCGCGCTGGCCGAGTACCACCTGGACTGGTGGAACGGGTTCAACGAGCACAACAACGATGACGCGGTCCCGACCTCCGGCAGCGGTCTGGAGGTCCACCAGGGTGGCGACTACATGGTCACCGCGGCCTATCTGGCTCGGTTGGAAGGAGCGGTGCGTGAGGAGGACGGCCAGAGCTACGACACCCCGCCGCTGCGCAGTGATCCAGGCTACCGGACGTTTCTCCCCCGGACCATCGCCTACCATCAGGCCGGCGTGGGTCTGACCAACATCGACGCCATCAAGACGGCCGTCATGACCCACGGTGTGGTGGGCACCTGCATGGCATATGACGGCTCGTTCATCGACGGCAGCTACAACCACTACCAGCCGCCGTCGAGCACCATGGAGCCCAACCACGCGGTGGCCATCGTCGGTTGGGACGATGACCACATGACCCAGGCGGGGCCGGGGGCATGGCTGGTGAAGAACAGCTGGGGCGCGAGCTGGGGTATCGACGGCTACTTCTGGATCTCCTACTACGACAAGTGGAGCTGCCAGCACCCGGAGATGGGCGCGGTGTCTTTCGAGGATGTCGATCTCCTCGCCTATGAAGGCGTCTACTACCACGACTACCACGGTTGGCGGGACACCATGGTGAGTGCGACCGAAGCCTTCAACGCCTTCATCGCCTCGGCGAACGAGCTCTTGACCGCGGTGAGCTTCTTCACCGCGACCGAGGCCGTGGACTACGCGGTCACCGTCTTCGACACCTTCGCAGCCGGCGAGCTGGCCGACCCCTTGTCCTCGGTGAGCGGCACCCTTGAGGTGCGCGGCTACCACACCGTCGATCTGGACCTCCCCGTGACCCTGGTTCCCGGCGACGATTTCTTTCTCCATCTCAGTCTCTCCGACGGAGGGCAGCCCTTCGATCGTTCATCCGAGGTGCCGGTGCTGCTCGGGGCCGAGAGCCGGGTCTGGGTGCCCTCGGCAGCCGAGCCGGGTGAGAGCTTCTACCGCTCTGGTGGAACCTGGCGGGACTTGTGGAACGACAACGACACCGCCAACTTCTGCATCAAGGGGCTGACCGTCGCCACCGGGATGCGGGTGAGCGGCGCCGGGGGCCTGCGCTCGAGCGGTCCCGTCGGGGGTCCCTTCGATCCGACCACCGCGGTCTTCACGGTGGAGAACCGAAACGATCACAGCATCAACTACGACGTGGCCGAGGCTGTGGACACGCCCTGGCTCGTCCTTTCGGGCGCCACCTCGGGCACGCTCGCTCCCCTGGCCAGTGCCGATGTCACCGCTTCGGTCGTCTTTCCGGTTGCCGCCGGCCTCGATGCCGGCGCCCACCTTGCCGTCATCAACTTCGTCAACCTCACCGACCACGTCGGCGACACCGTCCGTGAGGCGGTCCTGGTCGTCGGTGAGGCGGTGGTGCAGGAGAGCTGGGCCATGGACTCGGATCCGGGGTGGAACACCGAGGGTCAGTGGGCCTTCGGACAACCGACGGGTGGGGGAGGCAGCCACGGTGGGCCCGATCCGAGCGCGGGCTTCACCGGCGCCAACGTCTACGGGTTCAACCTCTTGGGCGACTATCCCAACAACCTGCCGGAGCGACACCTCACGAGCGCGGCGGTGGACTGCAGCGGGCTCTACGGCTCCCGGCTGAAGTTCCGGCGATGGCTCGGCGTTGAGGATCCGCAATATGACCACGCATCGGTCCGCGTCTCGGCCGACGGCAGTGAATGGACGACGGTGTGGACCAACGACGCCGAGATCGCTGATTTTGCATGGACGGAGATGGATCTCGACATCGGTGCCGTGGCCGACGGCGAACCCACGGTCTATCTGCGCTGGACCATGGGAACCACAGACGGCGGCTGGACATACTGCGGCTGGAACATCGACGACGTGGAGATTCTTGGCGTCCAGGCCGTTGAAGGCCCACTCTTCGTGGACGGATTCGAGTCGGGCAACACCTCGGCGTGGTCGGTCGTGACCGGCGGATAAGCCAAAAAGAAGGTTGCCGCGCGGAGCCGAGCGAAGAGGGCCGTATACTGCGACCATGCAGCGAGCGTGTCCCTGGTTCCTGGCCGTCCTCGCCGGAGTGGTTCTGGCGCTTGCCATGCCCGGGCCCGGGCTGTGGCCGTTGGTGGTGCTCTTTCCCGGGTTGATGCTCGAGGCGGTCGAGCGTGGCGGCGGTAGGTGGCGGCCATGGCTCCTCGGTTGGCTGGCCGGAACGGTGTACTGGGTGGTGGCCACCAACTGGGTGCTCGAGGTCATGCACCACTATGGCGGGCTGCCGATGATCGCGGCCCTGGGATCCCTGCTCGGGATGGGGGTGTATCTGGGTGTGATCTGGTCGCTGGTGGTGGGACTCACAGCGCGGGTGCGACCGCCCTGGCGAGTCTGGTTCTTTCCTTTTGCCTGGGTAGCCATCGACGCGCTCCGCCGTTTCCAGCCCTATCAGTTCCCGTGGAGTGATGTCGCGCTTGTCTTCTCAAACACACCGGCGATGCTCGGTTCGTTGCCGATCTGGGGAGCGTCGGGACTCGGTTGGGCCGTGGTCGCTCTGGGTGCCGGTCTGTGGGGTCTCGCCCGACCGGGGGACCGCCCTGTAGCCGTCGCGTTGCTGGTCACCGCCATTGGTTCCACGATTGTGTTCGGTGTGTTGTCTCCGATGATCGAGCCCTCGGGTCCGGCGATCAGAGTGGCGGTGATCCAACCGGGTACGACGCTCGAGGAGAAATGGGACCCCGGCGAGTGGCAGGAAATCGCCGATCGCGTGTGGGCGCTGACCAGGCGGGCGGCCGATGCAGGAGCCGAAATCGTGCTGTGGCCCGAGAGTGCGGTTCCGTTTCGACTCGACACCGACGAAAGCTATCGGAAGATCGTCACGGAGCTTGCGGCAGAGCTCGACATCCAGATCGTGCTCAACTCCGTTGGCGAAATCGCCGGTGGTAAATACGCCAACTCGGCCTATCTCGTGACCCGGGACGGGGTGTCGCCGGTTCGCTACGACAAGGTCCACCTGGTGCCGTTCGGCGAGTATGTCCCGCCCTGGGCCGCGTTTGCCTTCACCGATGCCCTGGTCCGGGAGGTGGGCCGGTTCACCCCCGGAGAGACGGTGACACCACTGCCGGCCGCGCTTCCTTTGGGAGTGGCCGTCTGCTACGAAGTGGTTTTCCCTGGTCACAGTACCTCCGCCGTACGTGCGGGCGCCGAGGTACTCGTGACCCTGACCAACGATAGCTGGTACGGCTTCAGCTGGGCGCCGGTCCAGCACTTCGCGCATGTCGGGCTGCGCGCCGCCGAGCAGCGCAGGTGGTTCGCCCGTGCGGCGCTGACGGGGATCTCGGCGTTTGTGGATCCCTATGGACGGGTCCGTTCGCGCCTCG
>JARFRM010000005.1 GCA_029287235.1 Thermoanaerobaculales bacterium
GGTTTTCGAGGGTGAGAGGGTTAGAGAGTTAGAAGGTGAGAAAGTTAGAAAGTCAGCGCTCCCTCCGGTCGCTAGTAAGAAGTTAGGGGTTAGACGTCCCATCCCTCACAGCGAGCGAAGCGAGCGCTCACTTTCTCACTCCTCACCGGCCCATGGCGCTGCCTCCGACGTCCTCCTCGAGCTCATCGACGCCCGGCTCCTCACCTCGTACGAGGTCCGCGAGGATGAGCACGATCCCATCCGCCGCGTCGAGATCATCCACGAGTCCCTCCTCGCCAACTGGCCGCGTCTGGTGCGCTGGCAGACCCAGGACGCCGACGCAGTCCAACTTCGCGACCAGCTCAGGCAGGCTGCGCGCACCTGGGATGACCACAACCGTACAGACGACACACTGTGGACGGGATCGGCCTACCGGGAGTATGTCCTCTGGCGCGAAAGCTACCCGGGTGGACTCACCGAAGTCGAGGAAGCATTCGCCGCGGCCATGATCTCGCTCGCCACCCGGCGCAAGCGCCGACGCCGGATCGCCGCGACGGCTGCAGTTATCGTCTCCGCCGTCGTCGCAGTCATCTTCGCCGGGCTCTGGCGGCGCAGCGAGCTGGAAACCCGCCGCGCCGAGGCGCAGAAGCTGCTCGCCCTCGGTCAACTCGAGATCGAGGAGAACCCCACCGCCGCGCTGGCTTACGCGAGGGCGAGCCTCGACGTCTCCGACACCTACGAAGGCCGACTTCTCGCCTTGAAGGCGCTGTCGACCGGCTCGGTTCATCGGGTTCTTCCGAGGTTCGACGGCAACGAGATCGTCGGGGGCACGGTGTTCAGCCCCGACGGCGAGTGGGCCGCCCTCATCGGGTTTGATCAGCTTCGTGTCGCCCATCATACAGGCGGTCAGTCGGTGCTGGTGGATGAGATCCCCCCCCATGGGCGAGGGCGTTTCACGCCGTTCTTCGATCACTCGACCGGCCATCTCGGCGTCTACAAAACCGGAGAAGTCCGAACCTACGCGGTTCCCGGATTCGCCGAGATCGCAAGGCAGCGAGTCGACCCACCGCCACGATGGGCGATCGCCACAGAGGGCGGATTGTTCTTCCACTCCCACCAGGGGGGTTCATGCAGGGTCGAGCGGTTGCAGGTCAACTCACCTACCGAGGTGGTGGCGAACCTGCCCCTTCACGGCGACATTTACTTTGACTCTACGGGCAGATGGGTTGCCTATGTGTTGGGTGACGAGGGCTCCGAGGTCTACCTAAAGTCCCTCGTGGACCCGACAATCCCGGTCCGGCATCTGCACACCCACAAAGAACCGATATCGAGCTTCGTTCTCCACCCAGAACTCGACTGGATCGCCATCGGGGACGAGCCATCGAACACGATCACGTTGTGGGCTCTCGACGGAGAAACGGGCGCGCCGATCAAGACCCTCGTTGATTCCGGCGGCTATGGTCTCTCCACCGACCACCGCGGAAATCGCATCATCGAGATGGATCAGGAGGACGGTAGCCCAATTGTGTCCGTCTGGGATCTCGGGCTCCCCGATGGCGCCTCGCCGTTGATCCTGAAATCTCGTGTAATGGGTGAGCCGGGCGGCGCGGCCATCGGCTCGAGCGATCGGTGGATCGTCGACGTCAACCTCGAGCGTGCTGCGTTCTGGCCGCTCCCCGAAAACCCCGTCCTCGAAATCCCCAATGAGGGTCTTTCAGGCAGCGGCGTCTACGGTATCGAGTTCACCCACGACGGCAAAGCGGTCGTGATTCCCGGTTACAGGGGCCTCTACCTCCAACCGATTCGCGCCAAAGATCCGGTACAACACGTGGTGGAGAAACGAGCGACCCTTGGCTTCGAGATCGATCCCGAAGGTCGTTTTTTCTTTGGGGCATCCAAGCGGCCGTCGGCGCTCATGGTGGTTCCGACCGATGGATCGGCGCCCACCAGCCTTGAGAGCTTCTCCGATGCCGTGGCCGTGGTTGCGGTGACCTACGATCCCAAGCGGGGGTTGGTGGCGGCAGGGGCCGGCAGGGGACCGGCGGAAGAAAAGACCATTCTGGTGTGGAATCTCGCCGACGGCTCTCGGCGGACGCTCGGACCCATTGACAAAGCCGGAGAGGGTCTGGACGGCGCGTTCATGGGGCTCGAGTTCCTCGCGGACGGGAGTTTGCTGTCGGCGAGCAGGGACCGGGGGATCCGGCGGTGGCGGCTCCACGACGGGTCGTCCGAGCAGTTGCTCGCCGGAAACTGTGCTGGAATCGCCGCCTCGTCTGCGCGGGACACTGCGGTCGCCCTTTGCGGCGAGCTCGGGGGAGCCACTCACGGATTGAGCCCTGTGGTCATCGATGTCGCGACTAACCAGGTGCGCACCCTCGATCACTTCCACGGAGAGCACATCGGGCTGGCGCTCTCACCAGGGGGCGATCTCATCGCCACCGGAACCCACACCGGCGAGATCAAGATCAGCCGCGTTTCGGGCGGCGAACCTCACATCCTCTTCGGCCATGAGACGACGGTCTACGGTGTGGCCTTCTCTCCCGACGGCCGCCTGATCGCCGCCGCGGACCTGAACGGGAATCTCCGGGTGTGGCCGGTCCCGGACATCACGAAGCCGCCCCTCCAGGCTCTTCCCCTTGCCGAGTTGATGTCCAAGCTCGACAGCTTCACCAATCTTCGTGTTGTCCGCGACGAGGGCTCTCCCACCGGCTGGATGACCGAGATTGGCCCGTTCCAGGGCTGGGAGACCGTGCCGGAGTGGTGATTCTCGGAAGAATGCTTAAGCAGAAAACCCATTGATGACATAATGGCCGGTGGCGGAGGGAGGTCTTCATGACGAATCAGTTCACGGCAATTATCGAGCGCGACGGCGAGTGGTTCATCGCCTATTGCCCCGAGCTGCCAGGTGCAAACGGTCAGGGAAGGACCAAAGAGGAATGCCTCGAGAGCTTGGGCGAGGCAATCATCTTGATCCTGGAAGACCGCCGCCAAGACGTTCTTCCAGGACTACCCGATGACGCCATTCAGGAGATCATCACCGTCGGATGAAACGAAACGCCCTCCTCAAGCACCTCAGAAGACATGGCTGCACCCTCAAGCGTGAAGGATCCTCCCACTCGCTCTGGATGAATCCAAACACCGGCGAGGTGGAGGCCGTCCCACGACACACCGAGATCCCGGACCGCCTCGCACACAAAATCTGCCGAGGTTTGACCGTGCCGCAGATCGGTCGCTGATCGGCTCACTCGACTGAATAACGGTGCAACGAGAATCCGATCCCGATCGGTCCGGTTTGCCGAGCAACCGTGGGGTCGCATCCTGCAGCGTCGTGGGTGCACGCGCGAACATCGACGCGATCGAGGCGGGACGCCGGTGTGAGGTACACCCGGAACATACATCATTCGAACCAAAACCGGACCGATTCCGGAGGACTTCCGATTTTCCCGAACCGATATTGAGAGAGAGGAGTTCTCATTCATGCGATTTGATTTGCGACGATATCTCACAAAGATTGTCATTCGAGACACTTCGGCTCATAATCTCGGGAACGACAAGCCGACGACACGACCGAACTGAGCTCTGAAGGGAGAGGGCCGATGCGTCATCTCATTCCGAAGTTGCTCGCTGTCTCGCTTGTGATGCTCTTGAGCGCACCGAGCCTTGCGGCTCAGGAGCAAGCAACCGATGTGGACCTGATCTCGTCGCCGCCCGAGGTCAGCTTCAAGGGCGAGATTGTCGTGACCGGCTCGCTGATCCCGCGGGAGGATCTCACCTCCCTGAGCCCGGTGACGATCATGGATGTCCCCACCGAACTCACCTACTCGGGAACCGTCCGGATCGAGGATCTGCTGACCACCATGCCGCAGGTCTTCGCCGGTCAGAACTCGACCATCTCCGACGGGGCGTCCGGAACCGCGACCATCGCCCTGCGAAACCTCGGCCCGCAACGCACGCTGGTGCTCATCAACGGCCGGCGGATGGCGCTTGGTGACGCCTGGGCGGGCTCGTCGCTCTCCGCCCCCGATCTCAACACGATCCCGGCGCCGCTGGTCAAACGGGTCGATGTTCTCACCGGTGGGGCCTCCTCGGTCTACGGCTCCGACGCCATGGCAGGGGTTGTCAACTTCATCATGGACACCGATTTCACGGGAGTCCGGGGCGGCCTCCAGTACAGCTTCTACAACCACGACAACAACAACGAGTATGTGCAGGGACTCACCCGGGACGCCGGCTTCGATTTTCCGACCGGCTGGACCACCGACGGCAACGCCATCAACGCCAATGTCGCCCTGGGCGGCAAGTTCGCCGACGGCAAGGGCCACGCCTCGGTCTATCTCGACTACCGAAACATCAACTCCTTGACCAAGGCGTCGCGCGACTATCTGAACTGCCAGCTTCTTGCCGACAACGACGGCCCTTGGTGTCGGGGAGACCGAACCTCGCAACGCGGTTTCTTTCGTACGTTCAATTCGTCCGGCCAAACCACAGGCAATCACACGTTGAACTGGATCGAGGACGGCGGTGATGGGCATTCCTTCCGACCTTTGGCGGATGACTATCACCTCTTTTCCCGGTACAACCACATCCAACGACCCGATGAAAAATACAACGCCGGCGCCTTCGCCAACTACGAGATCAACAAGCACTTCGACGTTTACATGGAAATCATGTACATGAACGACTACACCGACGCCCAGATCGCGCCGTCGGGCAACTTCAACAACGTCTATCGGATCAACTGCGACAACCCGATGCTCAGCCAGCAGCAGTGGGAGATTATCTGCGGACCCAGCTCCGGGTATCTTTGGGGCCGTGTCCGACCGGGTCACCCTCTAACGTACGCCAACGTCTGGATGCTCCGCCGCAACACCGAGGGCGAGCCAAGGTCCAACCAGATCGGCCACACCAACATCCGGATGATCGCGGGATTGCGCGGCGTAATCAACGATGCCTGGGGCTACGACTTCTACTGGCTCCGGGCCCAGAACACAAGCCAGGACTCCTACGTCAACGACCTCAGTGTCGAACGCATGGGCAACGCACTCGATATCATCGAGGACCCCGACACCGGTGAGTGGGTCTGCCGTTCCGGCAGCGAAGACGGCTGCGTGCCCTGGAACATCTTCCAGCAAGGCGCCGTGACCCAGGAGGCCATCGACTACCTCTCGACGGTGGCCGTACAGTACGGGACCTCCAGTACCCAGGTCGTGAATCTCACATTTTCCAGCGATTGGGAGAACTACGGGCTGACGATCCCCAGCGCCAGCGAGGGGATCCAGGTGGCGGTCGGTTTCGAGTACCGCGAGGAGTCTATGCGGAACGTGCCCGACGAGGTCTACCAGACCGGCGACGCTTCTGGTTTTGGCCTTGGGACACTTGCGATCGACGCGAGTTACAAAGTCAAGGAAGCGTTTCTCGAACTTCTGGTTCCGGTCATTCAGGACAATCGGGGCGCCCGCGATCTTTCCCTTGAGTTCGGCTATCGATGGTCCGACTACAGCACCGCCGGAGATGCGAACACCTATAAGGCGATGGCGAGCTGGGCCATCACCGAATCATGGCGACTCCGCGGCGGCTATAACCGAGCCGTCCGGGCGCCGAATATCGTCGAGATCTTTGGTCCGCAACAGGCGGGCGGAGGAGCGTCCTATGACCCCTGTGTCGGGGTAGAGCCGGAAGCAAGCTTCGAGGAGTGTGCCAACACGGGCGTCACCGCAGCCCAGTACGGCAACCTCCCCGAGGGTATTTCCGATGGAACAAATGGACTCATAGGTGGAAACCCGCTGCTCACCCCCGAGGTGGCGGACACCGTCACCGCCGGCCTGGTCTGGACGCCGCGGTCCATCACCGGGCTGTCGGTCACCCTCGACTACTACGACATCGAGATCACCGACGCCATCACCACTATCTCGGCCGACTACATCCTGGGTCTCTGCATGGACACAGGCGACCCTTTCTACTGCGGTCTCATCCACCGCGACGAACACGGCAGCCTGTGGTTGACCAGGGAAGGCTACATCGATGCAACCCTGCAGAACTTCGGTGCTTTGAGCGCAGAGGGAGTCGATCTCAATGTCAACTACCTCATCGGCCTCGGCGGCGCCGGTTATCTGGCCACGGACCTCATGGGTTCGTACATGCTGGAAAACGGCCTGCAGGACGACATCTTCAATTTCGACTGCGCCGGCTACTACGGCGCGACCTGCGGCCAGCCGAGTGCCGAATGGCAGCACCGCTTCCGTGCGACCTGGGAAACCTCCTTCCGTCTCAACCTTTCGCTGGCATGGCGCTATCTCGGTGGCGTCGAGATCGACGCGGCCAGCCCGAACCCGTACCTCGGAAAACCCGACGACATGGAGTTCTGGGGGATCAACGGCGTCGACACGATTCGCGCATACAACTGGTTCGACCTCGCTGCCTCGTACACCTTCAGGAGCGGGGTCAAGCTCACCCTGGGCGTCAACAATATTCTGGATGAGGAACCACCGCTCCTGCCGTGGCCCAGCCCTGCCGTCCCGAATAGAATGAACTTCTACGCCAACTACGACCCGCTCGGGCGGTACATATTTAGCAGTGTGCAGTTCAGCTTCTAGCAGTTGCACCGGCTGGAAGATCGAGCTCGGTCAGTTTCCGGGGTGGGAGACCGTGCCGACGTGGTGATTAAACAATGATGAATGATGAATTCTTAATGATGAACTCCATCGCAGTCGTCGCCGCTGACCTTCGGACGATGATCGGGTCTCCACTCTCCTGTCCTCACCCGTAGATCAAGTCATGACCCGGTCGAAGACCGGCGAGAAACTCCTCTCCCGGAACACAGAGAATGTCATCGATGAGCAATCTCCGATCGCCCCGATAGACGAAGATCGGTCGACACTCGGGATAGTCCTGTCGAAAGCTCCGGAGCGCCCGCAGGTCCTGCTTCCTCACAGTCGCGGTGTTTTTGACCTCCACTGCCCAGAACCCGTCCTCTCCGTAGACGATGAAATCGACCTCCACTCCGGCCCGGGTGCGCCAGTAGAAGAGCCGGCAATCGGTTTCGGAGTACGAGATCCAGGCTCGCAGGTGCTGCGCCACGAGACCTTCGAATGCTGCGCCGTCGATTTCCTCCGGACGGTCGAGGGGACCCTTCGGGCGAAGAGATCGATACACCCCCGCATCGAAAATGTAGAACTTCGGGTGGGCCGCCGTCTTCCTCTTGGCGCGCCGGGTGAAGACCGGAAGTCGAAAAGACAACAACAGGTCCTCGAGAACCTCGATGTATCCCGCCACGGTCTTGCGTTCGATCTGACCCTCGCGGGCGACGTTGCTGACATTGAGCACCGACGCGTGTGAGAAGCTCACCACCTCGAGGAACCGGGAGAAATCACCGACGTTTCGCGCCCATCCCTCCAGCCTCACCTCCTCGTCGATGTAGAGCGATGCGTACGCCTTCAGAACCTCCTCGGGTTCCGCCGAATCGACTACCACCGGTACCAGGCCTTTCACCAGCGCGTCCTCGAGACGAAATGTGGGCAGCTCAGCCGCCATGAATGGATGCATGCTGCGGTTGAGCGCCCGTCCCGCGAGCAGGTCGACCCCACCACTCCTCAGCT
>JARFRM010000007.1 GCA_029287235.1 Thermoanaerobaculales bacterium
TCCTCGACCGTGGGCGTGCGCAGGATGAGATCGTGCATCACGTTGTCCTCATTGCCGCCGATGAGGTTGAAGATGTTGCCGGTGGTGAAGAGCATGTCGTAGGTGTTGGAACCCGGTATCCCGAGGTTCTGGTAGGGCGCCTCAAGGGTGACGTTGTAGAAGTACTCGAAGGGATCGGCCGGCGGCGGCAGATCGGTGGGACCGATGGCCAGGGGGGCCAGGCTCTTGAGTTCCAGGACCGACCCAAGGCCGGGAGGGGCGATCAACGGCATTTCGAAGGTGCCTGTGCCCCCCTGTCGCGCGAGCAGCGCCGGGTAGGAGCGGTACTGGTAGTAGTCCATGAGACCGCCGCCGACAAAGCCGGCGGTCAGGCTGTCGCCGAGGGCGACGTAGCGGGTGAAATCGACCTGGGCCACGGCCGGCGCCGCGAGGAGCGCCGCCATGCATGTCATGAGAAGTGTCTTTTTCATGGGCGTCCTCCTTTCCTAAAACTTCCAGAAAAAGCTGGCGCCGAAGAGGTGGGCGCCGGCATCGTGGAAGAGACCGTCGAATCCGTCATAGGACTGCCCCTCGGTGGAGCGCTCCTGCATGACGAGGTATTCGTAACCGACGTCGAAGCCCCACGTGTTCTTCTTGCTGATGAATCCGATTCCCGCCGAGTAGAAATCTCGGTCGCCGTCAGGCAGAAGCGGTGACATGGACTCGATTGGTTGCGGGGTTTCGTCGAAGCCGTATCCGGCGCGGAAGGCCAGGGAGCGGGTCGCCCTCCACTCGAGACCGAAGCGGTACTGTTTTGAATCGGAGTAGTCCTCTCTGACGACGCTGTCGAGAGCGGGGTACTCCGGGAACTGGATGTTCAGCTCCTCGAAGACGCTCCAGCCCATCTCGCCGTACTGGCCCGAGAAGGTGAGTTTCTCGTTGGACCACGCGAGGCCGACCTGCCAGTAGTCCGGGAAGTTGAGCTCGGTGGTAATGTCAGGGTCCTCGTCGAAGGGGATGGTGGCTGCAACGGTCGCGTCGAAGTCGGGGTAGCCCGTCTCGATCTGGGTGAACTCGGCTGACGCGCTCGTGCCCTTGATGGTGAACTTGGAGCGATACATGCCACCTATGGAGAAGCCGGCGGGCAGCTTGAACATGAAGCCCGCGTTCCACGCCCACGCGTGATTGCTGAAACCGTCGCTGTGGAGATCGGCCTCGGCGACATCGACCACGCTCTGGGTGTAGGGGTTGACGAACGGGACGTTTCGTTTGAGTTCGATGGTGGCGATCATGTAGTCGATGCCACCGCCGATGGCGAGGCGATCACAGATTTTCCACGAGACCTGACCACCGAGATCGAAGACCATCAGGTCGGCTTGTTTGGAGATATAGCGACCCGCGAAGTTGTCCTCGTCTTCCCACCAGGTTCCGAGCCCGAACGGCGTGATGAAACCGAGGGAGAAGTTGACTCTGTCACTCAGCGGTTTCACGAAGTAGAGGTGGGGTGGGAAGAATACCTGGCTTTTCATGCTTGCCGTGTAGCCGTCGCCCGGGTAGGGGTTGTCTCCGGTGAAGTCCTGGTACGGGGTGATGAAGGTGACGCCGGCCATGACCTGAGTCCCCTCATCGATCTGGAAGGCCATGCCCGCCGGGTTCCAGAAAAATGCGGACGGGTCGTCGGCGACGGCGGTGAACGCGCCACCCATGCCGAGTCCCTTGTTGCCCGCCTCGAACAATGCGAAGCCGGCCCCCCACGAGAGTGACGGCAGCAGTGCCAGCACCACCGCAATCATCAATATCTGTCTCTTCACATCGAACCTCCTTCCGTCGCCATCCCGAGGTCGTTCGACTGTGTTCGGTTGTCGACCCACACAGGGTAATGGTGGCGGTGATGCGACGTCAATGATTCCTTTGGGACTTTTGTCCGTCGATGCAACCCGTCGGCACCTTTCGGTTGTCGGGGTTGCTAGACTTCATCGGTGGTGAATGGGGAGGATAATGTGAAGACCTCGATGCGGGCCTTGTGGATTCTGAGCGTGGTTCTGATGCTGGCGGTGGTCTCCGGAGCCGATGACGAAGCGCATCTCATGCGCTGGGCCGACGTCCACGGCGACACTGTTGTCTTCACCTACGAGGATGATCTGTGGTTGGTCTCGGCATCGGGTGGCGATGCCCGGCGGATCACCAATCATCCGGGGAGCGAACGCTATGCCAAGTTCAGCCCGGATGGAAGCCTCATCGCCTTCACCGCCGGCTATGACGGCGGCACCGATGTCTATGTCATGGACGCGCGGGGCGGTGTTCCGTCGAGACTGACGTATCACCCTGCCACGGACAGGGTCCTGGGCTGGCATCCCGATGGTGAACGGATTCTCTTCCGGTCGCGGCGGGCGTTCCCCATCGCAGGCGAGGAGGTCTACCTGGTGTCGGTTGACGGAGGGATGCCGGCCCGTCTGCCGGTGGATCGCGCAGGGCTCGCCAGCCTGTCACCCGACGGGGAGTCGCTCGCCTACAACCGGATTTCTCGCGAGGATCGGACCTGGAAGCGATACCGGGGTGGTATGGCGCAGGATCTCTGGATCGGCAATCTGGCGGCGGCTGACTTCACGCGGGCGACGACGTGGACCGGCACCGACAACTACCCCATGTGGCAGGGCGACGCCGTTTATTTCACCTCCGATCGTGAGCACGGGACCCTGAACCTCCATCGCTATGACGTCGGATCGGGTGAGGTGACGGCGCTGACCTCGTACGATGACTTCGATGTCAAGTATCCGTCCGACGGCCCCGGGACGATCGTCTATCAGTACGGTGAGCGTCTCTGGTTGTTGGATATCGAATCCGGCAGCACGAGGGTTCTCGATATCCGTCTCGGATCGGACAGAGTTCCGGTGCGTCCTGGCCTCGAGGAGATCGGTTCGCACCACGGCTCCTTTCGGGTCATGGCCGATGGTGAGACGCTCCTGCTCGAGGCGCGGGGAGAGATTCTGGCGATTCCTTCCGATGACGCCGAGGCAACCAATCTCACCCGGACGTCCGGTTCGCGCGAGAAGGATGGAGTGCCGTCTCCGGATGGCGAGTGGATCGCACTCAACTCCGATCTCTCTGGCGCCGAAGAGCTCTGGCTGATGCCGGCTGACGGCGAGGGCGCGTGGCGACAGATCACCACCGACGGCGTTTTCAACCTGCAGCCCGTGTGGTCGCCCGACGGCACGCAGCTTCTCTGGTCGGACAAGGAGATGCGGCTCAATCTTCTGACGCTCGACGGCGGCGAGATTTCAGTCATCGCTCAAGGTGAGGTGGATGACGCGTGGGAACGCTGGGGCATCCAGGACTATGTCTGGTCGCCCGATGGACGGTGGATCGCCTACTCCAAGATGGAGGCGTCGTTGTACGAAGCGATCTTTGTCTACTCCGTGGAGAGCGGTGAAACCAACCGCATCACCGACCACATCTATCAGGACTGGAGCCCGGCGTTTTCCGCCGATGGACGCTATCTCTACTTCCTCTCCAATCGGAGCTTCAACCCGGTGATGGGATTCGTCGATCAGAACCACGTTTTCCTCGACATGGCCCTGCCGTACGTCGTGGTGCTGCGTGACGACCATCCGTCCCCGTTTGCACCGGGCCTGAGTGAGACCGATGACAACGATGATGGGGACGAGGATGACGAGGATGACGACGTCGTCGTCGAGATCGATTTTGACGGTATCGAGCGCCGAATCGTCCCTGCGAAAGGGGTCAAGCCCGGGAACTACTTTCGTCTCGAAGTCACGGTCGATGGCTTTCTCTATCTTGCCAAGATCGAAAACGAGTTCCTCAAGTACCAGGCGGTCGGCGATCATTCCGGTGGCGAGCTCGAGCTCTGGGGCTACTCGCTCGAGGAGGCATCGACTGAGAAACTGATGGACGGGATCGCCAACTACCACCTGTCGGCCGACGGCGAAAAAATGGTCTACCGCGCAGGTTCGAAGTACGGCATCGTCGATGCGGGCTCCTCGGCCGACGTGGGCGACGGGTCGGTGTCGCTCGATGGGGTCAAGATCAACGTCGATCGCCGGAAGGAGTTTCAGCAGATCTTCGCCGAGGCGTGGCGGATCCAGCGTGATTGGTTCTACGACCAAGGAATGCATGGTGTCGACTGGCAGACGGTCTTCGACAAGTATCAGCCCCTGGTCGCCTTCTGCGGCAACCGCTCCGATCTGAACTACCTCATCGGTGAGATGATCGGTGAGCTCAACATCGGCCACACCTATGTCTACGGCGGTGACTACGGCGACCGCCCGCGTCGGGTGAGGGTCGGGCTTCTCGGCGCCGACTTCGACACACCGGAAGGCGCCGCGTTTCACCGCATCGCACATGTCATCCCGGGCCTCAACTGGCAGAGCAATTCCTCAGAACGGTCGCCACTCGCGACGCCTGGCTGCGGCGTCGAGGACGGCGATTTCCTGATCGCCATCGACGGGGTCGAGGTGGGATCGGCGGACAATGTCTTTGCACACCTGGAGGACAAGGTCGGCCGAGCGGTCGAGATCAGCACAAACGGGACATCGTCGGCGGAGGGAGCTTCGATCTGTACGGTGGAGCCCATCGGCCACGAATACACCGTGCGCCGGCGCGAGTGGGTTGAAAACAACCGAATCGCAGTGGACAAGGCGTCGGGTGGCTCCATCGGCTACCTCTATTTACCGGCCATGATGGAAAACGGGCTCATCGAGTTCGCACGCGCCTTCTACCCCGACTATCAGAAAACGGCCTTCATCATCGACGAACGCTACAACGGCGGCGGTTTTGTCGGCGACATGATCATCGACCGGCTCGAGAGACAGCTGTGGGCCTTCACCCAACCACGCGAGGGGATCGTCCTGCGTGATCCCGAGCGTAACTTCCACGGCCATCTGGCCGTTCTCATCAACGAGGAGACGGGGTCCAACGGCGAATATTTCGCCGAGGCCATCAAGATCAAGGGCCTTGCCACGCTCATCGGGATGCGGACCTGGGGCGGCGCCGTGGGCATCGAGCCGCACCAGGATCTCGTCGACGGCGGCGGCACCACGCCGCCTCAATTCGGGATCTTTGATTTTGAGGGTCGGTGGCTCATCGAGGGCCATGGGGTCGAGCCGGACATCGAGGTGCAGAACGAGCCCGGAGATGTCCTCGCAGGGCGTGATGCGCAGCTCGAGGCGGCACTGGCCCACCTCGCGGATCGCCTGGCGGAGGACCCCATGACGGTGCCGGATTCACCTCCCGAGTTCCCGAACAAGGCAAAGGCGACCATCGCACGATAGTTGTGATGGGTTCGCGCGTCATTGCGATGGACGGTCTTGGCGAGCTTTGCGATGCAACCCTGCGATGGTGCGGCGATTGTGGGGACAGGCCTCCAGCCTGCCCTTCAGAGGCGCTCAATTTGAGCTTGGCATTCAGGGTGACGGTGGTGATCAGGCAGGAGGCGTTGTTTGAGACCGCCGCTCGGCGCCAATGCATGAGGCTGATCGGTTATGGCCGCGTGATCGCATTCATGAATGCTGGGAGGTCCTCGAGGGTTGGCATGACGTGGTGGGCGCCGGCTTCCTCGAGCTCGTCGGCGCTGTAGCGCGAACTGGCGACGCCGATCGCTGTGGCTCGATTGACGAGGGCGCAGTCAATGTCCTTCGGGGTGTCACCGACGACCACCACGTGCGGACCGAGACCGATCGGTCGGCCGAGATGGACTTCCGCCCGTTGGACCGCAATAGGGACGAGATGTTCGCGGACGCCGTGGTCCGATCCGAAGGCGCCGAAGGGGAAGAAGGCGTTGAGTCCGAAGCGATCGAGCTTGATCCGCGCAGTCTCTTCGAAGTTCCCGGTGAGCAGCCCCAGAGCGATGTTCTCGTCCAAGGCCAGGTGTTCGAGGAGCGGAACCACCCCCGGCATCAGATGTGCCTGGGCTGAGTCGTCAATCTCCGCCGGGAGGTGATGGACATAGCGCCGTACCACCTCCCGATACATCGGTGAATCATCGGGGGCGGTGATGTCGTGTTTGGCGAAGATTTCGCGGAAAATGGCCGGGTCGGTGTTGCCGTCCGGAATGATCGCGCCAAACGCATCCGGGACACCGTGAAGTTCGAGGAATGCGCGGTCGATGGCCCGCCGACCAGCGCCGCCGGAGAGCATCAGGGTCCCGTCGATGTCGAACAGGAGAAGCTTCATCGGTGGTCCGATCCCAAGCGCGGACAGGTCAACAGTCGACAGTTAACAGTTGACAGATGATCATATTCATCGGCATTGTTCGATCGCCGATGGGATGCTGAGCTGTTGGCTGTGAACTGTCAACTGTCAACCTCGCCAGTCCGGTTCCGGCTTCGGTTTGTTGTCGACGATCTCTTCGATGCGTTCGAGGACCTCGGGGTTCAGTCGTTCGTAGACCTCCATGGCCTTCATGTTCTCGGCGACCTGTTCTGGCCGAGAGGCGCCGGTGATCACGGTGGAAACGTGCGGGTTGGTCAGGCACCACGCAATCGCGAGCTGGGCCAACGTGCAACCGAGCTCGTCGGCGACGGGTGCGAGCTGCCGGACCTTGGCGATCTTGCGCGCGGGTTCGTCGCCCTCATAGCGGGGGCGGAGCCACTCGTAACCCTCGAGCTCGACGCGTGTTCCCTCGGGGATGCCGTCGTTGTACTTTCCGGTCAGCAACCCGCCGGCGAGTGGGCTCCAGATGGTCGTGCCGAAACCATGATCCGCATAGAGAGGCAGGTATTCCTTCTCGAATCGCTCGCGGTGGAAGAGGTGATACTGCGGCTGCTCCATGATCGGTGGAATCAGGTGCTCACGTCGCGCCACGTGACAGGCTTCGAGGATCCGTTGCACCGGCCACTCCGAGGTGCCCCAGTAGAAGGCCTTGCCCTGCTGGATCACGTGGTTCATGGCCCAGACGGTCTCCTCCACCGGGGTGTGGAGATCGGCCCGGTGGCAAAAGATGAGATCGACATAGTCGAGTCCGAAACGCCGGAGGGCGGCGTCGGCCCCCTCGATGATGTGCTTGCGTGACAGGCCGCGTTGGTTGGGGCCTTCGCCTCCCCAAAAGATCTTTGTGGAGACGATGTAACTCGACCGGTCCCAGCCCGATTTGGCAAGGACGGCGCCCATGATCTCCTCGGCAACACCATCGGCGTAGACCTCGGCGTTGTCGAAGAAATTGGCCCCTGCGTCATAGGCCCGATGCATGCACTCCGCCGCGACCTCCTCGTTCATTTGTGGGCCGAAGGTGACCCATGCGCCGTAGGAGAGGGCCGAGACTTTGAGTCCTGAGTTACCGAGGTTGCGATATTCCATGATGATCCTCCCTGTGGAGCCACAAGGTTACAACGGTCTTGAGGTCTTGAGGTCTTGAGGGGCTGAGGTCTTGAGGGGTTGAGGTCTTGAGGGGTTGAGATCTTGAGGTCTTGAGGTCCTGAGGTCCTGAGGACTTGAATGGATGAGAGGTTGGGACTTGAGGTCGGACGGCGGTAGGGTTGGCATGGGCCCACCTTCAGGCACCTCCCGGCCGAGAGATCATTACCACGTCAGTCAGAAAACCATCAATCCACACCCATCCCACTCTCAATTGCGAAGTCCTTGCGTTCCTGGCGCCCTTGCGGTTCAACTCTGCGATGGTGCGACGTATCTCCGTCAATCAGCGAGGGGCGAGCGGAGAATCGGCATGAGATAGATGTTGGCCCCGATCCGACCCAGGAGCAGGGCGAGGGCGGCGGCGACGGCCCCCACCGCGTCGAAAAGAAAGACCCCGGCGCTGAGGACCACAACAATGCCGACGACCTCGATGATCGTGGCTGCGGTGACGGGCGTGGTGCGTTTGGCGTGCACCAGAACCGCGCGTTGGAAGCTCAACAGGACGGCAAGGCCGGGGATGAGAACCAGAATCCTGCTGGGGACCAGGGCGAAGCGGGTGAGTTCGGGTGAGAGACCGGAGATGAACTCGAACCAGAATCGGCCGAGGGGCGTCCAGGCGATGAGCCCAAGGCCGGCCACCACGGCCAGACCGAGCGACCAGGCGAATCGCCGCAGGGGGAGGTAGTTTTCGCCACGGTCACCCATCAGAGCGATGCCCACCTCCTGGTATGCCAGACCGAGGCTGCGGAAGACAAAGACCAGCGAGTTGACAACGGGAAGCACCGCCAAAGATTCCAGGGCGAGGCGACCGTGACCGACAAAGAAGGTCACGAGCGGGTGGACCCCGAGGGCGAGGAGGGTGGTCAGGGCGAGCGGAACGTAGAAACGGATGATCTCCGAGTACTTCAGGGAGTCGCCGGTGTCTTTTAGCGCCTCGGTCATGAGTGACCGGACCGCTCGGTCGGCCATCACGCGGCTGGCCACGGCCTCCGAGATGACTCCGGCCGAGAGGGCTGCGGCGCCGACAACCGCTCCTTCCAGTTCCGTCAGGCGGACCAACAGAAGCGCGCTCGCCGACATGGTGAACAGACGAACGAGCGTGCCGTACGCCACCCGTCGGGTCTGACCGTGGCGGATCAAGACCCCTTGGTAGAAACGTCTGAAACCGATGGCGCCCGGCCACGGTAGGAGGACGAGCAGCGCCATCCACGTCCGGTCCGCCACCTGCTCGGGCAGACCGATGATGGTCCGTGCCGCGAAGTCGAACACCGGCGGCAGTAAGAGGAGGCCCAGAGCCAACGTCACGGTGGCGTTGAGAGTGTGGGTGAATGACCGCAGACGAAGGTAGGAGGTTCGATCCACCACGAGCGCGGTGGCGGCACTGAGCATCATGATCACCGGCGCCTCGGCGAGCAGCGCGAAGCTGAATGCGACACCGAAGGCGGCGAGGTTGTACTCGGGTGACGTCAGCCGTGCGATGACCGCCGTGAGGAACGGCCCCTCCACCGACATCATCAGCCAGGTGGCGGCCAGGGGCAGCCAGAAGAGGAAGATCCGGCGTTGGGTGAGGGATGAAGACTGCGTCATTTTCGGCACACCGAGCGGTCGGTGAGGCGGTGAGGATAGCACTGGATGGGTCACAGATTTTGAGCAGCAGAGCGGACTGGGAGTCGTTCCTGAGCGCCAGTCTCAATTATTACAATATCCTTGCATTCCCATAAGCGTTCTTATATATTTGCGATGATGAACAAATATGGAGAAATGCCCCGTTGCTCCGAGCACCCGGCAGGAAAGAGTAGGGAGGATTTGCGAATGAGTGCTTCGAAGAATCGTCTCAATATTCACGTTGTAACGACCATGGCGGTCGCGGCCGTGTTCGGCCTCTCCCAGGGTGTTGCCGCCCAGGGTGCGCCGCTCGAGTTCACCCAGACGGGTGACGCCGTGCCGGGAGGCACCGTGATGGTCACCGTGGCCACCACGGATGGTTCGTCCATCTCGAGCGTCGCCTGGTCGCAGACCTACGGCGTCGATGCGGCCCTGAGTGGAACGGGCACGTCGATGGTGACGGCCGTGCTCGGCGAGGAGAGCGCGTACAGGGATCACCTGTTCCACGTGCTCGAGGAGCCGCCCATCGGTCCGGATCAACTGCCGCCCAACGTTCCGCCGCCGGGCGACGAGTTCTACGGTGGTCTGCAGAACCGCTGGCAGGTCGTGGGTGCGAACCCGTTCGCGCTGGAGGAAGGCGGTCTTGTCGAACTCCACGTCATGGTGACCACCGACTCGGGCAGCTATGAGGTCGAGTATGCCGTCCACACTGCGCTGCGGTGGAAGGTGTCTGCCGGAATCTCCAATGTCCCCACCAACGTGCCGGTGCTGCTGCACGGCAAGGAGCAGGCGGCCTACGACTGGACGCTGACCGTTCCGGGTGGATCCTCGGCGGCGCTGGTGGACGCCACGGGCCAGAACCCCGACTTCACGCCCGATGTCGCGGGGATGTACGCGGTGACCGTTACCGATGAGGCCACCACGGAGGCGGTGACCCTCAATGTCTACGTCGGTACCTGGCGTGGCATCATCACCGGCGAAGATACCGCCGGAAATCCCACCGTCGAGGGCAGCTGCACGGGTTGCCACGGTGACACCGTGGCGGCCTGGGCGCAGACCGGCCACGCCGAGATCTTCAAGAACACCCTCAACACCAACACCCACTACGGCGAGAGCTGTTTCGCGTGCCACACCGTCGGGTTCGACCTCGAAGCCGACAACGGCGGCATCGACGAGGCGCCGGACTACCAGGCCTTCCTCGACTCGGGTCTCATCAACTCCGGAGACGACACCGCCTATGCCCAGGTGCTGGCGCAGTTCCCGGAGACGGCGAAGCACACAAACATCCAGTGCGAGAACTGCCACGGTCCGCAGGACAGCAGCGCCCACATGCAGGGCGTTCGCGGCGGGATCTCCTCCGACACCTGCGCCACCTGCCACGGCGAGCCCCTGCGGCACGCCCGCTTCCAGCAGTGGCAGCTTTCAAAGCACGCCGACTATGAGCTCGCGGTCGAAGAGGGCCAAAGCGGAACCTGCTCCAAGTGCCACTCCGGCAACGGGTTCCTGGCCTGGCTCCCGGTGCTGATCGGAACCACTCCCGGCGACATCAACGATCCCGTCGAGGTCACCTGGACCGAAGACCAGACCCACCCCCAGACCTGCGTCACGTGCCACAACCCGCACGCCTCAGGCGATGTCTCGGGTAACGACAACAACGCCACCGTCTGGATCTCCGGCGACACCCCCGAGCTGCTTGCCGGATTCACCGCAACTGATGTCGGCCGCGGCGCCATCTGCATGACCTGCCACAACACCCGGCGCGGTCTGCGCAACGACAGCACATGGGAAGAGACCACCGACAGGGATCGGGCGCCGCATAGTGGAGCCCAGACTGACATCCTGATGGGTGAGAACGTCTACATGATGGAGGTCGGCGAACGCGGCTACCACTCGCAGCTTGACGACAGCTGTGCGACCTGCCATATGGAGGCGACCCCACCGCCGCCGGACCTTGCCTACAACCTTGGTGGCACCAATCACACCTTCTATGCCTCCAACGACATCTGTGCTGATTGCCATAGTGTGATCACCGCAGAAGACGTCCAGGGTCCGGTGGAGATGATGCTCACCGAGATCCATCACCAGCTCAACGAGGCTTGGGAAATGGTCGCCGACGGAGCGCTCGCCGGCGGCAACACCATCGACCTCGACGGCGACGCGACCATCGAAGACGCCTCCGAGATCATGGCGGTGGCTTTCTCCGAGACCCGCGGCCGCCAGGCGCTGATCTTCACCTTGAGCGACTCGATGGAGTACGGCCCGTACGGGGTCGGGAACATCTCGGTCGTGCCGCCCGATGGTGGTGAGCCCTACGACATCTGGACCATCGCGCCGGACAACCTCCTCAAATCGGGCTGGAACTTCCTGCTCGTCGAGAGCGATGGAAGTCTCGGCGTCCACAATCCGGATTTTGCCGAGGAGATCCTCGAGACTACCGAGGAAGCCCTCGATGAGCTCGTCGGTGGTGGTGGCGTCGGCGGCAGCGCCAATGCGGTGGCCTGCACCTCGACCTACGTCTATTGGACGGAGATCGCGGCCCGTCTCAGCGGCAGCGCCGGCAGCGTCTTCCGGACCGATGTGGTGGCCAAGAACAACGCCGATGCGATGGCGAATCTCACGTTCTACCTCCACGCCGACTCGCAGCTCTTCCAGGGTCCGGGGTCCGTTGACGCCGGTGCTCAGGGGGTCTTCGAGGACATCGTCGACATGATCGGCGCCGACGGCAACAAGGGTGCGCTCGAGATCTGCTCGGATCGTCCCCTCGAAGTCGTCGCGAGGATCTACAACGTCTCCGACGAGGGCACCTTCGGGCAGTTCCTCGACGGGATCAACTTCTCGGGGCTCGACGAGGGCGACACCGGCCGCCTCTATGCCTTGCGTCAGATGACCGGCGAGTTCCGCACCAACATCTCGGTGACCAACACCGGGATGGCGCCCGCAACCGTCGAGATCACGCTCTTCGGCACCAATGCCTCCGAGCTCACCAGCTACGAGCTGACCGTCGGCTCGGGGATGGTGGTGCAGGATCTCGAGCCCTTCCGGACCCGGGCCGGATCGCCCGATCTGGGTTGGGGCTACGCCTTTGTCGAGGTCACCTCGGGTGAGGGCGTCATCACCTCGGCGTCGGTGGTCGACTCGAGGACCAACGACCCGACGACCATCCCGATGAAACACTAGTCAATCAACTTCATCTATTTGGGGCGGCAGCGCGAGCTGCCGCCCCCTTTTTTTACTCGATGCTCGGACATCCGCCGCAACCACCAAGACACGAAGACTCAAAGATGGACAGGGATTCCATCCCATTCGTGGTTGAGTGTTGCGGCGGGGTTTGACCGGTCATGTCAGGAGCTCCGGAAGGTCTCTGAAGGGCAGGCTGGAAGCCCGCCCCCACAACCATCACACCATCGCTGGGTTGCATCGCAAAGAACGCCAAGGGCATCCACCGCAAAGACGCGCGAAGACATCGCAGTTGAGAGTTGGGTCATGCACCGCGAAGGGGTTGTCTGACTTCGTGGAAACTCACCCCCGACCTCAACGATACTGAAGCTGCAAGCCCGCCCCTACAATCCATGGCAGTCATTGCGGGGGCGGGCTTCCAGCCTGCCCTTCAGAGGCCTTGAAGCGGCAATGCCAAAAATACGAAGTCAGAAAGCTTTCGAGTAGGAATCACCAGCCAGCCAGTGCGATGGAATCTGCGTCAATCAGTGTGATCTGCGCGATCTGCGGTTTCTCCGTGCGATTGTGCGATATCTTCGTGCCGACTTCGTGGCTTGGTTCCCTGATGGTTTAGGCGGAGCGACGAATGATGCAAGAAAAACGGGAGGCCGTTCGGCCTCCCGTTGAAGTCAGATCCAATCGGCGCTATCGATGCCAGCGCAGGTAGACCCCGTAACGGGTCGCGTCGTACTGAGCGAGCTCGAGGACCTTTTCGGAGTAGTCGTTGTTCTCGTAGTCCGCCGAGATCGCCCAGTGGTCGGTGACATCGACACCGATGCGGAAGAAGGCTCGTTTCATGTCGAATTCGAAGGTGCCCTCGTTGTCGAAGGTCGAATAGCCCAGATCCAAAGTGACGACGGAGATTCGCCACAGCAGACCGCCCTCGAGCAGGGTTCCGTTCTCGCTGAAGATCGACTCCGCCGGGCTCAGGGTCTGCGGGATGAGAATCGGCATTCTGGTGTCGGTGGAGTAGTCGTCCCACGCGAGACGGAAGCTCAGATTCTCTGTGGGTTCGATGTTGAGATCGACGGCATAGTGATCGGTGGTCGCGTTGTATCCGACTCCCGACGAACCGTTCGAAGTGTCGATGTACTCGGCGGTTCCGAGAATTCGGAGCCATTTGGCGGGTGTGAAATCGATCCGGGCCCGCATCCGCAGGCGATTGTCGAAATCCGTCCTGACGATCACATCGTCGGCCGACTCGTTGTTGATATCCACGGAGAATCGCGATTTGTTGAAGACCAACGCCGCACCGGCCCCGAGAATGTTGGTGGTTCGGTCGTAGATCCCCTGCTGACCGCCGGGTGTCACGATCTGCGACACATCCTGCGAGAGTCTCAGATCGGTCTTCTTGTAACCGGCCTCGGCCCAGAGAACCATCGGACCCAGATTGTCGACGTTGAGCCGACCGGTGACGATCTGGTCGTCGCGTTCGTAGCCGTTGTGTGCATTGACCAGGTCCTGGATGTCCTGCGGGTCGTGACCGCCGAAGTTGAGGGTGTCGAGGTAGAGGGTGGAGATCAACGACCATCCCTCGAGCGAGCGGTGGTTTTCCTCGAGGCCCAGGTCGAGTCGGACCGACTCGCCAAGGTGAACCTTGAATCTCCCCTCGGCGCGCCAGTAGGGATTGTCGGTACGACTCGAAACGGTCTGATCGAGGCCCTGGAAGAACCGGTTGATCCGGAAGGAGACCAGCGAGCCGGAGAGCATCTCCGACGAGGATGCCTCGCCCTCGAGATCGGCTCGGACATAGGACAGGGCCACATCGACCTGATCGCCGATTTTGCCCTGGACGTTGGCGGTGGTCACCGGTGTTTCGGCCGTTGAGGTCATGGATCGCGAGAAATCGTCGATGTTCTGATCGACCCCGAGGATCGGCACACCGATGTTGCCGAAGTGTTCGCCGGGAGCCAGGGAGAGGCGATCCTTGGCCTCATACTCTCGCCACCCCTGGATCAGGGTGCCGAAGAAGCTCCCCGCCTTGAAGGTGATGCCGGCATAGATTTCCTGCTCGGTCTCTTCGAGATCCGACGACAGTCGGTACTCGTTCTGGCCAACGCGGTAGGTCGTCTGCCGTGGTCCGTCGATGACGTTGCGGCGATAGCCGATGAGCGGTGTGACCACCCGATTGGGAAGGAGTTCGAGCTCCACGTCGAGGGTCTGACGATCGCGATTCCAGGTGTGCTGGCCCGGCGTGACCCCGTTGTCGATCTCGGGGTTGGCGAAGGCCGGCAGCGCGCTGAAGTTCTCGAATTGGCTGTAGAAGAGCCGGAAGCGATAGATCTTCCCGAGGCCCGCCCAGAGCCGGAACCGGCCCGCGGGATTGCCGCCGAAACCGGAGGCGTCGATTCTGAAATTGTCGGCGAATTTGGCGTCGCCCGACGAGTTGATGTGGTTGAGGGAAAACCCTTTGAGGACGAAGCCTGTGCTCTGGTTGATCTGGGTCCGGTAGAGGTCCTCGTCCCCATCGACATCGACCCACTGATAGCCGAGTTCGATGTCGAAGTGGGTGGACTGCGCCTGGGCCCGTGGAACACCGAAACCCGCCAACACGAGGATGGTGATGGCGACGAACGTGATGGTGCGATTGTTCATCAGCCTCCTCCTACTTCAGTAACGCGGGTGAGGTGTTCGAACCGTGAATGGCGACGTGGCACGTGGTGCAGTTCCGGTACCGCGGGTCCCTGAGATTGTGCGACGACGGGGTCTGGGAACCCAGGGTGTCGGGTGGAACGATCCGGCTGTGACACTCGAGGCAGAGCTGTGAGACGTTGGACCGAGTCAGCGCCATCGGATTCGTCGACCCGTGGGGCTGGTGGCAGCTCATGCAGTCGCCGGTGACCCCCGAGACGTGCGGAAACGCGAACGGGCCCCGCTTCTCGGCGTGGCAATCGACGCAGGGACCTTCGCCCGCACGGTTGACCCTGAGGCTGCGCTCGCCGGCTCCGGCGTGCGGATCGTGGCACGAGGCGCAGTCGAGGCCGCCGAGGTCGAGTCGGTGGCCATAGGGTCTGCGGAAGGAGTTCGCCTGACCCGCGTGGCAGCTGGCGCACAGCGGGTTGGTGTCTTCCTTCAGCAGGGCTCTTCGGCCGTGGTCGGGGTTGTGGATGCTGTGACAGGCGTTGCAGTCGATGCTCGTGTCCGCGTGCGCCGAGCGCACCGAGAACATCGCCTGGGTCTGGCCGTGGCACTCGAGGCACAGCTGGACGCCGGCGGTGCCGGTGGGTTTGGAGATGAGCGACGGATCTCCACCCTCGTCCATGTGTGCTGCGCCGTCACCGTGGCACGCGACGCAGGATGGCGCGCCCCGTTTTGTGATTCCGTGGATGGTCTCGGCCATGGCTGCCGCGACTTCCTCGTGGCACATGGCGCAGTCTTCCGATCCGTCGTCGTCGGACTGGGCGTAGGGGACGACGCCGGCGAAAAGACACAAGCCGACGAGGACCAGGAGTCGGATGGACTTTTTCATGTCCGTCCCACCTTTCGCTCTGCGGTGTGGTCCCCGAACCGCCGGGCGGACCGGAGACGTGCGGTGATATTCATCTCAAGCTACCTCGCGTGGACCGCATCCACCGAGAAGGTTCGATCGTCACCGTGACACGAAGCGCAGGACTCTCCGAACGGGGCGGTGTTGGTCCATGCGTGCGCGGCGGCGTCGACCGAGCTGTGGCACGCGAGACACGAAGCGGCGCCCGGGAGCATCGGGGTGTACCAGTCACGAAGGGTCGGAACCGGCTGGGTCCCCTCGGGCAGCGGCACAGAGTAGGTTCCCGATTCGTGGCAACTCACGCAGTTCCGAAGATCACCGGGATACACGACCTTGTTGTAGTTGTGCGCGGTACCGCCAAAGCCGTAGACGGTGAAGTCGTTCGTCAGATTGGCGCCGGTGTGAATGCGGTGGATCATCCAACGCATGTCCACCGACTCCGGTGGGTTCTCTTCCTCGGGCCGCCGGCCGGAGTCGTCGTTGTTGGGACGGTGACACATCACACATTCGGTGACGTTGAACCGCTGGCCGCCGTGGAGCGAGAGTGTGTCGTGGCAGACGTTGCACTTGTCCATGGAGACGACTTCTCGTCTCGGTTCGGGTTCATCGTCGGTCACAGCCGCATAGAGGATCGGGTTGAAGGCGCCCTCGGTGACGTCCATGCCTGCCGATGTACCGTCGTCGATGTTGGTGACGCGGCGGACATCGGCGGAGAAGCCCCAACTTCCGGTGGCGTCACCGGGGATGGGCTCGGAGAAGGTGTCGGTGAACACGCCGTCGGCCAGCGTCGCGTCGCGGGCGTCTTCTGAAATGTCCTCGGTGTGGTCGATGGTCTCACCAATGGGACCGGCTGCGCGCAGGGTGAGGGTGCGAAGGCCGGCGATGTCCTCGACGACCGACCCGTCATCGTTGGTCAGCGTGAACGAAACAGTCGGCATCCCGCCGGGTTCGGCTCCGGTCACTTCGACGATCTCCATGTTCAGGCCCGGAAGCTGAGTCGATTTGGTCGGGATGGTGTGGGCGCCGATGACCGAGGTGTCGAACTCGCTGGATCCCTGGGGCGGGTGGCAGTTGGCGCAGAAGTCGTCGCTGGTCGCGGGGCCGCCGGCGTGATTGTCACCGGTCTCCCAGTCGATGTCGTCGTGGCACGAGCCGCAGGATGCGCGGGTCGGGTAGGTGAACCAGTTCGAACCCTGGGGCGCGTCGGGCGAATGGCAGCCGTCGCAGTTGCGGATGTCCATCGGGTAGATCACATCCGAGTAGTCGTGGACCGACTGGCGGAAGCCGATGATCTGGTAAGGGATTCCGGCCTGCACGCTGGGCAGGTTGGCGCCGCGGTGGATCTTGTGGATCATGACCTTGAGATCGACAGTGTTGCCGGTGTCGGGATCCCACGACTGCGGGTTGTGACAGGTCGCGCAACCCTTGACCGCGCGACGGCGGCTGCCGTGCAGCGCCAGCGGATCGTGGCAGCTGTTGCAGGTCTCGGTGAGGATCGCCGCCCAGGTCTCGGTGATGTTGCCGCCATCGGGACGGAAATCATATGTCGGGTCCGAGTAATAGTTCTTGCCGAGGATATCAGCGGTCTCGCGGGTGCCGTAGACATAGACGGTGTGGGTCTTTGACATGTCGAAACCGGCGGGTAGCTGAGTGCCGAAAGTGTAGAACGACCTCCCGATTTCGACATCGTCCCACGAGCCGCCGGAGTCCGACGACGCCTGGATGGCCGTTTCGTCGGTGATGGGGCTGGTCTGAGGGCGGGTGGTGTAGGCGGTGTACTGGCGGTTGTCGCCGTCGTACCAGGCGATGACGAAACTCATGCCGACTTCGCCGGGGGTGAGCCGTCCCTCTCGATCGAGGGGCAGGCCCTGGTCATCGACATAGGTGACCTCGACCACCGGGTGCCGGTCGGCGGGGATCTCGACGTTGACGATCTCCACGGTCAGACCCGGTCGGGTGTAGCTCTTTTCCTCATCGCTGAGGTAGTACTCGATCTGGTTCTTGGTGTAGTCGTGCGAAGCAACCATCTGGGTGTCGCTCGACGAATGGCGGTCGTTTTCGGACGGCAACCCGAGTTGTGACCCAAGGGATCCCGCCGTCGCGACCGAAACCAGTCCCAAAACAGCCAGGAGCGCGATGCCGCGTTTGATCGTCATGGTGAAAGTCCTCCTTGTCGTCTCAGATCCCCCAGATTCGGGTTCTCTGATGACATTTCCGTGATGAATCATTACCGTTCTTGTTCAAATCGTCAACCGGAAGAATGTCGATTGACTTGCCACGGGCCGAACCGTACGCGAAACTGCGGGCATGAAGCGTTCAAAGATCTTTGTCGCGATGGTCGTCGTGGTGATTGTCGGGGTGGTCGTCTTGGCCCTGAATCTGAGGGTCAGGATGCGCTGCGCCGGCTTCGCCGGCCCGGGGGTCACGCCCGCGGAGCTCCCGGCGGGGCCTCCGGTGGACGGCACTGTTCGAATCGCTCACTTCAATCTCCGGAACTACCCGCTCGACGAGCGACCGCAGACCGCGGATCTCGGATACAGCCGGCGCACCAACATCTGCGACATGCAGGACGCGCTCGCCGGACTCGATGCCCAGGTCCTGGGATTCGTCGAGGTCTGCGACACCCGCCGCTTTCCACCCATCCTCCGTCGCGCCGGTGGCGGCCGGCCGATGCGAATCCTGTTCTCCCGGCGAGGCGGTCGGGGAGGCCAGCACCTCGCGATCGCCTGGGACGGCGACGCCTTCGAGCTGGTCGAGGGCCCCATCGAGATCGATTCCGTTGTCGTCAAGCCGGGGTTGCGGCCCGCCCTCGCGGTGCGTCTGAAATCCAAGACCGAGCCCGATCTCGACTTCACCATGGTCGAGGTTCACCTGGATTCAGGTCGCGAGGATCTCGAGCACCGCCTCGAGCAGATTCGCATCCTGGGCGAGTGGATCGGGGAGTGGGTCGTACGCAGCGGTGATCGGGACCTCATCCTCCAGGGTGACTTCAACACCATGGGCGGGCATCGCGTGTCGCCGGCCGCGGAGCTTCGCCGGGTCGACGAGATCCTTGCCGGGGCCGGGCTCCAGCGCCTCGACAACGCGACCGGATGCAGCCAGTACTGGGAGGGCCCGGGAGGCGCGGACGGCGTATTTCAGTCCTCCCTGCTCGATCATGTCTTTGTCGGAGGGCTGGATGTCACCGGCCCGGCCCGTTCATGGCTCCAGTGCGAAAGGCTCCAGTGCGGCGATCTCGTCTCACGGCCGGGGGAAGAGGACGGGACGTTCTTCGATGTTTCGGATCACTGTCCGGTGACGTTTGAGGTTGGGGTGGGTGAGGAGTGAGGAAGCCCGAAGGTTAGAAGGTTAGAAGGTCAGAAAGTTAGAAGGT
>JARFRM010000029.1 GCA_029287235.1 Thermoanaerobaculales bacterium
ACAAGAGCTACTTCGTCTTCGACAAGGAACAGATGGAGAAGCTCTCCGCGACCGTCAACCAGGCCATGGCGTCCATGGAACAGGCCCTGTCGGCGATGCCCGAAAGCCAACGCGCCAAAATGGAAAAGATGATGAAAGGCAAGATGCCGGCCATGGCTGAAACTCGAGAACCATCGGAGCTGAAAAAGACTGGATCGAAAGACAGTGTCAACGGCTTCGACTGCGAGATCTATGAGGTCTGGCGCAGCGGAGTCCGCGAGCGCGAGCTCTGCGTCACCGCCTGGGACAACGTTGCCGGCGGCGACGAGGTCGTCGATGCGTTTCACGCCATGGGCGAGTTCATGACCGAGATGCTCGACAACCTGCCCAAAATGGGCGACGGCGCGTCTATCGGCGACGCGGCCTACGAGCACATGAAAGAGATGAACGGCTTCCCCGTGCGAACCCGAGAGTACGGCGACGACGGTGTGCTCGACGGCGAGTCGAAGCTCGTCGAGGCCAAAGAGGTCGCCACCGATCCCGCGGACTTCTCACCGCCGAAGAAGTATAAGCGCAAGGACCTGATGAAGGGGATGAAGTAGCGATTCGGGCCGACTCAGCCTCCGGCTGTCTCGGCCCGAATCGCTGATGAGGAGAGTTCCCAGCGCAGGGGCACCGCGTCTCCGGATCTGCGTCGGGAACCCTCGGAGGCCTCAGTCCGAACCGCGACGGTCGTCACCGGTCCGTCGTTCGCCTGTCCGGCGATCGGCGCCGGCGCGCCGTTCCTTGTCCTCCGGCCAATTCGGGTCCGTCTTCGCCCTCCGATCGACGCCCTCTCTCCGATCGACGCCACGTCTGCGGTCTTTCCCGGAACGTCTCTCGTCCATTGCGACCTCCTTGGACACTCACATTCCAGGGTATCGCGGTCGGCAGCGACCCACAAGCATCAGCCGCGCTCGGCCAGCAGCTCTTCCAGCCTGGATACCCGATCCTCGAGCTCGGCGACCCGATCGGCGATCCCCGAGACCGGAGGTGCGGATGACGGGACGAAGACCGCCGTCGACACATCCGGTTCGCCGCCGACCAGGTGGGTCCACCGGGCCTCCTTCTGACCGGGTTGTCGCGCGAGGTGCACTGCCAGGGCTTCGTCGCCTTCGCTGAGAGCGATGAGCACATCCTCGACGTCGCGCGTCGAGGCGAACGGGTGCATTCGTTCGGTTCTCGTTCGGATCTCGCCCGTGGTCTGAGCGCCTCTGAGCATGAGCACGGTCATCACTGCCATCCCCGCCGGATCGAGGCCCCACTTCCGATCGAGGTTGTGGGTCCACTTCGTCGCTCGAGGACCCTCCTCGGGCCACACCAGCACCTCGGCGCGGAGCCGACCGAGGACCTCGTTGACCTCCGGCGCGGTGAGATCCATCACCGGGTCCCGATTGCTCTTCTGGTTGCTCGCAGCCGTCAACGAGTTGAGCGTCAGCGGGTAGGCGTCCGGGGTGGTCCGTTCTTTTTCCAGAAGGCACCCCAGGATTCGGATCTCAACGGGATCGAGCTCACGGGGAAGACGCATCCGAGCCTCCAGTGAGGCTCATTGTAGGGCGGTTTCGTCGATCAGTGCAGCACCTGTTGGAGGAAGCGCTCGTCGTCCTTCGCCACGCCGCCCATGGATTCGCCGACCACACCACCCATCATCTTCGCCATCATCCCGATGTTCATGTGCGACACCCACACCGACCCGTCGGCGAGCTCGTAGACCGACCACGAGCACGGCATGATCGCCGACAGCTTCGGGTTGGCCCCGAGAACCGTCTTGGCGACAGCTGGATTGCACATGAAGTAGAGCCGGATTTTCATGACGTTCTCGGGCAGCGAGTTCTTGGCGGCGAGCTTCGCCGACATGTCGAGGCTCTCCATGGGGAAGCTCCAGCCTTCGGTTCCCGGGACTACCTCTTCGATGGCCGCGCAGGTCGCGTCGAAGGACTTCGAGCTCAGCTCGGGCACGATCATCGACGAACGCATCGTCGCGACCCCGGCGACAACCGCCGTGATGAGACCGAGAGCGAAACCGATGATGATCGCGGCGGCGATGGGAATGTTCATGGTGGACCTCCTCGTCCCTCGACGTTTACTGCTTCATCATTATATCACTAATTAGTTATTTATTTGAGTACTTGAGCACCCCCTCACATCACGGGCCGTTTCGCAGCGAGTGATGCCCGCCACACCGTCCATCCCCTGAAACCGTCTACCGTGGTTGGAAGATCCGGAGGTGGTCGATGGTCCGCACAGCGCTGGTTCGAACCGTGGTCGCCGGCCTCGTCGTGCTCGCCGCAGCGTTCGGAGCGGAGGGGCGCGACTGGCACGTGGCGCCGGGCGGCGCCGACGGTTCCGCGGGGACCGTCGCCGAGCCCCTGGCCACCCTCGGCCACGCGGTCGCGCGGGCGAGCTCCGGAGATTCCATTCTTCTCGATCGGGGAGGGACCTATTTCGCCAGCGATCTGAGCGTCCCTTCCGGCCTCAGCGTTCGCGCCTACGGCAACGGCGCACGGCCGATTCTGACCGGCAGTGTTCGCGCCCACCTGACCGGGACCTGGCCGCAGAACCCGGCGGTGCGCACCGGTGCGGTCCCCGGTCGGGTCCTCGCCTGCTACGTGGACGGTCGTTTCGTCCGGCTCGCCCGCTGGCCCAACGCCGACGCAGGTTTCCTGCGCAACGACGCAGACAACCAGCCCGACGAGATCCTCGACAGCGAGCTGGCCGCCCGCCCCGGAGTGTCCTCGGGCCGATGGACCGGCGCCTTCGTTCGGTGGAGGCGGTGGAGCTGGTGGTGGGAGACCAGGCCCATCACCCAGCACGGACCGGTGGACACGCTAGCTCTCGGCCCCGAGGGCAAGTTCCAAGATCCCTTCTCGGATCCCGGTTCGGGCTACTTCATCGACAACGATCTCGATGAGCTCGACGCCCCCGGCGAGTGGCACTGGGAGGCCGGGGTGCTGTATCTCTACCCGCCGACCTGGGCCGA
>JARFRM010000065.1 GCA_029287235.1 Thermoanaerobaculales bacterium
TCTTCAAAGGCCGCTGGATCGTCGTCGTCCTCGAGAACGGCGCCTATCACCAAGCCGTGATCATCGACCGACTCGACGATCTCCCACCGCACCTGCCCGACCTCTCCCTCCTCGCCCTCGACATTCCCATCGGCCTCCCCACCGACGGTACCGACTGGCCCCGTCCCTCCGACCTCGCCGCTCGCACCTTCGTCGGCCCTCGCCGCTTCAGCGTCTTCACAACCCCACCCCGCCCCGTTTACGACAAACCGACCTACTCCGCCGCGAAGGCCCTCCACCGCCAAATCACCACCAAAGGCCTCTCCCGCCAAACCTGGGCCCTCCGCGCCAAGATTCTCGAAGCCGAAGCCTTCATCACCGACCACCCCAGCACCATCGAAGTCCACCCCGAGGTCTGCTTCCGCGCCATGAAGGGCGCGCCACTCAATTTCTCGAAGAAAACGTGGAACGGCCAGATGGAACGCCGCACCCTCCTCGCCGCCCAGGGCATCGACCTCCCCGACCAACTCGACGAACTCACCGGCAAAGCCCCGCCCGATGACCTCCTCGATGCCACAGCCGCCGCGTGGACCGCGTGGCGCTGTGTGAACGGCAAAGGGAAGGCCTTGTCAGAATCCAACGGCGAATTGTCAATCAAAGACCGTGGGCTGATCTGGTTCTAGCGCACGGATCGACCTGGTTTCTCGTCAGTGTGGCAATGTTTACGTGGGCCAGCTCACCGTACTCCGCGTTGTGGTCGGCGTTGCGGCATTCCCAGCCGCGGACGGCCTCACGGCGTCTCCTTGCCGCCGCGGATTACGGGAAACGGCACCCGCGATGACGGTCCCACCAGGTTCTACATTTCCACATCGAATATTTTAAGTTCGAAATATTTTCGAGTCCACCGCGGTTCTCCCTTCCGATGGGAACGAAACACCAAGGATCCGAACACGAGCTCCGCGCCCTGAACGCTTATATCAAGCTGCGACGGGCGGCGAATACGCTGTCGGCCCTGGAGGCCGCTTCACTGCGCGATGACGGGCTGACCGAGAGCCAGTTCGGAGCTCTCGAGGCGCTTTTCCACCTCGGTCCGATGCGTCAGACGGAGCTCGCATCCAAGCTCCTGTGCAGCCCCGCGAATCTGACAACCGTGGTCGACAACCTCGAGCGCGACGGCCTCGTCGAGCGGCGCAGAAGCGAAGACGACCGACGGGCGGTGACCGTTCACCTCACCTCGGTGGGTCGAAAATTGATCGAGGAGTTATTCCCGCGGCATGCCGCCGCCATCGTCGACTGGTTTTCCATTCTCGGGCCCGATGAGCAGCTTGATCTTTCTGAGGCTCTCGGTCGGCTCGGGAAACAGGAAACAACAACACACGGCCGCGACCGCGGCCACGGAGGACAGAAATGACACACGATGAAATTCGCCAACGGTTAGACGCCCTCAACGAGAAGATCCAACAAGGCGAGATCATGGATGCGATGCGCGAGTTCTACGCCGAAGATCTGGTCATGGCCGAGAACGACGCCGAACCTACCGTCGGCCTGGCAGCCAACCTCGAGCGCGAGCAGGCATTCGTCGACAACACCACCTGGTACGGCGCCGAGCTCAAGTCGGTCGCCATTGCCGACGATCTGTCGATGACTCAGTGGTGGTTGGACTTCCACAACACGCAGTACGGTCAGCGGCTGGCCTTTACCCAGGTGGCAGTGCAGCGCTGGCGTGACGGCAAGATCTACGACGAACGCTTCTACTACAACCCGCAGCCCGTCACCGAGGGCTGATCTCGGATCTCACCTGGCCCGGTCCGGAAAGCGTCCGCTCTCCGGACCGATTCTTCCCCTCAACGAAGATCGCAACTGTCAAGGTGGATCGTGGCGCTTGACGAGCGACCGTCGAGCCTTCTCGCGAGCCGCTTTCAAAATCCGGAGGAGAGATCGAGGGGGGGGGGTATCCAGGGACGGCTCCTGGCCTGCGAGGGCGCCGGCAGAGAATTGTCCGGCTGAGAATTGTATTGTGGAAAAAACCGCACCGGATGGATGCCGATGGATGCCACGTTCACAGTTGTTGGATTGTGGTCCTTTCAGCCTACCGCAATGTTTTGATCGAGGCCCCTTGGTCGCACCATCCGCCGGGGCGCAATTGTGTAAATGTGAACGTGGCACGCTTCTGAATGCGAACGCGGTCGCCCATTGCGCAGGTTACTCCCTGGAGTTGACGATTCAAGCCAGGTGAAGCCGGAACGTTTGATACCCTCCACTAATGATCGGAATGAAGCTCGGGCACTACCGGGTCATTGACGCTCTCGGAGTGGGTGGCATGGGGGAGGTCTACCTCGCCGAGGACACCCGGCTGCGCCGCGAGGTCGCGATCAAGATGATCTCCGGCGAGCTCGGCTCGGAGCCCGGACGGGTGGCTCGATTCGATCGCGAGGCGCGAACCCTGGCAGCGCTGCACCACCCGAACATCGCCGTCGTCTTCGGTCTCGAGGAGCTGGATGGTCATCGGTTCCTGGTGATGGAACGGGTGCGGGGCAGGACTCTGGCAGAGCGAATCGCCGAAGGACCGATGCCGGTTGACGAGCTGATCGAGATCGCGATCCAGATTGCGGACGGGCTCGTTGCCGCCCACGGCGAGGGGATCGTGCACCGCGATCTCAAACCGGCGAACCTGATGATCTCGGACGAGGGCATGGTCAAAATCCTCGATTTCGGGATCGCAACGTCGATTCCGCCGACGCTCGCCCCCCCGAGCGACGAGGATCCGACCGAACCTCTTCCAGCCCGGCTCACGGAGCTCGGCGTGATCGTTGGAACCGCGGGCTACATGGCGCCCGAGCAGGCTCTCGGCCAGGCCGTGGATTCCAGATCGGACCTCTTTTCCTTCGGCGCCGTGATCTACGAAATGGCGACCGGCCGACGTGCCTTCCAGGGGCGCACTCTCGCGGGTGTGCTTGACGGCTTGCTTCGGGGCGAACCGACGGTCGCGCCGCCCGGCGAACCGCCGCTCCCGCAGGCGCTCGAGCCGGTGGTGCGGCGGCTGCTCCAGCGGGACCCCGATCGGCGTTTCGTCAGTGCAGTCGAGCTGCGAACCGCGCTGGAGGACATCGGAGGGGCCGGTCGAACGGACTCCGCCGAGGCCGGGACATCGATCGCCGTGCTGCCCTTCCTCAACCGCAGCGGCAACCCCGACGACGACTACTTCAGCGACGGTCTTTCCGAGGAGCTCATTCACGCGTTGAGCAGGCTGCCCGGAATCAAGGTCACCGCCAGAAGCTCGGCCTTCCAGTTTCGCGGCCGCGAGCTCGACGTCCGCCACATCGGCCGCACCCTCGGGGTCGATGCGGTTCTCGAGGGCAGCGTCCGCATCTCGGGCAGCCGGCTACGAATCACGACCCAGCTCGCCGGCTGCGCCGACGGTCTGCAGCTCTGGTCGGAGCGCTTCGACGGAGAGATGAAGGACGTCTTCGACACCCAGGACGAGATCGTCATGGCGATTGTCGAGCAGCTCGAGGTCGAGTTCGGCGGCAAATCCGAATCCCGGTTGACCCGGCAGGGCACCGACAATCTCGAGGCCTTCCACCAGCTGCTCAAGGCGCGACATCGGATGACCGAGTTCCACGAGCCGGGCCTGGTGTCAGCGCTGGAGTACCTCGACGTTGCGGTGTCGCTCGATCCGAATTACGCCGACGCCTACGCACTCATGGCGGAGTGCTACATGATCCGCGCGAACTTCGGCGAGATGCCCGGCTGTGAGGCGTTCCCGAAGGTTCGCTCGGCGGTGCGCCGGGCCCTCGATCTCGATCCGAGCCTCGGACCCGCCCGTGCCATTCACGCGATCTATCTGGCGTGGCACGAGTTCGACTGGGAGGGCGCCTTCACCGAGATGGAGGCCGCCATCGAGCTCAGCCCGAACGAGGTCTGGAACCACTTCTACTCCGCGATGGTGGCAGCGACCGCCCGGAGGTCCGACGCGACCGTGGCCAGCATCCTCAGGGCGCGGGACGCTGACCCGCTCAACCCGATGATTCATGTGCACGTGTCGCTGTGCCTGTTCTACGCCGGTCGACTCGACGAGGCCGAGCTCGAGGCTCGAAAAGCGCAAGAGCTCTTCCCCGACTACTGGCTCGTGCCGTACTACAGGGCGCTGATCAGCTGGAAACGGCGTGACGGCGAGTCGGCGCTGGCACACATCGAGCAGGCGCTCGACATGACCGGCGGCGCCGTCCCGTACATCGTCTGCTACGCCGCAGCCATCAACTTCTTCTTTGGGCGCGAAGAAGACGCGAACCGCTGGCTCACCAACGTCGAGGACATGGCTGAGTCCCAGTACGTCGGCGCCACCGGCCGAGCATTGATCGAGATCGCGCGCGGCCGAAGCCGTCAGGCGATCCGCTGGATCGAGAAGGCTCGGGCCGATCGCGACGCGCCCTTCCCCTGGCTGCGCGCCCTGTGCGAGCAGATCGGGTTGATCGCCGACGACCGGATCCGTCAGACCATGGAGGAGCTGGGTTTGCCCTGAGCTCTCATAGGTGCCTCTATCGAGAGTCAAGTCCAAATCTGAGGAAATGTTCCTCGTCGTCGTCGAGGCTCCAAGCGTGCAGCGCCTGCACCCGTGGGGTCGCAGCTTCTGAAAACCAAGCAACCGGTTGACTCAACCCGTGATGCGATTCCGACGACTGCGAGCAGGGAAGAACGCAGATGAAGAGGCGGCTCAGGTCAGCATTGCTGAGAATGCTACGGCTGGCACCCATTGACCTGGACGGACGGGCCGGGTGACCGGGGTCACTCCAGCTCCTGGGCCACCAGGTAATCCGCGACCGCCTGGTAAGCCGGCAGCGACGTCGGGTCGATGAAGCCGTTCTGCGCCCTGGGGAACGAGGCCAGGCGCACCAGCACCATCTCGGCCGTCGGATCGACGTAGATCGTCTGCCCGTGCACGCCGCGCGCGGCAAAGGCGCGGTTCGCGTTGTGAAATACCCACCACTGGCTGGTGTAGCTGCCGCCGGGGATGGTGGGGAAGCCGGCGAACTTCGACGGGTCGCCGCCCTTGCGGATGCGGCGCACCACCTCCGCCGGGAACAGGCGATCGCCGTTGATCTCACCTTCGTCGAGCATCAGCAGGCCCAGCCGCCCGAGGTCGCGCAGGCCCGCGCTGATGCCGCCGCCGGCGAAGGGCACGCCCTTGCCGTCCACGGTCTGGTAGGCGTCCTGCTCGGCCCCCATGGGGCGCCATAGGCGCTCCGAGGCCAGGTCTGTCAAGGCTTTCCCGGATACGCGGCTGAGGATCCAGCCCAGCATGTCCGAGTTGATGGTCCGGTAATGGAACTGCTCGCCGTGCTCGCCCTCGGGCTCCACCTGCTGCAGGTATTCCCAGTAGCCATCCGGCCCGTCGTAACCCTCGGGCTTGGGCAGGGGGCTTGCCGCGCGCGAGTAGAGCCAGATGTCGGCGTTGGGATCCGAGTAGTCCTCCGAGTACTGCACCCCGGTGGTCATGTCCATGACTTCCCTGACCGTCGCAGTCGCAAACGCGCTGTTGCCGACCTCCGGGATCACCTCCTCGACTCGAAGCGTGTCGTCGAGCTTGCCTTCCACCACGAGGATCTCGGCAAGGAGGCCCGTCACGGACTTGGTCATCGACATGATCGCGTGCTTGCCGTCTTCCTCCAGGCAGCCGAAGTAGCGCTCGTAGACGACCCGACCCCGGTGAATGATCAGCATGCCGTCGGTATAGTTCGCGAGGAGCGACGCCTCCCAGGTCATTTCCTCGTCGCCATTCATCGGCGTGAAGGTCAGCGCGTCGATCGCCTGGCGCATGTCGGCGAATTGTGCCGGCGGCAGGTACGGCAGCGGCGCGGGCACCCCGATGCCGCGGCTGATGGCTTCCGTGGGCAGGAATTCACGCAGGTGGCAGACCGACCAGCGTAGCCGGGGAAAGCTGAAATAATTCGAGTCGGGCTGCGTGATGAGCCTGTCGGGCGGCGGTGGGAAGCCCTCCATCCAGCCCATCACCCGGGGGTCGGATTCGCGGGCCGTCAGCACATCCGACTGCGCGTGGGCGACCCCGGAGACAGTCGCACAAATCAGCGCCACCGCAGCGATTCCTTGCCATTTTTCGAACGTTCGCATCGACGCCCTCCTTATTTGAGCTACACGTTTCATCAGTATATTTCCGCATGCTCGTTCGACTCTGAGCAGCTTTCCTTGCCGCGTTCCCGGGCCGCACCCGAGAAACGCGGACTGATGTGAGACCGATCCGTTGACGGCTGCGATCACTAGGGGCTGGCCGCCTGGCGTCAGCCGAGTTCCTGTACGCCGCCGCCGGAAACGGTCAGAACCTGACCACTGATCCAGGCGGCCGCCGGCGAGCAGAGAAAGAGCGCCGCGTTGGCCATGTCCTCGGGCTCTCCGAGCCGCTTCAGCGGCGTGTGCTTCAGCATGGCTGCTTCCATCTCCGGCGTCAGCACCGACTGGAGTGCCGTGGTCCGGGTCGCGCCGGGCGCGATGGCGTTGACGCGGATACCCATGGGTCCGAGGTCGTGCGCGATGTTGCGCGTGAGGTGGCTCTCGGCGGCCTTGGATGATGCGTAGGATGCCATCCGACGGTTGCGATTCTCCGCGGCCATCGACGTGATGTTGAGGATCGATCCCCCACCCGCCCTTGCCATGTTGGGGGCGGCGAGCTGACACAGGCGGAACACGGAGAACACGTTGAGCTCGAAGGCCCAGTGCATGTCGGTCATGGGCATGTCGAAGGGCTTAGGTCCGCCGCCGCCGGCATTATTGACCAGGATGGTCAACCCGTCGAACTCGGAGACGGCTCGGTCCACGGCGCCCTCCAGGTCCTCTTCCTTCGTCACGTTGCAGGCGGCCCCGAAGGCCCGCCCTCCCGCGGCGACGATCCCCTCGGCGACGCTCTCTGCGGCGGCGGCATCCAGGTCGGTCACGGCGACTGCCGCGCCCGCACCGGCGAAGGTCTCCGCGATCGCGCGCCCGATCCCCGCGCCGGCGCCGGTGACGATCGCCTTTGCGCCGTCCAGCCGGAAGTTCTCCTGTTTGAACATGTCGCAATCTCTCCTCTCCGCTCCGTGGGCTTGGCACCTCTCTCAATCAAACAAGTGTGGAAGTGTGTACGTGGTACCCATCGTGGTACCCATCGGTACCCATCAAACAAGTGTGGAAGTGTGTACGTGGTACCCATCGTACCCATCGTACCCATCCTGGAAGTGTGTACGTGGTACCCATCGGTACCCATCGAAACAAGTGTGGAGGTGTGTATGTGGTACCCATCCATCCCATCATGATTCTCCGGTCAGTGCCGATACGATCGGCCCCTCTCCCGCCCCGCCGCCGCCTGCGACGTGGAGGTGCATGTCCGTCTGCGGGAACGGGATCGAAATACCGTTGGCGTCGAACGCCTCCTTCACTGCGCGCTGGAGATCCCAGTAGACAGTCCAGTAGTCACCGGTCTTCGTCCACGGGCGCACGATGAAGTTGACCGAGCTGTCCGCCAGCTCGCTCACCCGGATCACCGGCGCCGGATCCTCCAGAACCAGCGGGTGGTTCGCGACCACCCCTTCCAGAACCTTCTGCGCCGCCTCGATCGAGTCGCCGTAGCCGATGCCGAAGACGAGGTCGACGCGGCGGGTGTCCGACGCGGTGACATTGGTGATGACGTCGCCCCACACCTTGGAGTTCGGGATCACGATCAACTGATTGTCGGGCGTGGTCACCGTCGTCGAAACCACGGAGACGTGCTTGACGGTCCCGCCAAGACCGGCGACCTTGACGTAGTCGCCCTCGTCGAATGGACGGTTGAACATGATCATCAGCCCGGCGGCGAGGTTACCGAGCGTCTCCTGCAGGGCGAAAGCGATGATGAAGGATGCGCCGCCGACGAGAGCGAAGAGCGGTGTGATGTTCACCCCGAGCGCGGCGAGAACGATCATCAGCCCGACGGCGATGGTGAGCCAGTAGACGGCCATGGCGAGGAAGCCGCTCAGCAGCTTGGAGAGGTTCTGCACCCGGCTGAACGCGCGTCGCGCCCAGCTGCGCACGATCCGGGCGACGATCAACAGGCCGAACAATGACCCGGCGATGATCGCGATGCGAAGGGCGATTCCCACGCCCCCTTCTGGCGAAAACAGCCACTCCAGGAATGTGTCGGCAAACTCCTGCAGGGTCAGCCGCGACCGCCCCTCGATCTCGACCGCCGAGAGGTAGCCGCGCATCGCCGCCACCTCAGCCGGATCGCCGCCCTTGCGCTCGAAGCTCGAGATGACGGTCGAGAACTTCTCGAACACGCGGCCGCGCTCTTCGAGAAGCGCCAGCCGTTCC
>JARFRM010000086.1 GCA_029287235.1 Thermoanaerobaculales bacterium
CGCTCTGCCGAGCGGCCCGAGGTGGATGTACTGGCGGATGTCGGAGACGTCGTGGTCGCCAAAGCGGCTGTCCTGAAGACGCTGCACTGTGTCGTAGACATACAGGCCGTCGGCCGCCTTGGAGGTGGACTTGACGTTCCAGGTCATCTGTTCGAGTCCGAGATCCTCGGCGACCGCCTGCGCGAGAAGGGTCTTTCCGGTGCCCGGCTCACCCCGCACCAGCAGCGGCCGCTGGATGGTGACCGAGACGTTGACGGCATGCCGCAGCTCCGCCGATGTGATGTAGCTCTCGGTGCCCGAGAAGCGACTGATGTCATGGGCCATGGCTCTTCACTCCAGGCTCGCGGGACGTAGTTCCGCTGGTACAGCGACTCGGGGCCATTCACCTCGGATGGGCGCCACCCTTGACGGGTGCCGCGATCAGTACTCGTGAGTGTAGCGGGGACTCGAGGCGTCTGCGATGGTCCCCTCGATCTCCCTCACCACCGTCCCCCCCTCGATCACCTGCAGCGTGTACTCCGGCGTCGGGCTCGCGGCGCAGTCGGAGTACAGCACCACCCAGAACTCATAGCTCCCGTGAGGTGCATGCCCGAGCGGCCAAAAGATGTTCTCGGTCGGGTGCAGCGCCTGACTCATACACGCGGCGTTACTGTCCAGATCGAGCACTCCGCCGGTCGCCGAAAACCGATCGGCAAACCAAATCTCCTCTCCACTCGGCTCTCGAACGTGAAGGTCGAGATCCTGGATGCCCGCCCAACGCAGACGGAACGCGAGATCGCCGGTTCCCGCCGGGCCTGTGTAGGTGAAGGTCCCATCGCACTCGGGCCCGACGGTGATCGTGTGAATACCATCCTCGAGCTCGAAGGTGATGGTGCCGGCCATTGGATAGGTCAGGCAGGTCGCGGTGTCGATCCCCAGGACACCGTTCAGAGTGTTGACGAACTCAGCCGTGCCGGAGCCACCGGTGCCGGTGATGCTGAAGGCGCCGGCCGCGTGACCTTCACCGTCGACCCTCACTTGGAAATAGCCGCCGGCGTCATCGATCGGCGGAACTCTGCCGTCGATCTCGAGCCCGGTCGTGTGGCCTGTGTAGTTGATGTTGAGCTCGTCGGAAGTTGAGTTCACAAACGGAAAATCGACCGAGATCCGACCCTTCAAGAGGGTGCCGTCCGCGAGCGCATACCCGTTGCCGTAGTTCACCTCGAGGTGGTGGTGGGTCCAGGAGACGATGTTGGGGTTCTGACTCGCAATCGCCTGCAGAACGTCGTCGAGGCCGCTGGTTTGAACCCATGCCACCGCGCCCTCGATGTCGGGAACGACGCCGGCGCCGGGCACGGTTCCCAACCAGTCGAAGAGCCACTCGACGATCTCGAGGGGCTCGATGTCCGAGGTCGGACCCGGTGTCGGTGTCGGGGTCGGGGTGGGCTGCGGCGCCGCCCCGCCGACCGGGGTCGCGGGAATGCACACCGGATCGCCGGTGGAGTTGTCGACCACCGACGCGTACGCAACAAACCTCCCACCGGGATCGGACGTCGACACGACGATGTACCCGTCAGGAACCTCATCGGTCGTGACGGTTCCGAACACACGATCGATCTGTTTGTGCATGTATGGCTGCAACGTGACGCTCGTGGTTCCCAAGTAGGTGCCATCCGCTCTGTACATATCGGCTCGAATATCGACCGCTGAAGCCGCGCAGTTGACGTAGCCCATGTTGGTTCGGTATCCGGTATCGGTGGTGAGGTGGTGCGACAGCTCGATCAGCGCGCTCCGCTCCTGATACCCGACGGCCCTGGACTCACCGACGCCGCCGATGAACTGTCCGAAGGTTCCGTCGTCCGTCAGGTTGTAGGTGCGGCTCGTCACCAGAACTTGGCCGTTGATCGGGGTGATTCGCAGCGCCGCACCGCCACTCGCGCCGAAGACCGTGAGCAAAACGTCCTCCAGGCGCAGGCAGTGACCGCCGCCGACCTGATAGGTCTCGGTATCCGGATTCGAGTTCGCCCGATCCCGCTCGAGAAGCGCGATTTCATACCTCGCGGTCGTTGCGCCGGGGTTGTGCAGCTCCAGGTCCGTCCGCCAGTTGGTTCCCGCGGCTCCGGCCACGTGCGCCGCCGCAGGAACATAGACGGCTTCGTTCGACACCGTCCCGTTGAGCGTGACCGCCGGGATGTAAACGGGATCGCCGGTTCGATTGTCCACCACCGACGCGTAGGCGAAGAATCGGCCGCCCGGTGTCGCCGTCGTGACGACGACATAGCCGTCGGCGACGTCTTCGTCCGTGACCTGCTCGAAAATCCGGTCTTTCTGGCTGAACATCAGAGGCTCGAGGTCGTAGGATCTGGTTCCGAGACGATCTCCGTCCGACGTGTAGAGCTCGGCCCTCACGGCGATAGTCTCGGTGGTGCAGTTGAGGAAGCCGACGTTGGTCCGATAGCCGGTGTTGTTTGAGAGGTTGTGGGTGAGCTGGATGATCCGACCCTCCTGGCCGGCCTCGATCGCGTTGGCCTCGACGTCGGAACCGATGAATTGACCATAGGTTCCCACGCTTGTTTGGTTGTACGTTCGACTGACGGCGACGACCTCGCCGCTCGTGGCGGTGATTCTCAGACCCGCGGATCCGGTGAAGTCGAAGACCGAATTGAGGACATCGTCGTACCGAACAGCCATCCCGGAGACGAGCGAGAATCCGACCGTGGCCGGAGCCGGGTTCGATTGGTTCTTCTCGAGGAGTGAGATTTCAAAGCCCGCCTGTTGGCTGCCCGGGTTGTAGATCTCGAGATCGGTTCGCCAGTCTGTTTCGGCCGCCCCGGACACATGTGCCGCGGCCGGGATGTAGAGAGGACCACCCTCGGCCGTGGCGCTGGGAGACGGCGGCCGTGAACCGGCTCCCTCGCCCGACGGTCCGGTGGTGGTGAGCATGAGGCCGCCTGCAACGGCGGCGACAATGGCCAGGACATAGCCCGGCCCCATCGACTCTGATGCACGCCGAAAGATTGGAGACATGGCGTTCCCCGTTTTCTATTTGGTGTTCCTGATGGAGAACGTAATGACCGGAGCCGCCGCTGTCAATGCACGGTCGCCGGGCGTCACGTTGCGCCGGCCGTTGCAGACGGCTACTGAGATCCGATTGAATCCACAAAATGCGGCGTGTGGTAGGCTCGTCGAAAGTCTCGATTCGACAAGAGATTGTGGTCCGAACGCAACGGATTGGGATCGTGGAGGAAGAGAGACGCCTGAGCAGCTCTTCGGAGGCGGCAGAGAGGCCTTTGGGCATCGTTGCCCGTGGGCTGACCAAGAGCTTCGACGGTGGCTTGGTTCACGCCCTCCGGGGGACCGACCTCGAGATCCAACCGGGTGAGCGCATCGCCATCACCGGCCCGACCGGTTGTGGCAAGTCGACCCTCCTGTCGATCCTGGCCCTGCTCGAGCGCCAGGACGGCGGCGAGCTCATCGTCGGGGGCAGGCCGGCAGAGGGGATCCGATCACCGGAGCGATGGCGAGGCCGACACCTGGGCATCGTGTTTCAGTTCCACCACCTGTTGCCCCATCTCACCGTCGAGGAAAACGTCATGCTCCCGCTGGTCGGCGTCGGCGCTCGATCAACCGATGCCCGGCGCCGGGCGAGATCGATCCTTCGCGACATCGGTCTCGCTCATCGTGCTCGATTCGTCGCCGAGAAACTCTCCGGGGGGGAGAGGCAGATGACGGCCGTCGCCCGAGCCCTGGCCGGATCCCCCGGCTTGATTCTGGCGGACGAGCCCACCGGCAACGTGGACTCGAAGGCCGGCGATCGGGTTCTCGAGCTTCTATTCGGCCGCCGGGGAAATCGACCCGCGACAGTCGTCGTGGTCACGCACAACGACCGAGTCGCCGGCGATGCCGACCGGATTCTGCGGATGCGGGACGGGAGGATCGATGGTCGGGGTTGAGACCGGCAGCCCTCGGAACGAAGGAGGCCGAGAGTCGGGCGGTCACCGATCTGCCGCCAACGTGTTCGACTGGTTTGTGATCGTCAATCTGTCGCTCTTCCTCGCGGCGACCGGCTCGGTATTCCTGAGCCGGTTCGTTCATTTTCGCGGCGATGGGCACCTCGGTGAGTTCGGTATCTACGCGGTGATATGCATCGTGGTCGTGCTCGCGGTGTGGAGGACGCTGCGCCGGTTCGACTGGCCCCTGTGGTTGCTGGCGGCCGCGGAGATCGCGATCCTGATTCACTTTGCCGGCGGCCTGATCCCATACCAGGATGGCCGGTTGTACGACATCGTGCTGTGCGGGATTCGGTTCGACAAATACGTCCACTGGGCGAACTCGTTCATCGCTGCCCTGGTTGTCAGCCATCTGACACGGAGGGGCGGTCTGGCGGTGGTTCTGATGGTCCTCGGACTCGGGGCGCTCTGGGAAATCGTCGAGTACGCGGTCGTCTCCCGGATCCCCGATGCGGGGGTCGGGTTGTACGACAACAATCTTCGGGATCTGGTGGCGAATTTCGCGGGCGGGTTGACGTGGTGGCTCACGTCCGCGGTCGTGGACGCGTTGCGCAGATCGGTTCCCGGTCGCACCGAAGGCGGGAGGGGAGGCGAGGTCTGAGGTGGAGCTTCGAATGATCCTCCGCGGCACACGACGCCGACGGCGCCGGACGCTGCTGACCATCTCCGGGGTGTCCCTCGCAGCGGCTCTATACATGATCCTGGTGGCGTCTGCCGCTGGATTCCTCGCACAGTTCAGGGGGCTGGTGGGGGTCTTCGCTTCCCAGATCGTGGTCCAGCAGGAATCGGCCACCTCACCCTGGAGCTCGCTGCTGAGCTCGGAGCAGGTCGCGGCCGTGAGCCGGGTCAAGGGGGTCGGCGCGATATCAAGGGTTGCCCTGGGCAAAACTCGCCTTCCGGAGAGCTCCTACTTTCTCGTCTTCGGTCTCGACCCTGGGGAGACCATCATGAGCCGCCTGCCTCCAATAGACGGGAGGAGTGTCGGGGGAGGTCCGGACGAGATCATGCTCGGCGAACGAGCTGCGGCGCGCCTCGGGGTGGAGGTTGGACAACGGATCGACGTGAGGCGCAGGGCATTGAGCATCGTGGGAGTGTACCGGTCGGGGAATGCCATCCTCGACAGCGGCGCCGTCATCGAGCTCCGGACCGTCCAGGATCTCTTCAACCTTCGGGACATGGTGCATCTGCTGTTTCTCCTGGTGGAGGATCAACACGACAGAGAGAGGATTCTCGCGAGCGCGGCTCAGGATCTTCCCGGAATGGAAGCCGCCACCGCCGAATCGTGGGTGGACATCTACGGACAGATGAGTGTCGTGGAGCACTTCGCTCGTTTTCTCGCGCTGGTCGCGCTACTGGTCGCCGCCATGGGGGTCGCCAACTCGATGCACGTCAACGTCAGCGAACAGTACCGCGAGCTCGCCATCTTGAGGGCGCTTGGATGGAGCCGGTGGCGGGTCGCCCGCCTGGTTCTGATCGAGGGGCTGCTCCTCGCCGGCGTGGGTGGGCTGGCGGCCATGCCGATCGCGGCGGGCATTCTGCACGTCATCACCGACGTCCGCTTCGAGCCCTTCAACAGCTCCGGTTTGGTGCCCTTCACTCTCGGGTTGGCTCCCGCCCTCGAAGGATGGGTTGTTGCCGTTGTCGCCGGGATGGCCGGCACCATCACCCCCCTGATCAGGGTTCTCACGATCGAGACCGGACCGGTGCTTCGAGAGTACTGAATCAGGGCCCGGCGATCGTCGTTTCACCGCAGACTCGCCCGGCACCGGGACCCTCACCGTCTTCGACGCCAGGAGGAGACACTTCGCTATTCGGATAGTCCGGGGAGTCTCGCACGCCACAACTCGGCGCGGTCGGGCTTGTCCCACGCCTCGTAGAGGTCGACGAGGCGCCGGGTAATGGCGGCGGTGCGCGGATGCTCCTCGCCGAACTCCCTGCCCAAGATCGCGTGACCCGGCAGCAGCAGGTCTTCAGCCGGTGAGTACAAACCCGCCATCGTGCGGCACTCGCCGAGCTGCGTGGCACCTTTTATCCGTACCGGCGCTCGAAACGCTCCTCCCAATCCCCTCTCGTCGTCGAAGTGTGTCTCGAAGAGGCGGTACAGGGGCGTGCCGCGCGGAGAGCGCACACGATATCTGGCCGAACAACCGGTAGCCACTCCAACGCTCGATGTCTACTGCAGCGTGGACGGGTCTTCTCAGCGTGGCCGGTTGCGGCGCGTCAGTCAAGGGCCTTGCGGCCCGCAGCAGGAAACCCGTCCATTCGCGGGAAGACCAACCCATGCGCTCATTCACCAACCTGTGCGCGTGGTGACCAAGTCACGGTAATGCGACTCGTCGAATCATCCTTGGTGGGAATGGTGCGAGAAGCCATGATGAGAGCCGGCTTTGTTAACTTTGTTTCTCCTGGCGACTATTGCTGGATCGAGAGCGACGCCATTCTCTCCAGGGTGTCAGGATGGGAACAGCTAGCCCGACCTTCTCACCAATTTTCGTCACGAGGGCGTCGAGGCGCTGTGCACAGCTGGGATTTCTCATCTTCGGGCGCGGAGGCGTACTCTGCAGTACGTTGAGCACCCGGAGATGAGAAATCACAGCTGGGTGCGGCGCATCGTCCGCCGCAGTAGGAAATTGGTGAGAAGGTCGGGCTAGGCGCAGTTCGCGCTATGCTTGGTGCGACGCGCCGGTGGCTCAGTGGATAGAGCATCGGACTTCGGATCCGACGGTCGGGGGTTCGAATCCCTCCCGGCGCGCCAGTTGCTGCCCACCGTAGCGAGCTTTGGATTCCCGCAACCAGTGGTGCCGCTCGAGACCGCTGAAACGCTCAACCTCGAATCGCCCTGTCCGATGCCCTGAGCGCTGAGCACCGCACCAACATCCTTCACCGGGACATCAAACCGAGCAACATCGGCTTGACATTCGACCGGGTTCCCAAGCTCCTCGATTTCGGCCTCGCCCGGGTCCACTTCATTCCTCAGACCGGCGCCGCGGGGATTGACCACAATCAGTTTGATGAGGCCGACGAGGCCCCGCAGGCCTCGAACAGCTCATTGGCCATCCGGATGTCATCGGCGCGGTTCTCGCCCAACCCGGCCCGCACCACCAACGTCCGAGCCAGCTCGAGCCGGCTGCCGAGCGTCTCGAAGATCTCGATCGCGGCATCGAGATCGCCGAGCGCAGCTTCTCGCTCACCCCGGGCATCGTGAAGCCGGCCGCGCTCTCTCAGGGCCATCCCCTCCCAGTGCGGCATGTCGGCTCTGTGGGCGACTTCGAGGGTGGTTTCGAGTCGTTGTTCGGCCTCGTCGAGCTGACCGGTGGCGATGAGGGACCTGCATGTCGTCGGGCTCCACCAGATCGGGAACATCGACTCGTCGGTGCCCTCGAGGAGTTCCTCGACCTCGGCCACGAGGTCGAGGACGGCTTCGTGGTCGCCCTGGAGCTGGGCGATCCAGGCCCGTGCGCGGCGGCTTTCGAACTGCCCGGTCTTGAGCCCGAGGATGTCTCCCCGTTCGATGGCCGCATCGGCTTTGGGAACGGCCTCGTCGATGCGGCCCCGCTCGGCGGCGATCAGCGCCTTCCATCCGGCGAGGAATGTGGCCTGGCGTTCGTCGCCCAGCCGGTCTCCCATCTCCAGGCCGTCCTCGCAGGCGGTCTCGGCCTCGGCAAGGTTGCCGAGGCCGTAGTTGGCGAAGGAGAGACCGATGTAGTTCCACGCCAGGCGATCGGAGGAGCTTCCCTTTTCGCCGAGCTCGCGGTGGCGGGCGACGTGCTCGAGGCACTTGCGCCAATAACCGCGCATGAAGGCGTTCTCCATCAGCCCCTCGACCCCCACGGCGGTGACAACCGGATTGTCATTCGCTTCGCCGAGATCGATGTTGCGCCGGTTCCAGCGATTGCTTTCCTCGAAATCGGCCAAGTGCTGGTAAGCGCCGGCGACATAGGCATAGATCCAACTCAGGAGGAGGATGTCCCCCGAGCGTTCGGCGGGCTCCCTGGCCTGCAGGAGGAGCTCAGCGGCCCTGCCGGAGCGGCCGTTGTAGTGGTGGAAGCGAGCCTCGATCATGGTTGCGCGGGCAACCTCGGCCGGCTGGATTTCGGGGTCGAGGCCGTTCTTCGCCTCCTCGACGTAGGTCAGGGCTCGGGCATCGCCGATCAGTACATATGCCTCGCCGATCTTGCACTTCAGCGGCATCGAAAGCGCCGGGTCGTCGATGGATTCCAGGGCCCGTTCGTAGGCACCGGCCGCTTCCAGGGGCTCGCCCTTGAGGCTGAAGACGTCGCCGATGGCGATGTCGATCTTCGGCAGTTCGTCGAATCGTCCCAGCACCTCGGCGCACTCGCGCGCCCGGTCATACAACCGCAGCGCGTCCGAGTAGGCGAAGAGGGTGGCGGCGTCGACGGCCGCCTCCATGGCGTAGTCGAAGCCCCTGTCGAGGCAGCCGCCCTCCATCGAGTGGTGGGCGAGGTCCTCGGCGGCGACCCGCCCCCCGCTCCGGCGCAGCGCCTCGAGGCCTTCGGCGACGCGGGTGTGGAGGCGGCGGCGGCGGATGGGATTGAGCTCGTGGTAGAGGACCTCGCGGAACTTGTCGTGGGTGAAGGCGACGGTCTCGCCGGTGCCGGTTTCCACGAGTTGCGCGGCAACGGCCTCGTCGATGGCGTCGAGGAGCTCGTCCTCGCTTTGGTCTGCGACCGCCGCGAGCTCGGAGAACTCGAAGGTCTTGCCGAGGATGGCGGCGGTGCGGAGGACCTCGGTGGTGGTCGTGCCGAGGTGATCGAGCCGACGACCGATGGCGGCCTTGACACCCTGGGGCAGCACCAGGCGTGCGCCCTCCTCGCGGCGCCGCCATTCGCCGCACTCGCAGACGATCTGTTCTTCGTTGACCAGGGTCTTGACGACCTCCTCGATGAAGAACGGGTTGCCCTCGGTCTCGCGGTGGATTTCGGTGCAGAAGTTCGGCGACAGACACTCGTCACCGAGCAGCACCGATAGCATGGCCGAGGTTCCGTCCGGCGCGAGGCGGCCGAGGTGGACCCGCACCGCCGCCCGCTCGCGGTTCCACTCGTCGAGGGCTTCGGCCAGCGGGTGGGTGCGGTCGAGCTCGGTGTCGCGGTAGCAGCCGAGGACGAGCAGGCGCTCGCGGTGGGCGAGGCGCAGGAGGTAGCGGAGCAGGCTGAGCGAGGCCTGGTCAGCCCACTGGAGGTCGTCGATGAAGAGCAGGAGGCCCGAGGGCTCGGCGAGGTGGAAAAGGCAACGGGCGAAGCCGTCATAGAGACGGAGGCGTTGCTCTGACACCGACAAGATGGGACTTTCCGGGAACGGGCCGATGCGGCTCTCGAGCTCGGGGGCGAGGCGGGCGAGCTCGGCGCCCGAGTCGCCGGCGGCCGCTAGCAGCTCGTCGTCCCCGCTGGTGTGGACCCAAGAGCGGAGGGCCTCGACGAAGGGCAGGTAGGGAGTCGCCGCTTCGAGCTCGTAACAGCCTCCGGAAAGCACGGCGCCGCCGGTGATGCGGGCGTAGTCGTTCAGCTCTCGCGCGAGGCGGGTCTTGCCTGAGCCGGGCTCGCCGGAGACCAGGGCCAGGCCGCCGCGGCCAAGGGCCGCTTCGGACCAGCAGCGGCGAAGGGCGCCGATCTCGGAGTCACGGCCTACCATGCGGCCGCGGACGAGGCCTCCGAGGACCGCCGAGACGCCGACTGGCGCGGATATTGCGACAGCTTCGGGGCTCCGGGTGAGCACGGCCGCGACGTCGGCGGCGGTGGCGAAGCGATCGTCCGGGTCCTTGGCGAGGAGGCGGAGGATGGCGCTCTCGATGTGCTCGGGGAGGTCGGTGCGGTAGGTTCGGGGCGGGACCACCGGTGCGTGGAGGTGCTGGGAGAGCACGGCCAGGGCGTTGTCGCCTTCAAAGGGGAGGCGGCCGGTGGAGAACTCGTAGAGCATGACGCCGAGGGCGTAGAGATCGGTGCGGCCGTCCACCGCCTGGCCCAGCGCCTGCTCGGGCGCCATGTAGTCCACCGTACCCGCGATGCCTCCCTCTCTGGTGATGCGGACGCCACGCTCGCGGACGGCGAGACCGAGATCGACGAGCTTGACCGAGGGCCTGCCCGAGGTTTGCGAAAGGAGAACGTTGGCGGGTTTGAGGTCGCGGTGGACGAGGCCGTGCGAGTGGGCGTGGTCCAGGGCGGCGCAGATCTGGGTGGCGAACTCGATGGTCTCCTGGAGGCTTTCGGGTTTGCGTTCCTTGAGGCTCGGGCCCTCGATCAGCTCCATCACCAGGTAGGGCATGTTCTCGTGCTCGCCGACGTCGTGGACCGCGACCACGTGCGGGTGGCTGAGGGCGGCCGCAGCGCGCGCCTCGCGGAAGAGACGGTCACGGCCGTCGCCGAGCTCGTGGTGGCCGGCGAGGACCTTGACCGCGACCTGGCGCTCGAGGTCCGAATCCCAGGCGCGGAAGACAATGCCCATGCCGCCACGGCCGATCTCCTCGTCGAGGCGATAGCGGTCGGAGAAGGTGTCGCCGACGCAGCAGGCCGAGATGGCGTCGACATCGGTGGTCGAGCCTTCGAAATCAATGGTTTCGTCTTCGTGAATGCTCACAAGTTTCGGCGATTATATGGCAGTCGGTTTTGACAGGGTCAACAACGGCAGATCCGCAAATGAGGCAGCAGTCATCCAATTGATGCCAGAAGTGGACCTTTTGAGAAAAAAGACTCCCGGCAAACGCCGGGAGTCCTGTCGTCGTTCGTTGCGGTACGCCGTCCTACCATCCGGGGGGCAGTCCGACGTCGGGTCGGCTGAAGTCACAGACGCCGGAAGGGAAGATCTGTTGGAGCATCGCCCGCTCCGCCGGTGTCGGCGCCCAGACGCCGTAGTCACCGTCGGCAATGGCCCTTCCCACCGGTTTCAGCTCGCACTTGAAGATACTGCCCTTGAACGGTCCGCCGGCCACGATGCGGGATGTGGTGTAGACAGGGAAAAGAACCGTGCAGTCGCCCGGGGGATTGGCATCGAGAATCCCGTCCCAGACATCGTCGCCGGAGGCGATCTCATCCCCGAAGGTGTCGAAGCAGCGATCGACCGCACGATCCGGCTTGTTGCCTGCGACGCCGAGATCGGGATTCGCGGCGATGTTCGTCATCCACTCGTCGATCACCTCGAGCGCCTCCGGCGTCTGGTCGAACTGTGCCCCTCCCAGTGCTTCCGTGAACCAGACCACCTGGTTGTCGGAGTTCCCGCGGAAGTCGCGGATGCGCTGCCTGGAGGCGAAGCTCTGGTGTGTGTTGTGCATGTTGAGCTCGGCTTCGAGGTAGTGACGCCAGTCGATGACAGGGATGTCGATGTCGCCCAGGAAGACCAGCCCGTCCTCGTAGGCGGCCTGCATGGCCTCGAGGTCGCCCTCGCGCCGAGGTGCAGGCACCAGCGGATCCACACTGAAGACCTGGTTGCGGGCGCTCCACGGATCCCAGCTTCCGGGATAGAACGGCGAGCCCTCCTGCACCATGTCGGGCTCCTGCTTCCAACCGCCGATGACGCCGTTCAACTGGAGGAACTCCGCGGGAGTGATCTCTCCCGTCGCCACCGCGCCCAAACCGTACTGCACGCCGATGTTGTCCCAGTAGTTCCGGGCGAAGCCGTCAGAGCCGACGCCGAAGTAATTCACCAGGTCGTCGAAATGAGACCAGTGGATCGCGGCCACCGCCGACTGCGGCTCGTAGAGCTCCATCCCGGGCGCGGCCCCGTAGAGCGGGTTGAGGGCCAGCGGAGCCAGACCCCGCCACCCCATGACGCACTCGCTGGCGCCGACGGTCCCGGTGAAGGGGTTGAACACGATGTCGCTCGCGTTGAGTCCTTCGACCAGCGTGCGGTTCGACCAGGTCTGCCAGCGCAGATTGGTTGCGTCCAAGACATCCATGTAGAACTCGAGCAGCTCGCAGTCGCCGATGTGCACCGCCTGGGTGACCATGTCGGGGTACGAGTACTGCGGGATCGCCGCGTCGAGAAGGCCTCTGTGATTCTGGCCGTAAATATACTGCTGGATCCCACCTCCCGATCCGCCGACCGAAACCGTGTAGACCGGCAGTTCGTACCTCTCGACAAACTTCTCCTTGACCATGAGGGCGGTCTCGCCGCCGAGCACCAGGTTGTAGTGGGTGCCGGTCTTGTTGCCGGTGGAGTACAAGACCGCGTAGCCCTTCGACAGACCGTCGTCATAGAGCATCCTGCTGCCGCTCGGATTGCCCTGATAGTGGCCGATCGCCACGCCACCCTGGAAGTGATAGATCACCTTGCCGTTCCAGGCCGAGGTGTCGAGGTCGTCCGGACCCTCGTCGAACGGTGCGAGCATCGCGATGCTGTAGAGGAACCGGTTGACGGTGCCCCGCTCCCAGCGAACGATGTAGTCGACGGTCAGCCCGTCCATGGTCGTGGTCTGCGCCATGTCCGCCGGTCTCGGATCACCCGGAACGTACGGCTTGAACGCCCCGTCGGTGGCCTTGTAAACATGGGTCACCAGGGTGTCGGCGCTGCAGTTCATGCTGTAGCCGATGATCACGTCCGTTGGATTTCCGCCGGGATCGGTGGCGAAGACCGGAAAACCCTCGGTCGGGTTGTCCACCAACGGCTGTCCGAGACCGTGGCTCTGGACGCTGCACATGAAGGGGTGCTGGTGAGGACCCGAGAATACGGGCCCGGTGATGGGATAGTTGGTCAGGGTCAGGACCGCCGGATCGGGCAGACCTTTCCCGTTGCCGTGTTGTTTGACGACCACCGTGTTGTCGCCGAGAGCGAGCCCGTCGATGACACCGGTGAGAGTCCGGGTTCCGTCGATCGGCGCAAACCGATCGGCCTGATTCTCACCGTTGACCAGGACCTCGACCTGTTGAAGTGGAGTGACCCTCGGAACGACAATGTGGAGCCGGGCGTCCCCCCCGGTCACCTGATCGGCGGCACTCGACACAACCTCGGCGACGAATGGTGGTTTCTCCTTCGCGAGCAGTGGGCTCGCCGCCAGCATGGCGAGGACGACAACCATGACTCCAGGTAGAGGGTTCGACCACGTACGCATTTTTGACGAAACCCGGATGATCCTTTGCTGTTTCATTTCCACTCTTCCTCCTTTTCGGTGTAGAGCCCGTAACCTCACCATCTCGGATTCCCGACCGACGGCCCACCGCACCGAACCACAAAGCCGGGCGCGGATTCACCGGGCCGCGACGTCGGCCGAGAACTCGCCGAGACGGTCTGCCAGATTTCCGATGACATTCGCGTGTGACAAGTATGGGGGCCGCATGACCGAATCGCAACCCTTCAATGCGGCCGGAGTTGTGACCCGCGACCACGATGGCCCCAACCCGACCGGATGAGTGCCGGATGGGCGCTCGGCCCCTCGCCCACCCTCGAGACGTGGACCGGATCGCCGGTCGGGCCGGTCATTCTCGGGACGAAACCGATCGGCCGATCACCGCCCGTCGGCGTCATCCATCGGGTCGGGTTCAAACGGCTCTTCTTCGCCGGGGCCCATCATTCCACCGAGGAATGGTCCCAACAGACCCTGAATCGCCAGCTCGAACTCCTCGGCCGTCTCGACCGTTTCAAGCTCGGCGAGCACACCATCGACCATCCCGATCATCATCATCGCCTGCATCGATCCCTGCTGGATCTCCTCGTCGGTGACCTCCGAGAGCTTCTGCCTGGCCTCAGCGACGTTCTGATCCCAGTCCTCGGCCATGTCGTTCGGCACCCAGCGGCCCTCGACCCGGGTGAGCTGCATGTCCTCGGGTTCCTCGTCCGGCGCGGTCATGCGGAGGGTCGCGCTGTCGCCCTCGCTGGAGATCACTTCGATCTTGGTCTGCAGGAGCTTCTGGGTGAACTCGCGGTCAAAGGTGTCGTCGCCATCAGCCTTCGACCTCTCGGCGGCGAGGTTCATCAGATCCCGGCCGGTTGTCGCGAGGTACTTCTCCCAGTCGATGGTCTTCATCGTGTCGAGGCTCGACACGCCGCTGGCGAAGAAGCTGTCGAGCAGATCCACCATCTCGTCCCAGCCGCCTTCGACCTTCTCGTGCTCTTCGCCGGCGGCCTTGAGCATCGAGCTCGAGAGGATGATGTCCTTCTTGTCGCGCAGGAGGCCGGCGGTTCTGCTGCCGAGACCGAACGCCGCCTCCCAGACCGCTGGGTCCATCCGCTCGGCGAAGGCGTGGGTCAGCTCGGTGATGTCCTGCTGGTAGGTGGGCGGAAGCGCCTGCCAGAGAATCTCCGGGTGCCGATCGGCGAGACCCTCGGCCACCGCGCGCACGGTGCCCTCGGGCGAACTGGGAATGCCGGCGGCAAGCGCCGGTAGAGTGACCGCCATCAGAATCGCAGCGATGGCCGAGTTCAGCATGGTCTTCGATCGGAAGTTCTGGTTCACGGTTTTCTCCTTCAATGAAATCGTTGCAGACATTCTCGCACGCCCCGATCGCCGCGTGCGAAACTTGGAGCCGGGTGCCCAACGATCTCAACGATTCTAGCGTTTCCGAGGGCCCGAAGAGACGATCTCCCATCCTTGGCGCCGAGAGAACGTTGGAATCGACGGGTCCAGGACGGGGGGGCACGTACGATTCACACCGGCGGAATCCGGATCGATTTCGGATTTTCTTGGGAAAGGCTAACAGCAATCACAGACTCACGACCCGATCTCCTGGTACCCTGGGATGGTGCGTTGGTGGCGGCGTCTATTCGCGTTCTCGATCAGGGGCTCGCTCGAACGGGCTGCCCTGAGGACACTCGGTGTCGCGGCGGCCGCCGCGACGGCGGCGGTCATCCTGGTCGTGGCCGGTTCGGTGGCGCCGAGGGTACTGTCGACGTTCCAGCAGAAACGCCTCGACAATCGTTGGACCGAGACCGTCGCCGCGCCCGCCGAGGTCTTCGAGTGGGTGACGCCGCGGGGTTCGAGCATCAGCGCCCTGCGGCTCATCCGGGCGGCCTCTGCTTTCGGAATCGATCTCGTTCCGGTCTCCGCTCGGGACCGGACAACGGAGACGGCACCGCCGCTCGCCCTCAACCCCGAGCTCGATGCTTGGTGCGCCGCGGTGGTTACCGATTCCGGCGGCCCGGTGGGCCCGGTTCCCGAAACGGTGCTCTCGACCCTGGGTAGTCGGGAAGACGCGCTGACCGAGATCATCGCCAGTCTGACCGACGACGAGCGGGTCGTCTGGGAGCTGCCGAACGCAATCGGAGGAGGCAGCCGGGTCCCGTCGCCGGGTCAGCTCCTCAAGCTCCACCGCTGGCTCACGGCCGCCGCGGTCGTCAGCTCGGATCGGGGTGACGAGCACTGGGCGCTGGCCGCCCTCGAAGCGTCCTGGCGGCTCAACCAGGAGTCGCTGCGCCGGCCCGAAAGGGAGATGCGTCTCGCGGGATACTCTGCCCTCGAGCTCGAGCTCGCGATCCTGCGAATCATGTCTCGATCCGTGGCAACCGAGACCTGGCAGACGAGGCTCGACGAGCTCGACCCCCTCGCGAAGCTGGATGACTGGCTGCTGATCGAGGCCTACTCGCTTCCGGCGTCGACAAAACGGGGGACCCTCTTCGAAGAGAACGGGATCTGGCCACTCGTTCTGTCGCTCACCGTCGATCCGGCACGACGGTGGCTGCTGATGTCGGCCTCGGAGAGCCTGCGGGTTGGAATCGCATCTCTGGAGCCGGCGGATCTCACCACCCTCGATCCCGATCTCCGATACGTTGATGCCTACAACCGGATCCCGCGCTGGAATCGAATGGCACGCGCCGCGTTGCCGAATCCGTGGCCCGAGTGGCCAAGCGCGGCGCGCGCCGGTCTCGCGGTTGAGTTGTCCGCCGAGGTGCTTCGCGTCGAGGCTGCCACCGGGGAACAGATCGACGAGCTTGCCACCCGGCCACCCGGGCGCAGACCGTCCAGGGTGCCCGGCGCAATCTGGGAGTGGACGGCCGAACCCGAGGGTCTTCGAGTCCGTCTGGTGGTCGAAGGAGAGCCTTCTCCTTACGGCGATCGACTCTCGGACCCGCCGCTCGAGCACGTCTTTGAATCGAGCCTGTTCCCATCGGGAAACACTGATGCCGTCAGCGCGGTTCCCGAGGCGGATACGAGCGAGGCGAGGTGACGATGAACACGAAGCGGGAAACCGACACCGTGGACGTCACTTCACAAACCGTTGCGGCCGGGATTCGCGACCCCCAGCTCGGAAGCGTCGTCGAGGAGCTCGTGCCCAGGCTCATCTATCCGGCGGAGCGCCTTCACGGCGTTGTCGAGGGCGTCGAGGCGCTGGAACTCGACCAACGCTCCACGCTCGGTCTCGACTGGCCCTGGATCAACCGCGTCGTGCTGTTGATCACCGACCGCCGAATCCTCGAGCTCAGCGTGAGACCCCTGGGACGCGGCCTCGAGGGAAGGGTGCGGACCTTCGCATGGTCGATGGTGAAGGCGATTTCGTGCAATCGGAGCCGCCTCCAACTGACCTCGCGGAACGGCGCAAGTATCGAGTGGGCGGTTCGCATACCGCTCGCAGGCGCCGCGTTGGGTCGGCTCAAGGAAGGCGCTGCTCCGCTCGGCGAGGCTTTCGCCAGCCGGGTGTGTGACCGGTGCGGATCGGCCGCGTTCAGCGGCGGGCGCGTCTGTTCGGGATGCAACGCCAGGGTCGTCGACCCGCGCGAGGTGGCCTCATACGGCTGGGCGATTCCCGGTGCAGGTCTGATGATGACGCGCCACCCGGTGCTCGGCGCGGGCAGACTCATCCTCGAGCTCGTGGCGGCCCTTGTCTTCGGGTGGACCGTGCTCTCGTCGGGAAGCGTGGTGGCGCTCGGCGCGGCCGTGATCGGCGCAGCGCTCATCCTTCCCCTGATCAAGCTCGAAAGCGTTCGGATCGCGAGGCTCGTGGTGGCCCGGTGCGGTGTCGGGATGAGGTGGAGCGGGCGACTGTGGGATCGGCTACGCGCCCCCTCGGCGGTGCTGTCCGCCGCGCTGCTGGCGGCGCCATTGTTCTTCGCGGGTTCGATGGAAACTCGGATCAGCGCCGACCTCGATTTCATCGTTCCCGACCAGCTGTGGAGCCCGACGCCACCAGGCGCCGAAGCGGCGACGGATCCGCATCTGCGATCGGTGTGGTCGCACCGTGACGGTTGGTCGGTGAGGGTCTCTGCCGAGGCGCTCGAGCCGTTTGCCACCTTCGACGAGGCCCGTATCCGGCTCGAGGGCACCGAAGGTGCAGACATTGAACCGGTACAGATCGCCGGCTTCGAGACGCTCTTGGTGATCGACCCCGCGCCCACCGGAGACCTCCCGGCGAGCATCACCAAGCTCGAGCTCCACGTTTTCGACCGCTCGGGACGAGACATCCACACCCTGGCCACCCTGGCGCCGGCCGCGGCGATTTCGCTTCGCGCGACCGAGATCCGAGATCTGCTCCGGCACGCCATCTGGACCGACCCGCGGGACGTGGGTTCCGGCACCGACTGACCGAAGTTGCGGACCGGCGCCGCGTGGGCGCCCCGCCGTTTTCCGGTACTCGGTGCTCAAGGAGGCCGGGAGAGCGCTCGACATCCCACCTTCGTCAAGCTCGGCTCCGTCCCGGCCCCGACACCTTCAAAAGAGGCACCCGTCCCTCGTTCTCCCATCATTCCGGGCTATCATCAGTCGATCTGAAACGGGGGTGCCATGCCGCCAGTCCTCGCCGTCCTTGCCTGCTTCGCCGTCTACTTCGTGGGCTATCACTTTTACTCGCGGTTCATCGCGACCAAGATCTTCGCCCTCCGAGCGGATCACCCGACGCCGGCCCACACAATGGAGGACGGCATCGACTATGTCCCCACCCACAAACTGGTGCTCTTCGGTCATCATTACGCCTCCATCACCGGGCTGTCGCCCATGCTCGGTCCGGCCATCGCGGTGATCTGGGGCTGGCTGCCGGCCATGATCTGGGTTGTCCTCGGTTCCATCCTGGTGGGCTGCGTCCACGACTTCGGCGCGCTGGTCGTCTCGGCCCGCGCCCGCGGCATGTCCATCGGCGCCATCGCCGAAAGCCTCATGGGCAAACGCGCCAAGTCGCTCATGCACGCCATCATCTTCTTTGCCGTCTCCCTGGCCATGGGGGTCTTCGCTTACGTCGTCGCGTTGCTCTTCTCGGCAGGACCGACTCCGGAAACGACCTACTATCCCGAGTCGGTGGTGCCATCGGCAACGATCCTGATCCTCGCCCTCACCATCGGGTGGTTGGTTCGTCGCAAGGGCATGAACCTGTGGAAACTCATCGCCATCGCCTTCTTTGTCACCCTTGCAGTGGTCATCGCCTCGCCGATGATGCCGGTGAAGTGGGCCTCGGTCGGCGGCTGGACCTGGATCCTCCTCGCCTACGCCTGGCTCGCTTCGGTCCTGCCCGTGTGGTCACTCCTCCAGCCCCGCGATTTCCTCAACTCGCTGTTGCTCTATCTCGGCCTCGGCCTGACCTACATCGGGTTCTTCATCCTCAGGCCCGAGTTTGTCTCGCCGGTGATCGACACCCACCCGGAAGGGGCACCGCCCATCTACCCCTTCGTCTTCATCGTCATCGCCTGCGGCGCGGCCTCGGGCTTTCACTCGCTGGTCTCCTCCGGCACCACCGCCAAACAGCTCGATCGCGAGACCGACGCCCGGCCCATCGGTTATGGTGCCATGGTCGGCGAGTCGCTGCTCGGTCTGGCCTCGGTGCTCGCCTGCACCGCCGGGTTCGTCTCGGTGGGGGCGTGGAAAACCCACTATCACGACTGGGGCTCCATCCAGGGCCTCGGCAGCAGCATGAGCGCTTTCATCGAGGGCTGCACACGTTTCGTCACCACCCTCGGCGTCCCCGAGTCCATGGCCCGTACTCTCATCGCGGTCGTTGTGGTGAGCTTCGCCCTCACCACCCTCGATTCGGCAACCCGGTTGTTGCGCTACAACATCGAGGAGATCGGCCATACGCTGAGGATTCGGGCATTGGGCAACCGCTATCTGACCTCTACCCTGGCGGTGGCGGCCATCGCCTTCTTCGCCTTCTACAAGATCGAAGGAAAATCAGCCGGTCTGGCCCTGTGGCAGCTCTTCGGCTCTACCAATCAGCTCCTCGCCGGGCTCGCCCTGCTCGTGGTCTCGCTATACCTCATCCAGCGCCGCCGTCTCGCGCTGCCCTATCTCCTGCCCATGCTCTTCATGATGGTCACCACCGTCATCGCCATGAGCACCAAGTTGCGCAGCTATGCCACCGACGGCAACACCACCCTCCTCGTCGTCGGCGGGATCATTTCGGGGATCGCGGTTTGGCTGGTGGTGGAGGCGGTGCTGGCACTGTGGCGTTACTCGCGGTCGGATCCGGTAGAGGGGCTGGATATCACGATCCCCAGCTGACCACTGTGCGAAAATCAACTGGATGGTGAAGGTCAATATTTTCAGCCCGTCGGTCCGATCGATGGCCGTGATCGCCCTTTGCGCCGCAGTTGCGGCCCTCTCGGCGGGCTGTTCGAGACCTTCGGTCAGTGCTGCCGAGGCCCCCGCGAAAAAGCCGTCGATCATTCTCATCGTCATCGACACGCTGCGGGCGGACTATCTCGGAGTCTACGGGTTCGACGGCCCCACATCGCCCAACCTCGACCAGCTGGCAAAAGATTCGGTGGTCTTCGAAAGATGCTCATCGCAGGCGCCTTGGACCACCCCATCGATGTCGTCTATGTTCACCTCGCTCTACCCGGAGGCCCACGGCGTGCGTCTCGGCCCCGACGATCCCCGAAGCCTGGATGGATGGCGCCGACGCTGGTCCCGGGCGATCCCCGACTCGACGACGACCCTGGCCGAGTGTCTCCGCGACCGGGGTTACCGTACCGCCGCTTTCGTCGCGAACCCGTGGCTCGTGAAAGGTCTGGGTTTCGAGCAGGGTTTCTCGATCTTCGATGAGAGCGCGGTCGAAAGGGACGATCGGAACGCCACGATGCTTCTCCACTCGGGATTGCAGTGGCTCCGCTCGGCAAAATCCACCGGCGATCCGACCTTTCTCTATCTGCACCTGATGGATGTTCACGGCCCATATTCGGCGCCGAACTTCGATTTTACCCAGGTTCAGAACTCACCCGGACTCGGGCCGGCCCGGACCCTTCCCCCGACCGGCCTTCAACACATGGAAAAATACCTCCTCGGCCCGCCGTGGGCCAAAGGACAGGACCGTCTCCAGTTGCGGGTCTGGCGCGGCCGGTACGCCGCCGGGGTTCACGCCGCGGACCGAAGGCTGGGCACCTTCACACAGGCCCTCCGCGAAGAGAACCTCTGGGATGAACAGCTCGTCATCGTGACCTCCGACCACGGCGAGGAGCTCTTCGAGCACGAAGGATGGGACCACGGATTCAACCTCTTCGAGCACCAGCTCCACGTTCCCCTGATGATCCGGTTGCCGGGATCGCGACACGCCGGGCGGCGGGTCTCCGAGCCCGTCCGTTTGGTGGATCTCATGCCCACCCTCACCAATCTCGCCGGGGCGGAGGATCCTCCGGGGATGGTCGGGCTCGATCTGCTCCCGCTTGCCGAAAGCTCCGAAGATACGCAGACCAAACGTGCAGTCTTCGCCACGAGCGTCAAGGATCGCCCCGGCGACACCTCGATCTTCGACGGACGGTACAAGCTCATCTCCGATCTCTCGAAACGGCAGCTCCGTCTCTACGACCTCGTGGTCGATCCGGGGGAAAGAACCGATATTGCCGGGAAGCAGCCGGCAATCGTCGCTCGGCTCAGCCAGGCGCTCGGGCGGGAAATTTCGCGGGTCACCTCCGGTGCTTCCTCAGACGGTCGGGTCGGAGAGATCCCGAAGGAACAGCTCGACCGACTCAGGGCCCTCGGCTATCTGAACTGAGGGTGAAACCAGAGCCGCCTACAAAATCCGACCATTTGGCCATCCGGTGCCGAGGCGAATCGGAGCGCCCATCTCCAGACAGACGTCCTGACAAGCATCGAAACGATCAAAGCCGATCTGGAGATCGGCGCACAACCACGATCCACGAATTTCGCAGGAGGCTCACCAGTCGCTTGTCAGTTGCCCGAGGCTTCTTCGTGAATGCCGTATCCCGCATCTTCAATCAAGACCTCGAACGGCGCTTCGGTCTGCCGGAGCCCCGCCGCCACCTTCTCCACCTCGCGCATCACACGCAGGATGTTGAGCCCGGCGACCTTGGCGACCTCCTCGCGGCTCCAGCCGCGGCGCATGAGCTCGACGAGCAGGGCGGGGTAGCCGGCCACATCCTCCATCCCTTTTGGAAGTGCGCTGATGCCGTCATAGTCCGAGCCGAGGCCGACGTGATCGACACCTGCAACCTTTCGAATGTGGTCGAAATGGTCGGCGAGCTTTGCGAGGGGCACCGTCCACAGAGGGTTCTTGTCGGTCCACACCTTCATGCCGTCCTTGACCGCCTGTGGATCACCCGGGTTGAGCTGCTCGAGCCTCGTCTCCTCGGCCTTGTAGGCGGCGTGCCGCGCGGTGATTTTCTGATCGACAAAATACGACCCGAAGTTGACCATCACAACGCCGCCCTTTTCGGCGATCCGCACCAGTACGTCGTCCGGCACGTTGCGCGGGTGCGAATTGAGGGCGAGGGCGCAGGAGTGGGAAAAGAACACCGGCGCGCGGCTGACATCGAGCACGTCGTGCATGGCAGCGGCCGACACGTGGGAGAGATCGACGAGCATACCCAGACGGTTCATTTCTTTGATCACGACTTCGCCGAAGGGACTCAGGCCGTCGTGCTCGGGTGTGTCCGTCGCGGCATCGACCCAGTCGGTGTTCGCCCAGTGCGTCAGGGTCATGTATCGAACACCGAGCGTGTAGAGCTGGCGCAGTACGGCCAGAGAGTTGTCGATGCTGTGGCCGCCCTCCATCCCGATGAGCGAGGCGATCTTGCCGCCGGAGTGAATCCGCACGATGTCGTCGGCGGTGAGTGCGAGCTCGAAGTCGTCGGAGTATCCCTCCGTCAGACGGAGGACCAGATCGATCTGTTCGAGCACCGTCACGACGGCCTCCGGGCCGGCGAGATCGACGGGGACCCAAACCGACCAAAACTGGCCGCCCACGGCGCCGGCGCGGAGCCTCCGGATATCGGTGTGCATCGGCCGATCGATGACCGAGGTATCGGTGAAGTCGAAGCCGGCGAGGTGATTCGACGTCCGGCTGCGGATGGCCCAGGGCGCGTCGTTGTGGCCGTCGATCAGCGGCACCTCCCTGAGCACTTCGCGCACCGCGGCCTCGAGTTCAAGGTCAGACAAGGCGACTTCGTCCGCCGCCACCGCACATCCGGCGACGCCCACCATGATCACCGCCACCAGTGCTCGAGACCATCGTTCCATGCTTCCTCCTCAGTCTTCGCGTGCCGAATCGCGCCACCGCTCCCACCACCCGCGACGTTCCTCACCCTCGGCTCCCGGAACGATGAGATCGTGGATCTCGTCGAAGCCCCGGGCCCAGTCCACGGGCGGCAAATCATCGCCGATCACCAGCACCGTCGCGGAGTTGGGATTCCCCGGCTCCCCAACGATCACCACCGGATCCACTACCTCGCCCAACGAGGGCTGCCAGACCGAGTGGGGTACGAACGCCAGCTTGTCGAAGGTCCACAGCCAATCGTCGAAGATCCTGCGACGACCTTCGTCGGCGACCCAGACAATCAGCCTCCGGCCATCGGCGACCAGGGTCTCGATCAGGCGGGCCAGCTCGCCGGCCCGCTTGTCGGACTGCAGATCGTGGAGTTCGACACGCGCCATCGGTCGGGAAGTGTACACGAAGGGGTCGTCAGCGCCACGCTCATGCCACAAACGGATCGTAGTGTTAGCATCATGATGGAGACGCCAATGACACCCATCGACCACGATCCCGTCGGCGACGAGTCCTTCGCCTACATCATCCGCGGCGGCAATCCCATCTCGGGCACGGTCAAACCCGGCGGCAACAAGAACGCCGCGCTGCCCATGATCGCCGCCTGCCTGCTTGCAGACGGTGCCGTCACGCTGTCCAACGTGCCGCAGATCCGCGACGTCCGGATGCTCCTCCAACTGATCTCGGCCCTGGGTGCCGATGTCACCGAAGAAGCACCGGACCGTTGGCGGATTTCGGCGAATGAGCTCTCCACGAGGGCGCTCGATCCCGGTCTGGCTCGGCAGATCCGTGCGTCGTTCCTGCTCGCCGGACCGTTGGTCAGCCGGTGGGGCCGCGCGGTGCTTCCCCGCCCCGGCGGCGACCGCATCGGCCGACGTCCGCTGGACACCCACGTCCACGCATTCCGCACTCTCGGCGCCGATGTCGATATCGAACCCGACCGCTATGTCATCCGCGCTCCCAACGGTCTCACCGGAACCGACATATTCCTCCAGGAGATGAGCGTCATGGGGACCGAGAACGCCGTCATGGCAGCCTCTCTGGCCCGCGGCACCACGACCATCGGCAATGCCGCCTCAGAGCCCCACGTTCAGGAACTCTGCCATCTCATCAACGCCATGGGCGGCCGGATCCGGGGCATCGGGACCAATGTTCTGAAAATCGAGGGCCGCGCGGAGCTCGGTGGAACCGAAACCGCCGTCGGACCCGACCCCGTGGAGGTCGGCAGTTTTGTCGGTCTGGCCGCCGTCACCGGTGGCGAACTCCGAATCACCAACGCCGAACCGCTGAGTCACCACAGGATGACCGCCATCGGCTTCGCCCGCCTCGGCATTCGCTGGCGCATCGACGGAGACGACATCCTGGTACCGGCCGAACAGGAGCTGGTGGTTCAGGACGACCTCCACGGCGCCATCCCCAAGATCGACGACGGCCCATGGCCAGCCTTCCCCCCGGATCTGACCAGCATCATGGTTGTCCTCGCCACCCAGTCCACCGGCACCATCCTGATTCACGAGAAGATGTTCGAGAGCCGACTGTTCTGGGTCGATCGTCTGATCGCCATGGGCGCGCGCATCGTCCTCTGTGATCCCCACCGCGCGGTGGTGGTGGGCCCGTCACAACTCTACGGTCAGCAGCTGGCGAGCCCCGACATCCGGGCCGGCATGGCGCTGGTGATCGCCGCGCTCTGCGCCGACGGGGAAAGCGTGATCCACAATATCCACCAGGTGGAACGCGGTTACGAGCTTCTCCACGACCGGCTCGAGGCCCTCGGCGCCGACGTGGAGCGAGTGGAGCGGTAGCGAAGGCACCAACCTCACTCCTTGTAGAACGGTTCCTGACCCGCGTCGTGGTCGGTGACGTCGACCACGTGCTCGATCTCGTCGATCTCCTGGCAGATGGCCTGCTCGATGCCGGCCGAGAGGGTGAATCCGGCGCTCGAGCACCCCTGGCAGCCTCCGCCCAGGCTGACGTACACGGTGTCGCCTTCGACGCGGTCGAGCTCGACCCAACCGCCATGGGCGCCGACCACGGGAAGCACCTTCTCATCGATCACGGCCTGAACCTTCTGATACAGGGGGTCATCCCAACCCGGATCCGACGCCGGGTTGTTGATCTCAAAGCCTTCACCGGTCTCGAGGCTCAGATAGTCGAGGGTCGCGCCGGACATGAGCTCGGCGGTTTGACCATCCAAAACGACGCAGAAACCATCGAAATCCACGTGGGTATCGCCGTCGATGGAATCCTGATCGCGGGTCAACTGCATCTGGTACCTGAAGGTGTGACGGCCGACTTTGACCGCCAGCACACGGATCCCGATGCACTCTTCGTCGGCCTCATCGACGAACTCTTTGATCTTTGCACGCGCGGATTCAGTCAGGGTGATCATGACAGGGAGCTCCTTCCAAAAGCACTTTACACCCTCTGGTTATCTTCGTCCCTCCACCGAAGAGGGCAAATCAAGAAATGTTGTCAACCATCAGCGAACCCGAGCGTCACAACCCCGATCACGAGGTCCAACGCTGCGGTGACCAATCGGGGATCTGAACAGATGACACAGAAGGAGTCCAGATGAAAAGAATGCTGCTTTCCGCCCTCATCCTCGCCCTCGCCGCGCCGGTGGCCGCTCAGTTCGACGATCCCGGCGATCCGACCCACCCGGCCATGGATGCCGCCCGCCACGCGGTCATCAACTTCCTCGAGCTCGAGCAAGAGCAGGTTGATGATTGGGATGTGCTGTGGGCCGACCACCGGGCGGCCGAAGAGCCTCTGCGCCAGCAAATAGCCGATGTTCAGGTAATGATCGACGACCTCTTCGCCGCCGGCGTGCCCGACCCCGCCGATCTCGGGCTGCTCGTGATCGAACGCCACGACCTCGGCGAAGCCCTCATTGACGTTCACGTCATCTATGTCGACGCTTTCCAGGCTCTCCTCGACGAGGAACAGACCCACCGACTACGCGAGATACGCATCGCCGAGCGAATCCAACGCTGGATCCCGGCGTTCAAGGCGTTCGAGCTGGTCAAACGCTGAAGATGCAAAAACCAGGGCCGGGGCGGTGATCCGCCCCGGTTTGGTTTTGATGCAGGATTCCATCACCTTGATCATCACTGGAACGAGCTCACTCGGGATTCTCGGCGTAGGCGCAAACGTAGAAGCTACTTGAGTGAGTGCCCGTTGTCGTTGTTGTCGGCGGTTCCGCCGAGCTGCTGGCAGCGTCGGTAGGCGGCCCAGACCGCATCCGACAGCACCGTCCTGAGCCGGCCGCGTTCGAGCTGGTACTGCGCCGCGGCCGAGGTCCCTCCGGGCGAGGTCACCTGGTTTCTGAGCTTGGCCAGGTGCTCGGGAGCCTCCCTCGCGAATTCGGCGGCGCCGAGCACGGTCTCGAAGACCAGCTTCTCCGCGACCCGTCTCGAGAACCCCATGTGGACGCCGGCATCGACGAGGGCCTCCATGAACATGAAGACATAGGCCGGCCCGGTTCCGCTCAGGGCGGTGGCCATATCGAGCTCGGGCTCGTGGATCACGTATTCCTCGGCGCCCAGAGCCGACAGAATGACCCGCACCTTTTTTTGACCGGTCACATCGACGGATCCGGTGGCGGTCCAGACCGAGATCCCACGGCCGATCTGCGCCGGGGTGTTGGGCATGACCCTGACCACACGGCTGACACCGAAGTCCGACCCCAACCTCGCCATCGTGGCCCCGGCAACGACGGAAACAACCGTCGCGTCGATGTTCAAGACTCCATCCAGATCGGTAACCACCTCTGAGAGAAACTGCGGTTTGACGGCGATCACGACAAAGGTCGAATCGGCAGCCGCCTCGGCATTGCTGTCGGTCACCTTGATTCCGTAGCGGTTCTCGAGCTCGAGACAACGCTCGGCTCTCGGGTGGCTGGCGATGATCTGCCGCGGGTCGACAAGATCCTCGCGCAGCAGCCCCTTGACCATGGCTTCACCCATCATGCCGCAACCGATAAACCCCAGGGTTTCGTCTCTCAGTGCCATTCTTCCTCCGAAAACGCGAACGCGAAGGGTAGCACGTCACTCGTCGGCAAGCGCGGCGATGAAGCGTTGTCCAAGCAGCTCGAGCCGCCAGCCGATCAACCCCGCTGCTCTGAGATCGTCGAAGCTCGAGCACAACGGCGTGCGGGAAGCCACGGCCAGGGCGCAGCTCTTGGCGCAGACCAGGCCGGGATCGAGACCGAGCTCGGCGGCGATCTCATCGCGAACGGCCGCGAGGCGGTTCAGCCGCCGAACGACTCGAGGAGGAGGCTCGGGACGGCGGGCCGCCCTCGTCCAGTCCGGGGCCCGGCTGGGCCGGCCGATGTTGAGCAACACGGCCTTGCCCCAGCGTCGTATGAAGCGCGGGCCGATACCGCCGACCTCGGCGAGGTCGGCGTTCTTCTTCGGCGCCTCCTCCGCCAGGGTGACAAGAGTCTTGTTGCCGAGGACCTTGAATGGTGGAACATCGATCCGTTGCGCCTCGCTTTCTCGCCACTCATAGAGAGTGTAGGCGCGATCGCGAGCGTCGCCGCGCAGCGTCCGCACCCCCTTGACTCGTTCGAAGGCGAGGGGATTCGGCTCCGCGGGCCGATGACGGACCTCTTCGAGACGTCGAAAATCTCCAACCGCCCACTCCCAGCGCCCGAGTTCTTCGAGCCTGTCACGGAGCTTTGCGGCCAATCGCTCGAGAAAGGCGGTGTCGGCGGCCGCATAGGTCACCTGCGAACGAGTCAAGGGACGCCGCCCCCAATCAGCCCTCTGATACCGCTTGTCGAGCACCACGCCCTCTTCCTTTTCGAGCAGTGCTGCAAGGCCCGTCTTCGCCTCGCCTAGTATCTGGGCCATGATCTGGGTGTCCACGAGGCCCCGGATCCGGGTTTCGTAGTCTCGATCGAGAACGCGGATGTCGTAGTCGGACCCATGCATCAGCACAGGAATCGACGGGTCCTCGACGACCTCCCACAGGGGCCGAAGATCGCTCGGCTCGAGAGCCAACGGATCGATGACGAAGTTTCGGTGGCTCGCCGTCAGCTGCACCAAACAGGTCTTGTGGAAGTACGAGTGGAGCGAGTCCGCCTCGGTGTCGAGGGCCAGCCAACCGGCCTTCCTGGTCGCGGCAACCGCCTCGTCAACGCCCACGCGGGTATCTACCCAGATCGGATCGAGATCATCCAGCATGGCGGGGATGGTAGCACCCGCTCTTTTTCCGGGGCAGTTCGGTCGCGTTCCGGGGCAGGCCGGTCGCGCCCGAACAGCCCCGGAAAAGCCGGCCGAGAGCCGCCGGCTGCGTGTTACACTCCGGATGTGAGACCGATTCTCGACCTTGCCACCGCCAAGATCGGCGTTGAACTGACCAGCCGCTGCAATCTGCGTTGCGGGATGTGTCCCATGGGAAACCTGGGCCGTCCCGAGGACGACATGCCATGGTGGTTGGTTCAGAAGGTCGCGGCGGATTTTCGTGACAACGAGATCCGGGCGCGGTGGCTGCACGAGATGGGCGAGCCCCTGCTCTACCCCCGCCTCGCCGAGGCCATCGATCTCTTCCCCGGGGTCGGGGTCTCGACCAACGTCATGATGCTCGACAAGGGTTATGGGAAGGAACTCCTGGCCACATCGCTCGAGCGCATCCGGCTGTGCGTCGACACCGTCGACTCCGAGGTCTATCCGGAGATCCGCCGCGGCGGAAGTTTCGACGAGGTGGTCGCCAACATCCGCACCTTCCTCGAGCTCTCCAAGGACCGCAACATCCGGGTCGAGGTGCAGAAGATGGTCTCGCTCAAGACCGCCGATGAGACCATTCGCGACTTCGAGGATTTCTTCGAGCTCGATCGATTCCCGCAAGCGGCCGTCATCGAGAAGACCTGCGAGGGGCTCGATACCACCGACGCGACCGATCTCCACGAGCAGTACTACGGTTGCTTCCAGGGCTACCCCTTCCGCTGGTTCGTGGTGCTCTCGGACGGTCGGGTGACCCACTGCTGCTACGACTACGACGGGTCCCAGGCCATCGGCGACATGAAGACCCAGACGGTCCGGGAGATTCTTGCTTCGGACCGAATTCCACAGCTCATGGAGGCCTTCAAGGCACGCGACTTCGAGACCCTTCCCCGCTGCGGCGAGTGCTACAAGAACACCTCCGGCAAGGCGGCCGTCGTCGACCAGCTCATCCGCATCGGCCACAAACTCGATCGCGTCCTGCCGGTCAAGCAGGTCGCGCGCAAGATCATCAACCGGTAGCACCCGTGGGCAAGGCGGAGTGGGGCGCCGACCCCGAGTTCTTCGGACCACGGCACGCGCATCGTGAAGACCGACTCGAAAGGGCAATTCGGAAGAGCGTCGCGCCCGGCGGACTTCACCTCGAGTGCGCCGCCGGAGTCGGCTCGCTCAGCATCACGCTCGCCCGGACCGGTTCGACTGTGATTTCGGCGGACATGTCTCTGCGATCACTCGCCGTGGTGGCCCTCCGAGCCGAGGCGGCCGGACTTGCAGACACCGTCCTTCCGGTGGTCGCGGACATCACCAACCTTCCCTTTGCAGACGGCGTCTTTCCCAGCGCCTCGTCGGCCGAGACCCTGGAGCACATTCCGGCCGATCGGGCCGCAGCCCGAGATCTCGGTCGGGTCCTTTGCCCCGGTGGATGGCTGATCGGGACGGTGCCCGCCGATCCGGCCCAGTGGTCCGACTGGGATGATTGGGGGGGCCACTTGAGGCGCTATCACCGGCCCGGGATGACCCAAATACTCGGTGACGCCGGACTCGAACCCGAGGTCACCATCTGGGGCTGGCCCGTGCTTCGCATCTACGACGACGTCTTCATGAAACGGGTCAACCGGCGACGGCTTCACAACCGGGGCTCGTTGGAAGACGACCCCGCGCTGGCCAAGGTCTCGAATCTGGGCAAAAAGCGCTGGCTGGTCAATCTTGTCCGATCGATCTTCAACATCGACCGCCTCTTTGATGGCTCCCCCTGGGGAGTGGGGCTGCTGTTCAGGGCCCAAAAGCCTACGAGTACCGGGTAGATCAGATCACTCCGAGTCGCTTTCCAACGGTTTCGAATGCATTCACCGCGCAATCGAGGTGATCGACCTCGTGCGCGGCCGAGATCTGCGTCCGGATCCGCGCCTGCCCCTTGGGAACCACCGGGAACGAGAACCCGATGACGTAGATGCCTTCTTTCAGCATCTCGTCGGCGAAATCCGAGGCGAGCTTGGCGTCGTAGAGCATCACCGGGACGATGGCGGTCTCGCCCGCGAGGACGTCGAAGCCGATCTTCTCGAGCTTCGAGCGGAAGTACCGGGTGTTGTCCATGAGCCTGTCACGCAGAGCGGTCGTGGAGGAGAGCATCTCGAAGACCGCGATACCGGCCGCCGTAAGCGACGGGGTCAGGGTGTTGGAGAACAGATACGGCCGCGATCGCTGTCGCAGCATGTCGATGATTTCCTGCCGGCCCGTCGTGTAGCCGCCGGAGGCGCCGCCGAGGGCCTTTCCCAGAGTCGAGGTGATGATGTCGACCCGACCCTGCACACCGCAGTGCTCGGGAGTCCCCCGACCCGTGCGACCGATATAGCCGGTGGCGTGGGAGTCGTCGACCATGACCATGGAATCGTACTTCTCGGCGAGATCGCAGATCGCGTCGAGCTTGACCAGATAGCCGTCCATGGAGAAGACGCCGTCGGTGGCGATGAGCCGCCGTCTGTGTTTCCGGGTTTTTTTCAGGATCTCCTCAAGCTCGGCCATGTCTGAGTTGGCGTAGCGGAATCTCTCGGCCTTACACAGGCGGACGCCGTCGATGATGGAGGCGTGGTTGAGCTGATCGGAGATGATGGCGTCCTCCGACGAGAGAATCGTCTCGAAGAGACCGGCGTTGGCATCGAAGCACGACGAGTAGAGGATTGTGTCCTCGGTGCCGTTGAAGGTGGAAATGGTGCTCTCGAGCTTCTTGTGCAGATCCTGGGTGCCGCAGATGAATCGCACCGACGCCATGCCGAACCCGCGCTCCGAAAGAGCCCGCTGAGCGGCGGCGATGATTTCGGGATTGTCCGCCAGGCCGAGATAGTTGTTGGCACAGAAGTTGATCACCTCACCTTGCGGCACCTGGATGGCGGCGCTCTGCGGCGAGGAAATGACCCTCTCTTCTTTGTAGGTCCCGGCTTCGCGGATCGCATCGAGCTCATCGACGAAACCGGTTTTGAAACTCGAAAACATCTCTCCACCTCCTGTGACCGGAAAACCCCGCAAGGCCCGGCAGTCGCACCCGGGGTCTCTCTCAGCCGAAGCTGGCGATCGCCTCGTCCTCGTCTTCGAAGACCTCGAGGAGGGGGAGTATTTGGGTGAGCTTCAGGGTGCGCTTGACGCTCGGGGCCGGGCGAAGGAGCTTGACCGCGCCGCCGAAGCGCTGAGCGAGCTTCCAGCTGGAGACGACCTCGCCGATCCCCGAGCTGTCCATGATTGTGACCTGCCGCAGGTTGAGAACGATCTTGGTCCAACCCTCGGCGACGATCGCATTCATCACATCTCGCAGCAACTCGTCCCCCACCCCCATCACGAGGCGGCCTTCGAGATCCACGATGATCACATCATCCACGTGCCGAACATCTACCTTCATGTCGGGGATTGTACAGCTTTCTCGTTCGGATTGCCGTGTGGGCTCTGACCCGACCCAGTCCGCCGGGACAAAGACCGTATCACCAGGTTTTCGGAGCTATTCGGTTCTCCGCACCCGGTTCTTGAGCACCGGGTTGAGGCCGGTGGGCTCCGCACGCATGACCCGGTTTCGGCCGGCGTTCTTGGCCTCGTACAGTGCCGCATCGGCGTTTCTCAGCAGCTCGACACTGTCGTCGGCATCGTCGGGGAAGCAGGCGACACCCCCGGAGATGGTCAACCGCCCGTTGGGTTGGGTTGACTCGCCTTCGAAGGGATACTCCTCGATTCGGTGACGAATGACCTCCGCACCCGACATGGCCTGGCTGGCGGTTCGGCCGGTCATGACGAGCACGAACTCCTCCCCACCGAAACGGCCGAAGTAGTCGTCTGACCGGACGCTGTCGCGTACGAGTTTGGCGAGCAGACGGAGCAACCGGTCGCCTACCAGGTGTCCGTTCTGGTCGTTGTAGTTCTTGAAGTGATCGATATCGAAGAGGAAGACCGAGACCTTCTCCCCGTTGTTTCGGGCGTCGAAGACAGCCTCGCTGAGCTTGACCAGCAGCGCCGCCTTGTTGAAGATTCCCGTCAGGCCGTCAACCTCGGCGGCGATCTCGACGTTGCGGTATGCCTCCAGGTTGGTCCAGGTCAGGGCGCCCAACCTGGCGATCATCTCGATCATCTCCCGCTCGCTGAAATAGTGCCGTTCGGGTCGCGCTATGGCGACAACACCGATCGTGTCGCCGCCGGCGACCATCGGAGCAACGACATCGAACTCGGGCTGACCGCTGTTCTGGTTCATGCTGAAGCTGAGGGAGCGTTCCTCTTCGAAATCCTTGCGAACCATCAGCCGCTGCCGAGCAGCCGCGATCCCGAGCTGTCCCTCGCCGAATCGGACCTCCATCCCCACCTTCATCTGGCGTTGCGCCGCCGATATGGCCGCCACGATGAGTCGATTCTCTCGATCGGGCTCGGTGATGGTGCTCCGCCGTCGGACCAGGACCACGGCCACTTCGGGCCGAAACATCCGAACCATTGCGTTGACCAGGGTTGGGGGAATCTGGCGGATCTGACGCTGAGCGTGCAGCTCTCCCAGCAGCACGGAAAATATCTGAAAGAACTCGACCTGCCCCTCGAGATCACGCTCAAGGCGCCGGGTCGAACGGTGGACCGCGCCGTCCGACGACTGGACGCTCGGCGGGGGAGCGGCTTTGGACCCGAGCAGTCGAGACAGGATCGCAACGATGATGATAAGCAGCACCGGCACAATCACCAGCAAGAGCTTGGCGCCGCTCGGCCAGAGCATCAGTTCATCGAGGCTCAAACATCACCAGCGTCTTCTCGCCCCCCGGTCCTTTGTCTCCTACACGAGAGTCAAAGCTCGATCGGATCGATACCGAGTGTATTGTACCGCCGAAACCGTCGCTACGCCAACCACCCGCGGCCTCGACGACATCCGGGCGATCGGCCGGCCGAGGATTTCAAACTCGATCGACGGACGCCCCGTCGTCGTAGCTGAGGGCAAAGGTTTCGAGGAACCACAGGAGAGTTCCGGCGGCCGCGAGACCCAGGACCTTGGCGACCAGGCTCTGGCTGAAAGACGGGTACCAGAGGAGCACACCTTCGACCCGCGACTGGAAAACCCAGACTGCAATCAAGATGGTGGGAACCAACGTCCCAACAGCCGCAACCCCCGCCGATTTTCGGAGTCTCGCGCCGCAGCCGCTCTGACGGGAAAAAACAACCAGGAAAAAAAAGATCGACCCGACAAAGATGAGCAGGATCGCCTGGAACAGCCATGACGAAGAACGCACCATCGGTATCTCGGCGGCGTCGGTGCCGCGGAAGATGACGACGAAAGACAGGAGAACCAGGGCTGCTGAGAACAGCGAAGCGGTGAGAGCGAGAATGGTGGCACCCCGCAAAGTCCGCTGGTCCCAAAACCGGTGGCTGCGGAGAAATGAGAGGAAGAACAAAGGCACCGTCAAACTCGCGGCGACCGAGATGAGCGGAATCATCAGGAGAAGCCCACCATGCAGCGCGATCTGATCGGCCCGCATCAGCGGCAGCGCGTCGACAAGGATGCCCCGTAAAGTCAACCAGGCAAGGCCCGCGGCGAAGAACCAGGCAGCTCTCGTCGGATTCATCGACCCCCCATCGCGATCAGCCCCATCGCCGATCCCGGGAACGACAAGGAGGATACAACAGTATGCGCTTTGTTCGCGACGACGAGGCTCCGATTCAGCTCTTGGGAACCGGCCGCGACCTGCGCACGAGGTGGGAGGCGACGTTTCCGACGAACCGGGGCCACTGGCGCCAGATCTTGATGTGGCTGTCGCCGAATCGGCGGGGGTACTCGTGGGTCGGCACATTCGTGACGCGGTATCCGGCCAACAACATCTTCATCACCATTTCCTGCTCGATGGTGTGGATGTTGGCCTTGAGCCCGACGGAGATCAAGGCGATACGGCGAGCAGCCCGGTATCCGTTGAGGGTGTCGGTCAACTGAACCTTCCAACGTTCGTTGATCGCGACGTTCATGGCGATGTTGCCGATGGTTCGGATCAGCTGACCAAAGGTCATTGACAGCTCCTCCGAACCACCGGTGAAACGGCTCCCGACACAGAGATCTGTGGAATCGGCGAGTACCGGTTCGGTCAGTCGAGGAATGTCATCGGGGTCGTGTGAACCGTCGGCATCCATGAACACCACGACGGGCTCCTCCACCAATCCGAGACTCGCCCGAATCGCAGCCCCCTTCCCCAACCCCGGATCCCGGTGGACCTCGGCGCCGGCGCGGCGGGAGATCTCCACCGTTTCGTCCGTGGAGTGTCCGTCCATGACCACCACCCTCGCGCAGTGGCCGGCGGCACCGGACACCGCCTCGCCGACGGTCGGCGCTTCGTTCCGGGCCAAGATCACAGTCGCGATGTCACGCTGGGATGCACTCATCAATCGACGCTCCCCCGCTCGAAGACCTCTCCTCTCCCATCCTACAGGTTCGATCCCAATCACGGTCGACCATGACGTGAAAGGTCGGCATCTCTCTCAATCGCCACTTGAGATCAGGAATCTGTGATGACGGACACTGCTGATCCGATTTCCGTCGTCTAAGATCCCTGTCGGGACTCGCATTTTCAGATCACCGACCGGAAAGCTCGGGAATGACCGATCGGAGGGACGATGAAAACTCTCGAATCGAACAGAACACACAACCGGCGCGAGCTTTTCGACCAGGCCCGGAACCGTGCCGCAAGGGCCATCGAAGAGACCACCACGGACCGAATGAACCAGCCGGGGGGAGAACGCGCTTCTCACATGCGCCACGGAGGACGACCGAGCCGGGGCGAATCGGCCAAAGCGCTGCCCGCACCGCCGTCGGCAGCGATCATCGCACTCAACCGACTCGGTTTCGGGCCCCGACCGGGTCAGATCGCCGAATTCAACGCCCTCGGATCCACCGACGCTCAACGGCTCCAGGCCTGGGTCGATCAGCAGATCGATCCGGCCGGCATCGACGACGCCACCTGTGACACCAGGCTCGCCAATGCCGGCTACGAGACCCTCAACAAGTCCCTCGCTCAACTGTGGGCGGACCACGTCGCGTCGAGTCCGCAGTGGAATGTCCGAATCCAGCCCTACTACGAGATCGAACGCGCCACCCTGCTCCGCGCGGTGTGGAGCAAAAGGCAGTTGCTCGAGGTCCTCGCAGATTTCTGGCACAACCACTTCAACGTCTATGGTCCGGATTCATGGGCCGCGCCGGTGTGGTCGCACTGGGATCGGGTGGTCATCCGGGGCAACGCCCTCGGCAACTTCCGCACCATGCTCGGACAGGTGGCGCAACACCCCGCCATGCTCTACTACCTGGACAACTACACTTCGTCGAACGCCGGGCCCAACGAAAACTGGGCGCGCGAACTCTTCGAACTCCACACCCTGGGCGCCGATCACTACATGGGAGTTCTCCGGCAGAATCAAGTTCCGACGGGGCCCGACGGCAAGCCCATCGCCTATGTTGACGACGATGTCTTCGAGGCCACCAGGTGTTTCACCGGCTGGACCTTCGACTTCGACACCGGGCTCTTCGAATACCGCGGCGACTGGCACGATCACTTCCAGAAGACCGTCCTCGGCGTCAGCATCTACGCCAATCAGCCGGCTCTCTCCGATGGGAATGTCGTTCTCGACGAGGTGGCATTCCACCCCGGAACCGCGCGTCACATTTCGACCAAGCTCGCCCACCGGCTCATCGGCGATGATCCCGACCCGGCAGTCATCGATGCGGCTGCCGCGGTCTTCGAGGCGGAGGCCGCCGCTCCGGACCAGCTGGCTCAGGTGGTTCGCACCATCGTCCTCCACCCCTCGTTTCTCACAACCTGGGGCGACAAAGTCAAACGCCCCCTGGAAGTCGTCGCGAGCGCTCTCCGCGCCGCCGACGGGCGGTTCAGTTTCTCCCTCGCCGAAGACGACACCGGGACCCTGCTGTGGCGCTACGACCAGGCCGGACAACCGCTCTTCGCTTGGCGGGCACCCGACGGCTTTCCCGACCACAAGGACGACTGGAAGAGTGCGACCCCACGCGTCATGACCTGGCGGATTCTGAACTGGCTCATCGACGTCCGCAATCACAACGACGTCCATCGGCTCAACGTGCTGGGCCAAACGCCCACTGCCGCACGGACCTCCAACGAGCTGGCCGATTTCTGGATCAACCGGATTCTCGGCAGACCCATGCCCCCGGCTGAACGCCTGGAAATCGTGGAGTTCATGGCTCAGGGCCACAACCCCGACTTCGATCTCCCCCTTGACTCGGATGAAGACACCCGGGACCGGCTCCGATCCATGGTCGGCCTGATCTTGATGTCCCCCTCGTTCCTCTGGAGGTAGTGATGACTCGACCCACACGCCGTGGTTTCGTCGCCGGCTGCTCGGCAACCATCGCCGGCATGGCCGGCGCCCGCTTCCCATCGCTGGCATTCGCCGATCCGGATGTTGACATCAATCATGAAGTTCTGGTGGTGGTCTTTCTCCGCGGTGGGATGGACGGGCTCAACATGGTGGTCCCCATCTCGGGCGCCGACCGAAGCACCTACGTCGATGCCCGCCCGAACATCGCGGTGCCGCTCGGCGGCGCCGACTCCGCCCTTCCCCTCAACGGGCAGTTCGGTCTTCACCGCGCGGCTCAACCACTGCACGAGCTGTATCAGAGCGGCAAGGTCGCGGTTGTCAACGCCACCGGACTCGACGAGGCGAGCCGCAGCCACTTCGACTCCATGGAGTTCATCGAGCGAGGCACGCCGGGGGTCAAGACAACCGGCAGCGGGTGGCTCGCCCGCCACTTCATCAGCGCCGAAAACCTCCCGCCCGAGATCATCATGCCCTCGGTGTCGGTGGGAAATCTCCAGGCGACCTCGCTGCTCGGTGATCGCAACACCATCAACATGAGCAGTCCCGGCTCATTCAACCTCCAGATCGGGCCGTGGGAATGGCGGGACGCCCAACGCGTGGCGCTGCGCCACATGTACGCCGGCGACGACACGTGGCTCCACGCCTCGGGTCTCCAGGCGCTCGACGCCATGGACATCGTCGAGCTCAACGCCAGCGGCAACTACACCCCTTCCAACGGTGCGGTCTACCCCTCCGGCTCCTTCGGCGACGGCCTCCAGGTCATCGCCCAGATGACCAAGCTGGACCTCGGGCTCCGGGTCGCCACAATGGACATCGGCGGTTGGGATACCCATGTCAGCCAGGGTGATGACGGCGTCGGGTACTTCGCCGGCCTCATGGCGACCGTGTCCCAGGGGTTGGCGGCGCTCTATACCGATCTCGACGGCTCGGGGGACGAAAACTACACGGACCGTCTCACCATGGTGGTTCAGAGCGAGTTCGGTCGACGGCTCCTCGAGAACGCGGACCGCGGAACCGACCACGGTCACGGCAACCCGATGATCGTCGTCTCCGGAAACGCCATCGGCGGCGTTCACGGCTCCTGGCCCGGCCTCGGCCCGGGTCAGCTCTTCGACGACGCCGACCTCGCGGTCACGACCGACTTCCGTCGAGTGCTGTCGGAGATCCTGATTCGCCGCATGGGCAACCACCACCTGGGCTACATCTTCCCCGGCTACGAAAGCTACCAGCCCCTCGGTATTGTCTCGGGCACCGATATTCCGCCCGACTACAGTGCCGGAGGCGACGGCCTCTTCGCCGATGACTTCGAGTCCGGCGACACGGGAAACTGGTCGGCGGCCACGCCCTGATCCGCACCGCCGCGAGCCCCTGAAGACACACTCTTCGGGAGCTCGTGTCGTCTCCTCCCTGGCCGATCTGTGCCGGGCCGGTCTAAGATGGTGCCGATGCGTATCGATCGTTTCCGGTTCGGGGGTGTCCGCATCGACGGCGTGAGCTACTCGAAGGACCTCATCATCGTGGGCGGCGTGGTCCACTGTCCGTGGTGGAGAACCGCCGGCGGCCATGTCTTCGCGCCGGTCGACCTCGCCAACATCATCGAGGCCGCGCCCGAGGTCGTTTGCCTCGGAACCGGAGCGATTGGGATGGTCAAAGTCGAGGAGGCGACCATCGAGGCGTTCGAGACGGCCGGAACCAGGGTCATCATTGATCGCACCGGTGCGGTGATCGAGGAGTTCAACCGTCTCTCGGCCGGAGGTGAAAACGTCGCCGCCGCACTCCACCTCACGTGCTGACTCGACCATGATCCGGTCGCGTCCAGGGCGCGAATTCGGGCGTTTTGGCATAATGCAATTATGAAAATCCACATCACTGCCATCGTTTTTATGGTGATCGCTTCCACCGCCGTCTCGGCTGACGACCGGCAGCCGTTGAGCTATACCTACATCGATGCCGAGTACGCCATTGACAGCGCCATCGAGATCTACGGCAACTCCTCGGATTCGGACAACGCCTTTGCCATCGGAGGCTCCTGGCAGATCTCCCGGCGCTTCGTACTCTGGGGCCGGTACAACTCGGCGAGCTACGACCTCCCCAATTTCGGGGAACATCTCAATCTCGATCTCGGAACCATCGGCGCCATGTACCGCATCCCGATCCGTGAGGGCGAGAGTTCTCCCCTGGACTTCCTCGTCGGTCTGAGCCTCGAGTACCAGAGCACCGACATCCTCACCGAACTCGGGGGAGACAATTTCAGCGATCCGGGCATGGGATTCGGCGGAGGATTCAAGGCCGGCATCGCCAAGCACTTTGATGTCACGGCCTTTCTCCACTATGCCGATTACGGCGTCTTCAGCGAGGGCTATCGCAACTACCTCGACGGGCTCTCGTTCGAGCTCGGTGCCGAGCTGTTCCTGACCCGGCGATTCAGCCTGACCGCGGTCTATCGGACCGGCGAGATCGACTACGTGTATCTCCCCGGGATGGAACGCCCGGAAGAGGTCGAGGTCGATCGCGACGAAGTCGGGGTTGGGGTGCGATTCAACTTCCGTTAGTAGGGGCGTGCGGCGGCAGGTGCAGCGGCAGGTGCAGCGACCGGATCAGCGACCGCGACAGGTGCAGCGGCAGTTGGCACGACCTCCACAGAACGCGAGATAACGGCGTGCGGCGGGGTGCCGGTTCGGCATTTTGTCGGCGTCCCGCTCCGGCTCGCCTCACGTATCACAAAATGCCGTACCGGGCTCCCTCGGGCAACACCCTCCCGGATCATCTCTCCCGGCTACGAATGAGGCCGCCGGCGCACGGGCAGCGTGGTCACCGCCATTCCTATCCCAGCCTGAATGACCACGCTGCCCGTGCGACGCTGGATCGCCAGGGCGACTCAGAAGGCCGGAGCTGATAGAACCTGTCTCCGGAGCAACGGCAGGCGCAGCGGCAGGTGCAGCGGCAGGAGCAGCGACCGCGACAGGAGCAGCGGCAGTTGGCACGACCTCCACAGAACGCAGGATAACGGCG
>JARFRM010000161.1 GCA_029287235.1 Thermoanaerobaculales bacterium
CGACCGAACTCGATCAACGAGGAGGAAGACAGTGAAACCCATCGAAGTGTTCGGCACCTACGCAATGGCCTTCGAAGAAGTGGTCCGCCTCGACGATTGGTCGGTCCTGGAGCCCTTCTTCACCGAGGACGCGGTCTACGAGACCATCGGTTCCGGCCCCTTCGCCGGTCGCCGCGAAGGACGGCAGGCTGTCCTCGACTATCTCAAAGCATCGCTCGACAGCTTCGACCGGCGTTTCGACGTCCGCGAGAACCCTGAGATGGTCGAGGGGCCGAAAGTCACCGACGACTCGGTGTGGATCCGGTGGAGGGTGACCTACAGAGTCGAGGGCGCACCCCCGTTCGTCCTCGAGGGCGAAGAAACCGCCCTGATGGAAGGCGACCGAATCCGCCGCCTCGAAGACCGATTCACCGAAGAGACGGCCGCCGATTTCGACGACTGGATGCGCCGGCACGGCGACAAGCTCAAACCGGTGTGAGTGTCGCCCCCGATGAATCACACACCCCGACACCGTACGGCACCGAACGAGCCCCGCCGATCAACCATGCCGGGGCCGACGTTCGCCGCATGAGAGAAACCTCACAAAAACCTCCTCGCTTCGTCATGCGTCCGGTTCCATCGGGTACCACATTGGTGGCGGACAACAACGATCGAAGAGGAGGACGACATGTACCCAACCCGAATCCTGATCACGAAAACTGCAGTCCTGGCAATGTTGGTCGTCGTCGCGGTGTCGCCGGCCCTTGCAGCGACTTACGACGTGACGACCACCGACGACGGCAACGACGGCGTCTGTAACGACCACTGCACTCTGCGGGAGGCGATCGTCGCCGCCAACGGCAACCGCGACCGGGATGTCGTCAATCTGCCGCCCGGCACCTACCGATTGTCGATTCCCGGACGGGGAGAGAACCACGGGGCCACGGGCGACCTCGACATCCTCGAGAGGATCGACCTCCGGGGCTCGGGCGAAGCGACCACGATCATCGATGGCGGTGGTCTCGACCGCGTGCTGCATATCCACCGGATGGCCTGGTGGCCCGGCGACGAGGCGACCCGGATCACCGACGTGACCATCACGGGCGGTGAGGTGCAGAGTCTCGAACGGGGCGGTGGGGTCCTCGTCGACGGCGCGCTGTCCCTCGAGCACAGCTCCGTCGAGTCGAACCTCGCCCGGGGTTACGAGGCGGCCGGCGGCGGGATCGCCAACACCGGCGCGCTGTCGCTGAAGCACGTGACCGTCAGTGCCAACTCCACCGATGGCGACGGCGGCGACGGTGGCGGTGTCTGGAACGGCCACGGCACCCTGAGCATCGCCGACTCGGTCATCAGCGACAACGCTACGGATGGCGGTGGAGCCGACGGCGCGGGTCTGTTCAGCGGTTACGGGACCGTGTCCCTCGTCAGGGTGACGGTCAGCCGCAACCAGACCGGCGGTACCTCATCCGACGGCGGCGGCCTCTGGATCGGTTTCAGCACCCTCTCCATCATCGGTTGCACGGTGAGCGGCAACACCGCCGCGGGCGGCAACGGTGGGGGAGGCCTGTGGGTCGGCGGCAGCACGGTCCTCGCCCTCAACACCACGATCAGCGGAAACGCGGTCACCGCGGCCGGATCCGAAGGAGGCGGGATCTGGGCCAGCGTCTCCACGCTGACCGTGACCAGCTCCACCATGAGCGGCAACTCAATCGCCGGTGGCGCCACCGAGGGCGCAGCGCTCCGGCAGCGTGGAGGGACCGTAGTCGTCACCAACACCCTCGTGGACGGTGGGTGCGCGCCGGACTCGAGCCTGTTGTCCGGAGGCGGCAACCTCGAGAGCCCCGGCGACAGCTGCGGCTTCGACCGTATCAGCGACCAGTCGAACGTGTCCTCCTCCGCGCTCGCCCTCGGCGACCTCGCCGACAACGGCGGTCCGACGCTGACCCACGCGCTGCTGGCGGGGAGCGCGGCCATCGACGGTGGAATCCGGGTCGCCTGCCCGAGCTCCGACCAGCGCGGCGAGATGCGCCCTCGGGACGGTGACGGTGATGGCGATGCGGTCTGTGATGTCGGCGCGTACGAGGCCGGCGCGGTGCCGCCCGGTGGCGCCGATTACGTCTACTGGGTGCCGGTCGCGGCCTGCATCAGCGGCGCCGACGGGTCCGAGTGGCAGACCACGGTGGGGACGCTCAACCGGTCGCCGTCACCGGCCGAGGTCGAGCTCGTGCTCCGGACCTCAAACGACACCTTTACCATGTCCGCCGCCGTCGTCGGCTACGGCCAGGGGTTGTTCCCCGACATCGCCGACGAGCTCGGCGTGGTCGACGACAAGGGAACCCTCGAAATCCGTTCGGACCGACCGCTGCAGGTCACCTCGCGGACCTTCAACCGATCGGCACAGGGTACCTTCGGCCAGTACCTGGCAGGAGTGACTGCGGACGAGGGGTTGGACCGCGGCGAATCCGCGACCCTGCCGCAGCTGGCGCAGAACACCGAGTTCCGCAGCAACCTCGGTTTCGCCAACACCGGGTCGACACCCGCGACTGTGGAGGTCGTCCTTTACGACGCCGGGGGATCCGAGGTCGGCGCGCTGACGGTGGCGGTCGATTCCGGCCGGATGCGGCAGGAGAACGAGGTCTATCGGGAGGTCGCGGGTCGTGAGGACATTGACGCCGGCTACGCGACGGTGACCGTGATCGGCGGTTCCGGAGTCGTGGTCTACGCCTCGGTGATCGACAACCGCACCGCCGACGCCACGACCATTCCCATGTGGCGGTAGATCGTGCACATTATTGATCTCTCACATGCTCCGTGGTACCAAGAGGGGAGGTCCTCAGTTCAACGGGCGGGGACGAGTATCATCAACGCGGCGAGTCACTACCGGTGTTCGGAGCGGGCGGGATGAGCGCTGTGCACACCTCAGTACCCAATGGAACGCAACGGAGGGTGCCGATCCCTCACGCAGTCATTGTCGCTGTCGGTGTCCTGCTCTTCATCCCCTCGCTCTGGACCGGTTTCCTGCTCGACGACTTCTACTACCTTGGGTCGATCGAGGGCCGATTTCCCGGGTTCGACACGGCGCGCACCCTGTTCTCGTTTTTCGTCAATGACGAGGAGGCGACCGCGGCCATCGCGAGGGACGGAGGGTACCCGTGGTGGATTGACGAAAAGGTGAGGGGTGAGCACTTCAGGCCGCTCGCCGATCTGTTGTGGAAGACCGACTACAGCTTCTTTGGGCGGCAAGCTTTCGGCTACCACGTCCATTCCCTCCTCTGGTGGGCGGCGACCCTGCTCGGCTGCGGACTCGTGTTCAGGCGTTCCCTTCCGGGCGCCGTCGGGGTGCTTGCGTTTCTTCTTTTCGTCCTCGATGAAGTGCACGTGATGCCCGTCCTCTGGGTGTCCAACCGAAACGCCCTGGTGGCGCTTGCGCCGATGTTGTTCGGGCTCTGGGCCTGGATTCGGTGGTGCCGGGACCAATGGCGTCCGGGGCTGTACATTGCCCTGGTCGGTATCGGTGTCGGGATGATGGGGAGCGAGTTGGGGCTCTCCGTGCTCGCGTATTTCGTGGCCTTCACCCTGCTGGGCGATCCTTCGACCGACATCCGCCGACGCCTCCTGCGCCTGATTCCCATCGTGGGGATGGCGGCTGCCTACACCGTGGTGTATCGGATTCTCGGCTACGGCACCTCGGGATCGGGGATCTACCGCCACCCGCTGGAGGAACCCTGGGAGTTTCTGCAGGCGTTCCTTACCGGTGTTCCCACGCTGCTGGCGAGCGGGATCGCGGGTTTCAGTGCGGATTTCTGGTTCGCCGCCCCGGCGCTCCGCCCAACCCTGATTGCCGTCGGTTGTGCGGCGACCTTGTTCCTCCTCCTTGCGCTTCGGGTTCGTAAAGACGAACGAGACGACGCCGTCGACAACGGGCTGCGGTGGCTCGTGGCCGGCAGCGCGCTGTCCTTTTTGCCGATCGCCGCGGTGTTCCCTTCAGACAGGATGTTGCTCGTGCCTGGAATCGGGATTGCCGCCGCTCTGGCGGTGGTGCTTCTCGAGGCATATGAAAGCCTGCGCGTCCGGCGGAATTGGCTGTTTGTGGCCACGGGAGGATTGCTCGCCCTCGTTCATCTCGTGCTGGCGCCGATTCTGGCGGTGCTCATTCAGAAGATCGTGACCGATTCCAGTCGCCGGGCGCAGGCAACCGCCTCTTCGCAGGTGGTTGCCGACGCCGGGTCGAAGGAGACCATCCTCGTCTTCGCCCCCGATCACATCGTGAGCGTGTACCTCCCGGTGATCATCGGGTACCTCGACGGGCCGACCCCCAAGAGCTGGCGACCGCTTTCGATCGCGCCCTACGATCACTCCCTGAAGCGCACCGCACCGCGGACGCTGGAGCTGGAAGTCGAGGACGGGGGCGTGATGCTCCGGAGCATCTTCGAAGAGCTCTACAGGGATCCCGAGAACCGGCTCGAACCCGGCGATGTGATCGATCGGGGCCTGCTCAGGGCGGAGATCCTGGCGGCGAATGACCGGGGCCCGACCCGGATTGCCTTCCACTTCGACCGCGATCTCTCCGATCCGTCCCTCTACTTCCTGGTGTTGGATTCGGGTGAGCTCCGCCCCGCGGTTCTTCCCGACATCGGTCAGGAGATTCTTCTCGAACGATCGGTCGGACCCGGCGGTTTCTGATGCCGGACGGCTGCACGCCGATCATCGCCGCCGATGCGGACGGGGTGCGGCCTCCCTCGCGGCTTCGTGGACGATGTTCGGCAGAGCTCCTCTTCCGCCAGAAGGTCATCAGCCTGGCGCAGGAGGAGGCTCAGGCGCACGCGGCGGGAGAGCGAGCTCGGTCCACCCGGAAACCGGGCTTCAGAATCCGTCCCCGGCATTCAATACGAATTGTCTATCACTCACGATATTTGACAGCACTGTCGAGACTTCGTCAGAATTTGCTCGTGGTGGTGGTCCGCCGTGCCCGCACACCGGCTGGAAAGCAGGTTCGACCTGCGGGAAGATGAAGCTCGGTGGTCGGATGCCGACAGGCTTTCACGCCGTCGAATGTCAGAGACCGTGGGCTGAGGGATGGACGTGATGACCCAATTGAACGATGCTCGCAGCGAGATACCATGAACGTCCTTGCTGGAGACATCGGCGCCACCAACTCGAGGCTTGCCATCTACGATGTCGATCAGGGTGGCTTGAGTCTGCGTGCGAACCGGACCTATTCAAGCGCCGACTTCGGGTGCGCGGAGGAGATCGTCTCGAGATTCCTCGACTGGAATGATGCATCGTGTGACATCGTTTGTCTCGGGCTGCCCGGACCGGTTTCCTCCGAACGCGTGGTCCGGTTGACCAACCTTCCCTGGACAGTCGATCCCGAGCGGATTCGGCGGGCATCGCGGGCGGAGACGATCGTGCTCATCAACGATGTCGAGGCCTCCGCCGCAGGAGTGATCGGTCTGGCAGCAGAGCATGTCGAGCGCCTGCACGAAGGTCGACCCGATCCCACCGGAAATCGGGCCGTCATTTCCGTGGGGACCGGCCTCGGTGTTGCCGGGTTGACGGCGAGCGGTCGTGCCTTCGCGACCGAGGCCGGTCACGCGAGCTTTTCGCCCGGGACGGATTTCGATTTGGATCTGCTGCGCACTCTCCGTCGGGAGTTCGGTCATGTCAGTTGGGAGCGGTTGGCGTCGGGCCCAGCTCTGCCCCTCATCTATTCTTACCTGACAAGACAGAGCGTTCCGGAGCTCGCCGCACCCGAGATTGTCGGTCGATTCGCAACCGATGCGGAGTGCCGCCGGACTGTCACAACCTTCAGCCGCTACGTGGGGATGGCCGCTGGAAATATCGCCCTCACCCTGATGGCTACGGGTGGGGTCTACCTCTGCGGAGGTGTCGCGCCGCGAATCGTCGACGAGGCTGGAGCCGAAGCGATCCTGGACGCGTTTTTCGACAAAGGTCGGATGCGCAGCGTGCTGGAGCAAATCCCGGTCTCGCTCGTACGCGACGGCGATCTGGCGTTGAAGGGCGCGGCTCACACCGCACTACGCCTGTTGGAGCGCCGGTGAAGCTGGGGTGGGGGAGAGTTGGTGTTTCGATCGAGGACGAGTTGATCCTCGAGCGCTCTCCATGAGATGCGAGGTGGGCCTGCGTGGGAGGATTCATCCAATAAATGAAAAGAAGCTGGCAACGATCGATGACCAGGCCCGACTCGCCGGTCAAGGCGCACGAATGGAGGCGGGCGGACCCCCTCCTCGATTCGGCCTCGGCTACTCGGGTCTCAAGCGCTCGATGATCGAGGCGTCAACCCACCAGAGATCACCCGCGCCGGCCCTGGAGCTGGTGAAGAAGAGATAGGTCCCGTCGGGGGAAAGCATGGGGGTGAAGTCCCGGCCGTTGGAGTTGATCACGGGGCCCATGTTGACGGCTTTGCTCCACGACCCGTCGTTGCCGGCGAAGCTGATGTAGAGGTCGGCCATGCCCAGGCTGCCCGGGCGGTCCGAGGCGAAGATGATGAAGCTCTTGTCCGGTGCGATGAACGGATCGAACTCGGTGTGCTCGGTGTTGACCGCCGGGCCGAGGTTGACGGGATCGAGGAAGACGCCGTTGACCGAAGGTGAGACGTAGATGTCGCTGGTCCCATGGCCTCCCTGGCGGCGGGATGAGAAGACGAGGGTTCCGTCGTCCGCCAGGGTGGGGTAGTAATCATCCTCGTCGGAGTTGACGACGTTGCCGAGATGCACGGGTTCTCCCCAACCGCTTTCCGTTCGTTCGGTGACCCAGATGTCGGCGTTTTGCCGGGACTCGGTCTCCGGTGGCACGGGACGGAGAGAGCAGAAGAACATCTTGCGGCCGTCACGGGTCATGAAGTGGTCGACGTCGCGGAAACCACCCGAGAAAGACGCCTGCCGCGGTCGGGACCAACCGTCGTCGCCAAGCCCCATCGCCATGATCACCGAATCCCCGGGGGTCACCTGGGTGAAATAGAACTCGCGACCGTTTGGTGAGAACACCGCGTTGAGCTGGTCGCGCTCGGTGGAGACGACCCTCGGCGCGAAGATCAGTGGGGTGTCTCCGGGGGGCTCTTGGCCGAGATAGGGTCCATCGACCGTGGGGAGCTCTTCGACAAGGCTCGCATCGGCGCCGTTGGCCATGAGCAACTCGACGATCTCGGTGTGACCTTCGCGGTGCGCCACCGTCAACGGGGTGTCGCCCCGGGAGTTGGCTTGGTCGATGGCGGCACCGCCCTCGATCAAAAGCGTTGCCATGTCGGCCGACCCATCCGCCGAGGCGATCAGAAGTGGGCTGTTCCCCATGGCGTCGACGAGATTCACCTCGCCACCATTGGCCAGCAGCACTTCCACCACCGTGGCGTCGCCGGTGGCCACCGCGAGATGGATCGCGGCCCGTTCGCCGACGAATCTCGCGTCGACTTCGGCTCCCCGGGCAATCATCAGCGCGACGAGTTCGGCGGCGCCCCGGTAGGCGAGGCTGTGCAGCGCCGTCACCCCGTTGACGTCTTCCAGGGTGACATCGGCACCGTGCGCCACCAGAATGATGACGACCACAGGGTGAATCCCTCGCGAGGCGTGGTGGAGCGCTGTCATCTGCCGGGTGTCGCGGGCGTTGACGAGCTCCGGGTCGGCCGCCAGCAACCGCTTCACCGTCTGGAGATCACCATCTCGCGCGGCGTCGTGGATCTCATCGGAGCAAATGGGTGGGCAGAAGACCGGTAGACTCGAGACGAGTAGGCACAGGACGCGAAAGATCATGGAAAGCTCTCCCTCTCCACACGACCTACGTGTCACCGGTCGGCGAGGTTCTTCCGGTAGCGGTTAGAGGCGGCTTGAGTCAGCGGTCATGTTCCGGCGGAGGGGGAAAGTTGTGGTCGGCCGGGTGGTCGGCGGCGCCGGCGTGGCGAAGATCAACAAACGAAATGCGATGGCGGCGGTGGGAACAAACGAGATCCAACGGAAGGGAATGCCGGTCTCGTATCAGGGAGGCGACGGAACCCGGCGATGGCTCGGGTCGGCGTGGCGGGCCCTGACCTGATGTGGTGCCGGCTTCGCGGCGATGGCAAACGGAGCCGGAGTGACAGCTGTGACGACGTCCCCGTTCTCCGACAGGGTGTAACGGATGTGTCCCTGCGCCGTCGGCGGTGTTGCGGGGGGCAGGCGCCATTGGAATCGCCCGCTGTTGGGAACGTTTTCAACGATGGTGGTCCAGGGGCCGTCGGGACCCTCGATGGAGAGCTCGAGCGAAACCGTTGCCGCACCGCCCGCAGGTACGGCGCCGAGCCAGTCGAGGAAGACCACGCTGCCGCGGCGGAGCGTCTCTCCGCCTCGGGGATACACCGGCGCGATGCTCAACGACGAAGCGACCGAAGACTCCCTGAAAAATCGAATCCGGTTCCGGTGGCTGGGCCAGGTTCCCTCTCTGGCGACGACCACGATGTCCGGAAACCCGTTGTGGTCGGCGTCACCTCCGGCCCGGAACGCCTGCATGGTGCCCGCCGGGGGGGTGCTGAAGGTGGCAATCTGAACCCATTCACCGTTGGCGTTACCCGCCCGAATTACACCCTCGCCCGAACCAAAAGTGAGCACGTCTACATGTCCGTCCACGTCCATGTCATAGAGCTGCACGGCCTCACAGGCGCCGGTGGAGGGGAGGTTTCCGGACAAGTCTCGCCAGGTCCCGGGACCGGCCCAACCCCACACCTCGATGCCGCCTCCAGGATTGCAGAACGCGAGGTCGTCGGCGCCGTCACGATTCACATCACCCAGAGTGATTCCGGCACGGCCGCTCGATCCTCCCGATGGGAGATTGCCGTCCGCACCGACGAAGCTCCCCGAACCGTCGCCGAGATACACGGTCCCGGCAACGTGACCGACGGCAAAATCGACGTGACCATCACCGTTGACGTCGCCGAATTCGAAGTGCGGGCGGCTGTTGCCGCCGAGGAAGCCGAAGGACTGCTCCCAGGTGCCGTCACCCTGGTTGAGGTAGACGTGAACGCCCGCGCAGCAGCCGAAAGCGATGGAACCGACGTCCAGATCGCCGTCCCCGTCAACATCGGCGAAGTCCGTTGAGGCGAGTCCCCAGCTCTCACCGTTGGCGGCTAGGCCGTCGTCCCACGGGGTCCAATTCACACCGCTGCCGTCGCCGAGAACCACCTCGAGCAACTGATCACCGAAATCGGTGGGGGAGTAGTTGTGGTGGATGCCGTATCCCACATCCATCATCCGGTCGCCGTCGACATCACCCAGGGCGACACCGCCATAGCCGAAGTCACCGGCCATCGCCACCGACCACGAGCCCGCCCCATCACCAAACCACACCATGATCCCGTGCTGGTCTGTGCCGACATCCGGTGAACCGTGGTCACCGACGCTGACCAGGTCCGGGTTTCCGTCGCCGTTGACATCGCCCATCTCGATCTCGGTTCGGCCGCCTTCCATGGTCGGCGGAGAAAGACCGTCGGAAGACTCGACGAAGCTGATGGTTTCGGAGACGACCACGTGTTCATCGGCGCCGGCCGGCCATTCGGCCGCGCCTCCGATGATCGCCAGCAGAAAGCCGGCTGTGGAGATACCCGCCGAAACCCGCATGTCTCTCCCTCCAGGTTATCCCGCATTCTAGCCCGACCTTCTCACCAATTTCCTACTGCGGCCGACGATGCACAGCACCCAGCTGTGATTTCTCATCTCCGGGTG
>JARFRM010000200.1 GCA_029287235.1 Thermoanaerobaculales bacterium
GCATGCCCACTGGAGATTGGCCGCGCGGAGACCACGGCGGTCGGATCGCAGAACCGAGATGAGGTGCGGCACCACCGCCAGCGCCAGCGGCCAGAGCCAGATGACCTCGAGCCGGTCGGCCTTGGCGGCGCCGGCCCACCAGGTCAGCGACGCCAGGAAAATCACGGCCGCCACCGATGAGTTGAGCAACCACGGCAACGGCGCCATGAGCAGCGACCAACGCCAGAGAAAGGACTCGAGATCGTCCCCGGTGTGGTAGGTCTGATCCACGAGCGCCATGGCGGCGGCCAGCGAGAGGACCAGGAAGGTTGCCGATCCCTCGCGCCAGGCGGTGGACTCGCCTCGTCGGACGAGCACCCATCCCGCGAGCACCTGGGAGATGAGGAGCGGCAGGATGGAGATGGCGGTCCGCATGGGCCGCCCCAGGTGCTCCCAGTTGTGGGCGATCAGGAGAATGACACCGGATCCGATCAGCAGGGCTCCGAAGCACGCACAGATGACGATGGCCAGGCGCGTTCCCGACATGGAGGATGGCGCCGGATAGCGCTCGCGCAGACGCTCGGCCGAGTCCTCGTCGAGCACGCCATCGGCCACCAGTTCGGAAAGCTGCTCGTTCAGCCAGCGAATGGATCGTCTGCTCATGATCGTCGCCAGCGAGTGTATCAGCGGCTTGGCCGAATCAATCGTAGGGGAGGGTTTTATACCCTCCCTTTCGAACTGTTCCAGCAACCTGGTAGCATCACTGGGTGCCTGAATCTCCACCCCGGCGAAGACAGATTCGACTGGATCCGAGGGTCTACTCGCAGCCCGGTTTGGCTTCGCTCCTCACCGCATGCACGGACAGGAAACGACCACTTCTCTCGAACCCCTGCACGGCTGATGTGATGATTGAGGAGATCACGAACCTGCACGGCCCCAGCTGGCGAATCCTCGGCTACTGTGTGATGCCCAACCACATCCACTTGCTCGCCTTCAATGTAGATGGTTCCCTTCTCGACCTCATGATACGACTCAAGGGCAGGTCCGCGGCGCGCCTTCGCGGCAGGGTGGAGAGCCCGTTGTGGCAACGCAGTTTTCACGATCACATCATTCGTCGGAACGAGGACATCAATCGAACCATCCGCTATCTGTTGGAGAATCCGGTTCGCGCGGGTTTAGTGAGCGATTGGACCGAGTACAGATGGTGCGGGTCAATGGAGTGGCCGATGATCGACAACGAGTTTTTCGCCATCAATCCATCACAGGTCATCTGGTCCGAAGTGTTCGCATCGACGGAATGTCAAGATAAACCGGAGCGCCCATGAGGGCGGGTGTTAAACCCGCCCCTACGACTCTCTGATCAATAACATGTGTAGGGGAGGGTTCAATGCCCTCCCACGAGGACGAAGATCCATTGGAGAAACCATGACCGATCAGCTCGACGAACTTCAACGACTGCTTTGGGGCTTTGCCGGGCAACGTGTCATCACCGTTGCCGGCCGGACGGGAATCCTCCACGCCCTCGCGGATCATTCTTCAACCCCCGATGAGGTCGCGACCGACCTCGATCTCGAGCCCATGGCCACCGGGAAGGTGATCCGCGCCCTGACCGCTCAAGGCCTGGTCGAGGCGGACGGTGATGCCTATCGGTTGGCTGAGCCGCTGCGGCGGTTCTTCGGTGGCGATGCCGGCGACTATGGCCCATACCTCGACCACCTTCACGGCATGTACGAGAGCTGGGGTGAGAACCTGGAGCCATGGCTCCGCGGCGAATCCTGGAACACCACACCGAGAACACCCGAGGCAACCGCGAAGTTCGGCGCCGCCATGCAGGCAGTGAGCGCAAGGATCGCACGCGAAGTCGCCGAGACTCTCGACCTCGAAGGTGTCGACACCATGCTCGATGTCGGCGGCGGGTGGGGCCAGTACTCCAAGGCCTTCCGCACCGTGCGGCCCGAGATCGGCGCCACGATCCTCGACACTCCCCGGGTAGCCGAAACGGCGCCCGCAAGCGTCATCGGCACGGCGCACGAGGGCCGAATTGACTGGCTCGGCGGCGACTACCTCGAAACCGACTACGGCTCGGGCTACGACCTGGTCCTGCTGTCCAACATCCTCCACCAGGAGCTGGGGCCCGAGGCTGCCGAGATCATCCGCCGTTCGGCCGACGCCCTCGCCCCCGGCGGGCGAGTGGTCATCGTCGACTTCGCCATCGACGACGACAAGCGGGAACATCCACTCGGCACCCTCTTCGCCATCAACATGCGGTCCTTCGGCGACACGTACTCGGAACCTGAACTACGGGGGTGGATGGAGGATGCCGGGCTGGTGAATGTGGAGCGACTCGATCTCGGATCGGACAGATGGATCATCATCGGATACAGGCGAGGTTGAAGGGCGGCGCACAGCCCACAGATCACACAGATCGGCACAGATGACATCACAACATCGCAAAATGCCCGCAGATGACGCAGATAACGCAGATCGAGCCATAGCAGGCCTGCAGCTCGCCAAACGGAGTCTCCGAGCGCCGGCTGGAAATCGCGTGCGGCGGCGCGTGCCTGGCTCTCTTTTCGTCCGACGAAAAGGTGCCTGGCACCGCACGGGTAGACCGACCAAAGAACCAAGTTCGGCTAAGCGCATCTGAATCAGATGTTCGCGCGTGCCGCAGGGGTCTTATGACACTTAGTCCAGCCCCGCGTTGATCGGCGACGAGCCGTGCCGGAAGGTGTTCCTGACCCGATAGCCCCACTCGACGAGCTTGGCACGGCCGTACTCGGGAAGATCCATCTGGAAGGGATGGAAGGCCATGGCCTTGGCGTACTTCCAGAGCCTGAGCCGACGGAACTTCTGATAGACCTTGTGGAGCTCCTCGCGGCTGACGGTCTCCGAGACCAGGATCACCCGCTGCCAATCGAGCTCGAACGAGATGTTGAGTTGATCCCAATCCATGTCGTCCGAGACGAGTCCCCTGGCCTTGGCGTTGTGCCAGACCGGCGTTCCCGGCAACGGCGTCAGAACATAGAGATTGACCAACGAGAGCGGGTTCCGCTTGATGAAGTCGTAGGTTTCCATCATCTGCTCGACGGTCTCCTGGGGCTCGCCGAGGATGAACGAAGCGTGCGGGTGGATCCCGTGGCGGTGGAGGGTGTGGACCGCGTTCTCGTTGATGTCCACCTTGAAGGCCTTGCCCTTGAGCCGGGTCAAGACCTCCTGGTTGCCCGACTCGAGCCCCATGGAGATCGAGACGAAGTTCATTTCCTTGAGCATCCGCGCCGTGTCGTCGGTGATGCGGGTCGCCGATGAGGCGCACGAGAAACGAAAACCCTGCTGCGGTAACCCCTCGCGCATGACCAACTCATGCAGCCCGGCGAGACGCTTGGTGTTGGCGATGAAGAGATCGTCGTGGAAGGTAATGTATCGCACCCCGTAGGTGTCCCGGAGGTGCTTGATCTCCTCCATCATGTACTCGGGCGAGAAGTAGCGGATGTTGGGCCAGAACCGGGTCGAGGCGCAGAAGGTGCAGTTGTAGGGACAACCACGCGACGTCAGCATGTTCGAGTGCGGCCGAACTCGCATCATGGACCTGTCCGCCATGGGCAACACGTCGAGGTCCTTCTCCTTCTTGCCCACGACCTCGCGGGCGGAGGTCTGCACCTGCTCGTCGCCGTCCCAGTAGACGATCCCCTCGACTTCGGCGAGCTTGGCCGGCGGCAGTGCGCCGTGCTCGCGATAGAGTTCCACCAACTCGACCAGCGCGTACTCACCCTCACCGAGAACGCCGACATCCATGGCCCGGGTCAGATTGTTGGGCAATTCGGTGATGTGGTAACCGCCCACGATCACCGGGATCCCGGCCTCGCGACCGAGCTCGGCATAGGACTTCGCGAGATTGTAGTTCTGCGAGACCGAAGACAGACCCAGGAGATGGGGCCGCCAGTCGCGGATCGTCGCGGCCACATCTTCCTCGATGAGCCGCACCTCGACCGCATCCCCGAGCTCTCGGTTGAGCATGGCCACGAGATAGCCGAGCCCCAACGACGGATAACGGTTCTGCGCCTCCACAAAGGGATTTACGGCATTGACGAGCAGGACTCGGGTGGCTTCCATGGGTCTCCAGTCGGCGCGCGGCTGCGGTGATCCTAGCGCACTCCCGAGTGTAAACGATACGGGTTCTCGATTTAGTCCGAGCGCCTCACGCCCTTGGGCTGCGATCACTTAACCCAGGGAGGACTGCACTCCGCCTTCCCAGCCCATCCACCACGGCGTATAGGGGCGTTCGAGCGCAAGCTGGAAGCTTGCGGCTACAAGAGACCGCGATGTTGTAGGGGCAAGCATCCCTGCTTGCCTGCCAGGCTCCTCGTCGGGCCTTTCGCCATCCACGCCAGTCCGACACCGCCGACGTCAGCGACTCTGGACTCGCGTACACGGCCAATGTGTCGCCCGTTCGACTCTGAAGCTGGTCCCAGGCCGAGCCTATGTCGCTCCTGGATTGATCAGACTGCGGGATCCCCGACCTCACCACTCCGGCACGGTCGCCAACCCGGGAAAAGGACCGACCCTGATCCGGCAGTCATCGGGGTCGTCGGGATCTCGGACCACACGGCAGGGCGCGCGCAATCATGCCGGTGCCTGCACACGGCGGGAATCGTCTTTTTCATATTGACAGTAATTATACTAAACTGTATATTATCAATCAATATGAATGCGGCTATCGACGCACAGATCATCCAGACACTCGAACAGGACCAGCGTGGTGTGTTCTCGAAGGGCGATCTCCAGACAGCGCTCGCGGAACGGCACCCCGCCGCCTTTGCGAGGCGGATCGACGCGCTCCTGGTCCTCGGCATCCTCCGCCGGTTTTCTCGAGGCTGGTATGTCACCGAGGAATTCGATCTCGCCACCTTGAGCCAGCGGCTCGCACCCGGGTCGTACGTCAGTTTCTCGACCGTTCTCGCACGGCACCTGATCGTGGGTCCTGATCCG
>JARFRM010000098.1 GCA_029287235.1 Thermoanaerobaculales bacterium
TGCCGAGCGGCTTCGAGTTGAAGTCGTCTTCCACGAGGCGGATCTCACAGCAGCGATGGAGCCACCATGGGATCTCATCGTCGCCAATCTTCCCTACATCCCGACCGCCGATCTTGCGGGTCTGCCGGTGGAGGTCCATCACGATCCGGCGTCGGCGCTCGACGGCGGACCGGATGGTCTGGACCTCATCCGTCGACTGGTCGAGGATCTGCCGAGACTGCTCCGTCCGTGCGGCTGCGCCATCCTCGAGATCGGTGAAGACCACGCAGATCAGGTGGTGGAGCTTGCTGCAACCGCAGGCCTCGGCGTTGCCCGTCGGATCAAAGATCCCGGTGGTTGCGAACGGGTTGTGGTGCTTCAGCCGCGCTGAGCCATCCCATCGCAGTTTCACCGCAAAGAACGCGAAGTTCGCAAAGAACATCGCAAAGGGCATCGCATTGTTGACCCATCGCACCATCGCAGTTCAACGCAGAGACGCAAAGCCATCGTAGGAATTCTCGAACGGACGTGCCGCTTCAAATCATTGTTTGGAACGAGGGCCTCGCGGTGATTCCATGCGCAGGGGCCAAACAATGTTTGGGGGGGCACTCTCGGGCAACAGCGACGAGAGCATCGGGCTCGGTCTCACGTTTCCCGGAGTGTTTTCCCGAACATGATGTTCTCGACGCTCTCCCCGTGCGTTGCCAGGCACCATTTTCGCGGCGAAAATGAGAGCCCGGCACACGCCGCCGCACGTTGATCCCGCGTTCTGTCAAGGAGTCGCGGGAACGGCCTCGAACGGCGTGGCTCCCGCGGCCTACCGCGATGAGGAGACCAGGCTCAGGGTTGCGTTGACCTAATCATCGGTGGGGGGCTATTCTCAATTAGCTTGAAAAGTCGATATACAACAAAAAGGGGGAAAAACATGAAATACGGAACTCGGATCATCGTGGTCACGATCGTGATGGGCGTCGCTCTGTTTGCATCTCCCGTCTTCGAGGACACGGGGAGAGCCGGCGCAGAGGTTGGGGGCGGTGGCGTGGATTGCAGGGGGTCCTGCCAGACCTGCATACCGCATAACCGTGGGGAGATTTGCGGGTCGGCTCAAGGTAGTGGAGCCTGTGCCTGCAACCAGACTCTCATTATGGGCAACCCGTTGTACCCGGAGTGTTCCCTGTCGGGATACGGCCGCTATGGCGTGATCGTGAGCTAGGCGCTCTACCGTGATCGGTATTCACAGCTGCGCAAGGCGTCTTGCGACCGTCTGGGTCGTGTCGATCGCCGGTTTCGGTATTGTCGCGGCGACCGGGCACGATCAGGAGAGACCGGATCCGACGACCGTCGCTCGTGTGTTGGTCACTTCGAAGGACCCAGCGACCGAAGCTTCGAAGGTCTCTGTCGAGATTCGCCGGAGTGCAGACAGTGCACCGATCGCGACTGCAACGTGCGCGTTTGGTCGGCATTGCGCATTGGAGGTTGCGGGCACTGATTCGGTGCTCCTCGTAGCCGCAACCGCCCCGGGATACTGGCCGGAGGAACAGGTGCTGACCGTACCTGAAGACCTTCGTGTCGAGGCCTTGCTGACCCTGACTCGGACCGGCGTCGTTCGCGGCCGATTGAAGGTCCCACGAGGTCAGAAGATTCCTGAGAAGCTTGTGCTCAAGTTCGCGCAAACCCAAGAAGCGGCGGATCGAGATGATCGGTCTTCCGGCGAGGTAGTGGCGATGGTCGAAGACGAGGGCTTTGAGGTTGCGATACCCGAAGGTCTCCACGACCTCAAACTGAGGGCGAAAGGATTTGTCTCCAGTTTCTTCTGGAGTGTTGACGTGGCTGCCGAAAAGGCCCTCAGCCTCCGCACCATTGCGCTGCAACCGGGCTCATCCGTTGTGGGCCGTGTCGAAAAGCTCGAGAGGACCGCTGATCTCGATGACGTCACGATTGAGCTCGAACCGGTCACCGACCCACTCCGTGCGGATCGAACACACCAGACGACCTTTGCCTCCACCGAAGTCCTTCCAAAATCGCGTGGAGTCTTCACCTTCGACGGGGTGCGACCCGGATCATACCGAGTTCGCGCCTGGGATTCGGGCGGGGCGGCGGCCAGCTTTTCACCGGTTGTGGTCTATGAAGGTTCGGAGAGCGAAATCGTCCAGCCGCTGACCCTCCAGCCGCCGGCGACCGTGGAGGTGTGGGTGAGCCCGATGACCGGTCCCGACGGTCTTCCATGGACGATCGACCTCGCCCGGATGCATGCCATGCCCGGGCGGCTTGTCGCTGTCGCCTCAGGGACGACCGATGAAGCCGGGATCACTCGGTTTGAGAGCATCCCGTTTGGTGACTACAAGGTGTCGGTCGTTTCAGCAGGCGGTGAGCGATGGTTCTATGAGGACCGGGGAGTATCGCATCAGGATGAGGTTGTCAGCATCTCGCTCGAGGAAGTGTGGGTGGTGGGAACCGTCTCCATCGGCGACGAACCGCTTCTCGCCGAACTCTGGTTTGGCGGATCATCGGGCGCGGTCCGATCCCATTTTGAAAGCAACGGTGAGGGCGAGTTCGAGGGCGGATTGCCGAGGGGTGGTGAATGGCTTGTCGAGATCAAGAGCCGGGACGCTGACGTCGATCGGCAATTCATGGTGACCGTCGAGTCGACCCCGCTCGAGATCGTACTGCCCGCGAATGAGCTCATCGGGTGGGTTGTCGATGGCGAAGCGAACGCCGTTGAGGGAGCGCAGGTGACCGGGGCGCCGATCGATCGCATCGAGTTCCCGCTCATCACAAGCACCGACGCGGAAGGCAGGTTTCGATTTGCCGCTCTGGAAGCGGGGAGCATTCGTCTGACGGCGAGACATGACGGCCGATCATCGGAGGTTGTCGAGCACGCAGTGATCCCAGGGGAACCCGGCGACGACGGGCCGGTCCTGGTGTTGCGCGACAGGGAGACCATCGAAGGCCGCGTTGTTGGGACCGCGGGCGGGGTTTTCGGCTGTATCGTGACGTTGTGGCCTACTGGTTCGGACATCAGTCTGAGTGGTCGGGACACGACGGATCACGAGGGGCGTTTCGAACTTCAAGTCCCGGTTGGCCAGACGGGTGGAGAGCGTCAACTCGATTTCATTCTCCTGCCCCCGGGTCACGTGCTCCGTTCAGGCAGTATTCGATTGGTGGCGGGAGATGAACTGGTTTTCAACGTACCCGGCCGAGGCGGCGAGTTGGTCCTCGACATCGGGGCCCTCTCAGCCCGCGAAACCCTCCCGATGGTGGTTCACAACGGCGTCATGATCAACCTTCCGACGCTCTTCAAATGGTTGCATATTGTGGGCAAGCCCATCGATCCTGCCGACCAGGTCTTTCGGCTTCCCGCCGTCGAGGGTGGTGAGTGGCTCTTGTGCGGGATCAAGACAGACAGACTCGCGACCGCGTTCGGCGGTGATCCAAATCAGCTTCCCTGCGATCGGGGCATCCTTTCGCTGGGCGGATCGCTCTACCTGAAGATGCCGCGCTGAGTCATCCCATCACAGTTTCACCGCAAAGTTCGCCAAGAACGCCAAGACCATCGCAAAGAACATCGCATTTTTGACCCATCGCACCGTCCCAGATGACCCGCAGATCGCAGACCCGAACATGATGTTCTCGACGCTCTCCCCGTGCGTTGCCAGGCACCATTTTCGCGGCGAAAATGAGAGCCGGGCACGCGCCGCCGCACGCCTCTTTCCGCGTTCTTTCGGGGGTCTGAGGTTCCGGGCTCAGGAGCGCGTTGACAAAACCCCTTCACCGAAACGTCTGATCTAGCATGGAGGCGATGACCCGAACCACAGATCCAAGATGGTCCGAGCGCATTGAGGCGTCCGCCGACCGCTCGGACGAAATCGAGAGCCGCTGGCTCGAGGTGTTTCGGTCCCTCGCGGGGGGGCGGGTTCAGGCCCTCGACGAGCTCTACGATCTGGCCGCGGTGGATGTCTACCGGCTCGCCCTGTGGCGGATGGGTTCGCGCGAGGACGCCGAAGACGTCGTCCAGGACGTGTTCGTTCGGGTCGCAGAGCAGGGCCGCCGGCTGGCGTCGGTGCGGCACCCCAAATCGTGGTTGCTGACCGTGGCCCACCGTCGGACCATCGATCTCATCAGAGGCGGCAGGCGGCACCGAACCGATCCCGTGGAGGAGGCGCCGTATCTCGAGGCGATCCAGGAGGACCCGGATCTGAAGCTCGAAGCCGAACGGGTGTCCCGTCTGGTCCACCGACTCCCCGCCAAACAGAGGGAGGTCGTGCTTTTGCGTCACTTCGCCGGTTGTACCTTCCGGGAAATCGGCCGGATCACCGGCGTGCCCACCTTCACCGCCGCGAGCCGTCACCGCCTCGCCATGGCCAGGCTTCGACGAATGCTGGAGGCCAAAGATGAATGATCGAAATGAAGCTCTCTCCGGAGGAATCCACCCACCAACTCCGCCACCCGAGCTGAGAGCCCGCGCCCTCTCCGCCGCTCGGCGGGCCGTGAACCGGACCGATGAGCCCGATGTCTGGACGAGGATCTGGAACAGCCGTCCGGCCCACTTCGCCTGGGCCGCGTCCGTCGCGGGTCTGATCTTCGCCCATCTGGTCGTCCCGAACCCGGTCGCCGGCAACGGACCGGACGCGGCGCTGCCCCTGGCCGCGGCCGCCGGCGCGGACTCCGAGTTGGCCGAGATCGCGGCCCTGCCGCGGCTGAGCTCCAAGCTCCCGGGGTTCGAGGTGGTTCCCCCGAATGCCGGTAGCCGACCCAACGAAACACCCGAATGAGAGGATCGATCATGAGTTCCCAATCCAACCCGGCCAAGACCATCATCACCGCCAAGACCATCATCACCGCCGCGGTCACGATCCTCTTCGTCCTCGGTGGTCTTCTCGGAGCCCGGCTCGTCGTTCGTTTGTGGCAAACGAGTCGACTGGTGACCCCTCCCCACTCCACGGTGGAGTCGCCGCGCACGCCGTTGTCGCGGCTCACGGGCTCCCTGGCTCCGGGGAGCACCGCGGGCAGGACCTGGCGATCGAGGAGCCCCTCGTCGGCGGCCGCCGCGGCGCGCAGGTGCGAAGCGAGAGCGTATTCGTCCTGGTCCTGCCGGGAGACGCCGAGGCGCTTGGCCAGCCGCTCGCAGTTCTGCCCCATGGCCTCGCCGGTGGAGAACTCGGCGATGGCCACGGGCTCGGGCAGG
>JARFRM010000238.1 GCA_029287235.1 Thermoanaerobaculales bacterium
GTCTCGAACCGCAGAGGTTTGAGGTTCTTGAGATAGCGGTCCTTGATGCCGTCCAGCTGTATCTCGTAGAAATACTGGGTCGTCGGCTCGAGGCCGGGGAGCGTGATGACCGCGGTGTAGTCGTTCGCCTGTTGGACCAGAACCGGCGCCGTCTGTCTCGCCGAGCTGAAGTCCGGGTTCACGACGTACACGATCACCAAGGGGAAGGCACCGCGGGGTCGCACCCCGATCTTGGCTTCGGTATCAGTCACTGCTCCGACCACGGGCCCCTGCATCAACCGGGGATACCCGGTGTGGGAGGGTTTGGACGCGAACGCAACCGATGTACCCACGAGCAGCACGAGTCCCAAAACCAATGCGGATCGAACGAAGTGACTCATTTTCATACGCCTCTCCCTCAACATCACAGAGCCCTGAGGAAACCAAGGCCCATTTCGGCAGCGGTGTCGGCATCGGGCAACGGCATGAATTCGCCCGAAACGAATCCGTCGTACCCCGTTGCATCCAGTTCCTCGAGGATCGACATGAAATCAAGATGTCCGGCTCCGGGGTACCAACGATTCGAATCCGCCACGTGAAAGTGGAAGATTCGATCGCCGACAGCCCGGATGCTGTCATGGATGTCCGCTTCCTCGATGTTCATGTGAAAGGTGTCGAGCAGGAGACCGAAGTTGTCCGCACCCACCCGCTCGATGAGATCCAATCCCTGGGTCGCGGAGTGGATGAGATCGGTCTCGTAACGGTTCATGGGCTCGAGGGCGAACCGAACATTTGTTCCTTCGGCCGCCGCCGCGCACGCCTGGATGGCCTCGACCAGATACTCCATCGACCGTTCGTGGGTCTGCCCCTCGGGGGTGATTCCACGGATGAGACCGAGGATGACGATGGCGTCGAGGTGGGCGGCCAGCGGCACGTGGCTCGAGATCCGTTCGATTGCCGCGGCGCGCACCTTCTCGTCATCGCTGGTGAAGGACAGTCCTTCCTCGCCCCAGGCCTGGCCGGTCCCGATGGCGGGCACGGCCAGGTTGTGCGAAGAGATGACGCGCTCGAGCTCGCCGGCGTTCACCAACTTCGGATCCCGCACGGCGAGCTCGACACCGTCATAACCCCAGCCGGCGATCTTGGCCACGTTGGCCTCGAAATCGCCCTTGAAAGCCACCGCCTGAAAGGCGGCGGCGTGGGTCGACAGCACTATGCTGAGTTTCATTCCGTCGTCCTATGAATTCGATCCCTGCCCGATCCGCGGCAGGCCATAGACCGGTTTCCATCCCTCGCTCAGAGGCTCGCGGAGGTAAGGCTCCATCTCGGCTTCGGTGCGGAGCGTGACCATCTCCACCGGAGGCACGGTCCCCGCCGGCCAGGCTTCGAGAGTCTGGTCGTTGAGCAGGGTGAGGTACTTCAAAATGGCGGCGACCGGACGCTTGGCCTTCTCGGCGGTGCCCTGCGTGGCCTTGCCGACGACGCCTTCCGGGGTCGCGGCGATCTCGATGGCGAAATGGCCCTCGCCCTCGGACCAGCGGCTCGGCCGGCCGAAGGGATCCACCGACTTGTCGAAGTGACCGTCGGGCAGCCAGCCGATGCCTTCGGTATCGACGGCGTAGTCCATGTCCACCATGTCGGGGTGAAGCAGCAGACCGAGAGAGGTCTCCGACTCATCCGCGTGGACGAAATTGGTGTCCATCTTGCCGCCCTTGGGCTCGGTCCGGAAGAACTCGCGAACCGCACGGTGCCAATCGATGACGCGGAAAACGCCCGGCAGTTGATAGCGCTTCTGGAACTGCTGGATGGCCGACTCGAGCATCCACAGATGACCGTGGTTGTTGATCAGGATCTGCTTGCGGAAACCATCGTTCCACAGACCCAGCATCACGTCGATGAGGAACTCGCGGGCGACGTTTTCGCGGATGATCACCGTGCCCGGCATTCCCAGGTGGTGATAGGGGTGCGATCCGTAGTTGAGCGGCGGCAGGGCAAGACTTGCCGGAGCGCCCCGCTTGGCGGTGAAACGACGCACGCCCTCGAGGATCTGACTGACATAGAGGGTGTCCGACGCGCTCGGCAGATGGCGGCCGTGGAGCTCGGTGCAGCCGATCGGGATGAAGACGATTTCGTTCTTCCGGCGTTCGGCCTCGACCTGGTGGCGCACGGTGGTCTGAATGTACGACCCGGCCTTGCCCCACTCGCACGGGGAGGGAATCCCGTAGTCGGCGAGGATCGCATCGATCTCTTCGTCGCTCGCGTCCCAGACTTCCTTCTTGCACCGTCCGACGGTGTTGTCCTCGAAATACAGATCCGGCTGATCGGTGGCCAGCAACCGTGGATCTTCTGGGGTGTTTGACATGTGATTCTCCTTGTCTCGTTCTCTCTTCAGTGTTGTCGCGGGTCACCGGTCGGCGACCCTGTGGTTGATGTTCTGACCTCGACGGGCTGACCGGTCTGGATCGACCGGCGACCGGCGAGGGCCACCGCAAGCGTCGCCGCCCCGTCCCGGTCGGTTACCGGTGGCGGGGTGTCATCGACGACGCAATCAACAAATAACTGAAGCATGGTCACGAAGGCCTCTCCCATGCGTTCGGGCGTCGTATGGACCGCATCATGGTGGGCGCCGCGGCGATCAAGCACTCGGATCGGAGTCCGACGAAGACGGCCGATCTGGACCGCTCCCTCGTCACCGATGACTTCGCCACGCAGATCATGACCATGGCGGGAGGTCCGACTCGCGGTCAGGGAGCCCATGGCGCCACCGGCAAACCTCACGCTGACCACCGCGTTGTCGACATCGCCCACCGTTGCGATGGATGGGTCGATGAGGGCGCCACCCTCGCCGTAGACCCGGACGATTTCGTCTTCCAACAACCATTGCCCGAGATAGATGTCGTGATACATGGAGTCGAGGATGAGCCCACCGCTGACCTCGAGATCGGCGAATGCAACCGGCGGCGGGTTCATGTCGCCGCTGATCGAGCGGTAGAGGACGGGCTGCCCGATCCCGCCCGCATCGATGACGCGTTTGGCTTCGATGTAGCCCGAATCGAAACGACGGGTGTGACCGAGCATGAGCTTGACATCCGCAGCCCGCGCGGCCGCCCCTGCTCGATCACATTCCTCGAGACTGAGACCGAGCGGCTTTTCGCACAGAATGTGCAGACCGGCCGATGCGCAGTCCTCCACGTTGGCCACGTGGGCCGAGGTACTGCTGGCGATCACGACCGCGTCGAGGCTCTCGGCCTGGAGCAACGCATCGAGATCGTCATACACGGACACGGCGCCACAGCGCCGGCGGACCTCGGCGGCCCGCTCGGCACTGGACGTCGTCACGGCAACGAGCACCGCACCCCGGACGCGGGAATGGAGATTCTCCGCATGGGTCAGACCCATCCGGCCCACTCCCACCACGGCCATGCGCAGATCGTTCACCGCGTTCTTCTTCTGATCCCGTCAATCTCAGTTGGGTTTGACGAGGATCTTGCCGTCGGTCCGGTCCGTCGACTTGGCGATGGCATCCAGGGTGTCGTCAAGTCCATAACGAGAGGTGATGATCGGGCTCAAGTCGATCCGACCGGAAGCGACGAGACGAATCACGTTCGGGAAGGTTTCGTGACCCGAGTGGCCCTGAGCGCCATAGGCCTGCGCACGGCGGACCTGGAAGGCCTCGAGATACATGGGCACACGCTTGGCGGCGCGCCCGATCTGGACGATCTTGCTGTTGATGGCCAGACCCTGCTCCATCTCCGGGATGGTGAGTTCGGGAACCCCCGCAGCCTCGACATGGAAGTCGAACCCGGCGCCGTCGCTGAGCTCCATGAGCACTTCACCGGCGTGGACCTCTCGGGGGTCGTAGGCGTAGTCCGCGCCGACGGCCTTGGCCAGCTCGAGGCGCGGCTTGGAGACCTCGAAGGCAACGATCTTGCCCGCACCCGCCGCCTTGGCCAGCGCGATCCCGGCCAGACCGATGGACCCGGCGCCGAAGACGCTGACGAAATGGCCCGGTCGGAAACCACCGGCGCGCTCGAACATGGCATTGTAAGCGACGCAGGTCGGTTCGGTGAGAGCGGCGACCTCGTAGGCCTTTTCCTCGCTGCCGACCTTCTCGGCGATGGCGTCGATCTTCCAGCAGAACTTCTCGTCCACCGCAATGTAGTTGGCGAAGGCGCCCGGAATGGTGAAACCGATCTCCTCGAGGTTGGTGCAATGGTTGGGATAGCCGTTGCGGCACGGGATGCAGCGGCCGCACCAGATCATCTCCTCCACTGTGACCATGTCGCCGGGAGTGAGGAGGGTGACGTCCTTACCGATCTCCACGACCTTGGCCGAGAACTCGTGGCCGAGGATGGTGGCAAACTTGGTCAGGCCCGGGTAGAGGATGTAATTGTCATCGTCGGTTTCATAAAAGTGCATGTCCGAACCGCAGACGCCGCACGCCTGGATCTCGAGCAGGACCTCCTGCGGGCCAGGCTTCGGGTCGGGCCATGAACGGACCTCCAGCGTCGGGTTTCTCCAGATGTCGTTGCCGCTGATGGCCTTGCCGGTCTTCTTCTCCCAGTCCGAAACCTTGTAATCCGGTTTCGGGTCCCACTTCGCGTCCAGTACGAGTCCTTTCATAACCAGAATCCTCCGTTTAATTTCTCGGTGTCGCTTGAATGTCACGACACCGTGGTTTCCGAATCTAGACCGTGAGAACGGCTTCCCGGTACTTCTTGTCCACAAACTCGACGATGTCCTCGTAACTTCTTCGAATCGGCCCCGGTACCGCCACCTTCAGGCTGGTTACCGCCGCCGACCACCTCAGCGCTTCTTCGGGCGGGTGTTCCAGCCGGGCCGCGACGTAGGAACCGACGCAGGTGTCGCCCCGGCCGCTGCGGCCGAGCATGGACTCGGCATGGAAATCTGCCTCGAGCATCTGCCCGTCCGCGAGAAGAACGATTCCGTCACGGTGGGTGATGATGACCTCGCGCGGGCCCTGATCCGCCAAGATCCGGGCGGACTCTTTGATATCGTCCGCGCCGCTCATGGCATTGGCCTCCACCACATCGGCCTTCAGGATATCGATGAGACCCAGAACCTCTTCCTGCTCCGGCCAGGGCAGGTGTTCGAGTCGGCCGTCGGGATGACGGTGGCGGATGAACCCCTGGGCATCGGCGCTGATCATGGTGTTCTTTGATCTCAGCTCAAGGATGGTCTCGACGGGCATTTCACCCCGAAAGGATGGGCTGATGATGAATGCCGCAGCATCGACGGCCCTCACCTGGTCCGGCGTGAAGGAACCTGCGTGGTCCGCCACGGTCAGAATCCGCTCGTCCGGGTTGTCCGTCGGGTACTCGAGACGCATGAGAGTCGAGCTCGGTGTCGCGGTGGCGAAGACCGTGACCCCGACATCTTCGAGGGCTCGAACAACGTGGAAGTCTTCGGTAGCCAGTCGCATGATCGCCGCGACCTTGCGGCCGAGAGCGAGCGCCGCGTTGGCCGAGTAGTTGACCCCGCCGCCATCGGCGTGGGTCGTGCCCGCCGCCGTGACGATGGTGTCCTTGGTGTAGTTGCCGATGGTTGCAACATCGAAGCGTTGACTTTCCTCAGTCATGAGTTCCTTCAATCTCTGACGCGAACGCGCCACAGCGAGGTGGCCAGAATGAACGAGACGACGGACATCCCAATCCAGAAGAGAATTGCTGCGGAGAAGTCGTAGTGCCGAACTCCATCAACGATGGTGATTCCCTTTTCGATCAGATGACCGCTGATCTGATCCTGAAGGGCGGCGCCGATATATGAGAAGACGCCAATGAATCCCATGGCCGCGCCGGCCGCGCGCTTGGGTGCGATATCGAGCGCGAAGAGACCACCGAGCGAGGTTACGAGACCGGTCAGACCGAAGCCGTAGATGAAGAACGCCGCGGTCATGAAGAGCGGTTTGCCGGGCGGGCCGAAGAAGACCATCAGCAGACCGACGATTTCCATCAAGGCGAAGATGACGTTTGTCGGTGGTCGCCGGGCGTTGAAGATCTTGTCGGAGGTGAATCCGAAGGCGACGGCGCCCAGGATCCCCGCAACGGTGTTGACCGAGATGACGCTCCCCGCCTGCATCAGCGAGTAGCCCTTGGCCTCCTGAAGATAGAGCACGCCCCAGCTGTTGATGGCGTAGCGGGTGACGTAGATCGACGCGCTGGCCATGGCGAGCACCCAGATCGCCGGAATCTTGAGGATCGTCCGTTGGATGGCCCAGGTGCTCTCCTTGGCCTCCTCGGCCTCTGCCGATGCTCCGCTGTGGTCGTTTCTCCAGTCGGCCACCGGCGGCAGCCCCATGGTCTGCGGGCGATCCTGCATGACGATATAGAGCAGCGCGGCGACCACGATGCAGAGTACACCGGGACCCCAGAACCCGGCTCGCCATCCCCACAGGGTCACCAGGGCGGCGACCCCGACGAAGGTGAGCCCCTCACCGATGGCGTGGGCGGTGCTCCAGATGCCGTACATCCGGCCCCGTTCGTTGTTGGAAAACCAGGTGGCGAGGGCCACGGCGCCGGTGGGCGCACCGAAACCCTGGAACCAGCCGTTGAGCCCCCAAAGAAGGATCGAGAGCCAGAAGATCGTCGAGAACCCCATCCCGATGTTGAGGAGCGCCGAAATCAGGACCCCGAAGGCGAAGAAGACCTTGAGGTTCATGTGATCGGCGAGGAAACCGTTCGTGAGCTTGCCGAAGGCGTAGGTGTAGAAAAGAGCCGAACCGATGAGGCCGAGCTCCACCGGAGTGAAGATGCCGTTGTCGATGAGCGGCTTCTTGACCATGGACAGGGCCAGCCGACAGGTGTAGACCACACCGTAACCGATGGTGATCGCCAGCATGATCCGCAGCCGATTGCGTTTGTAGAGTTCATCGATCCGGGTCGTGTCGGTGAGCGGCGTCGCCGGCTCGCCGGTTCGGAAGAAGCTGGCGAAATTCATGTACCCTCCACCTGGACCGGCCGGTTTTCTGCCAACGACTTCGAGGCGGCCAGCCCAACTAGGACCGACATCAGTCCATCCATGCCGCCGACCGGCGTTGGTTCGTCATCGCGGATGCTGGCGAAGAAGGACTCGAGTTCGGCGACAAACGACGCCTGATAGCGCTCGAGGAAAAAGTAGAGCGGCTTGTCGGAACGGACGCCATCGAGGCTGCTGACCGTGACCCGATTCGGGGTTTCGTTCCCGGCCTCGGCGCTGCCACCGCTGCCGAAGACCTCGACCCGCTGGTCATAGCCGTAGACCGCTTGGCGGCTGTTCTCGATCACTGCGATGGCGCCGTTGGTCATCTTGAGGGTCGTCACCGCGGTATCCACATCACCCGCCTCACCGATGGCCGGATCAATGAGGACCGCCCCAGCTGCATAGACTTCTTCGACCTCGCTGCCGGTGAGGTATCGCACCATGTCGAAATCGTGGATGGTCATGTCCAGGAAGATGCCACCCGAGTCCCTGACATAGTCCGCAGGAGGCGCCTCAGGATCCCGCGATGTGATTTTGATCAAGTGAATCTCGCCCACGTCACCATCGGTCACCGCCCGCCTCACCCGGGCGAAGGTGGGGTCGAAGCGGCGGTTGAACCCGACCTGGAGATTGACCCCGCACTCTTCGACGACGGCGAGCGTGCGCCGTATCCGCACCGGATCGAGATCGATGGGTTTCTCGCAGAAGACATGCTTGCCCATCTTTGCCGCCCGCTCGGTGAGATCGGCGTGGGTCGGGGTCGGCGAACAGACGAGCACTGCCTCGATCGCATCGTCATCGAGGATCAGTCCAGGGTCCTTACCGGTGGCGACCGGCGCAGGAGGCCACGAGGCGAAATCGACATACGGATCGGTCACGGCCTTGAGCTCGATGCCGGCCATCCGCAGGAGGTTGTTCCCGTGGACCTGGCCGATCCTTCCAGCCCCGAGGATTCCCACTGTGATCGGTTTCATGCTCTCTGGTTCCCCTCTCACGATGACTGTCCTCGGTTCTCGTCGGGAGAGGCCGGAGGCTGGACCCCCCCGAAGGGGGCCGGAGGGAATCCAGTCTCCGAGTTTCCCGAACGGCTTCAGTTCACGACGGTTCTACAGATCGAACCTCACACCCAAAGTCGCCCACCAGCCGTAGTACTCCTGCTGCCGGATGCGGTCTTCAGCTCCCTCGAAGATGGTGTAGGGCTCGTCGGTGACATTGATCGCCTCGAACACGACGCTGAACCGCCTCGTGAACTGGTATCTGAAGAGAAAATCGAGCTGGGCGTGGTCGTCGACCCACAGGTCCTCGGCGGCCTCCTCGCCAACCTCGATGATGCTCTTCCCGTTATAGTTGAATGACAGACGAGCCGTGATGCCGTACTTTTCGAAGCTGACCGCAAGATTACCGATGTGCTCCGACTGGCCGGGCAGGAAGGTCTTCTCGCGATCGGGGTACTCGGCCTCGGAGTCGATGTAGGTGTAGTTGGCGTAGAGACCGAGTCCACCCGCGGCTCCGGGCCAGTTGGTGAAGTTATTCTGGAAGGCAAGCTCGATCCCCCACAGAGAACCCTTGTCACCGTTGCGTGGCTGGATGACCTCAAACTCCTCGCCGTCGACAATCTCGTCGACGTTGAAGAAGTAAATGATGTCGGTCAGGTCCTTGTAGAACAGACCGGCGGAGAAAATCCCGACCGGTTGCAGGTATTTCTCCCACATGACATCGATATTCCACGCAGTCGTGACATCGAGATCCGGATTGCCGAGCTCGATCTCCATGTCCTCGAGGTTGATGAGCCGCCACGGTGCCATGTCCTCGTAGTTGGGTCGCGCCAGGCTGCGGGTGACCGCTGCCCGGAACTGCGAGTCATTACCGGTCTTGTAGACGAGGTGGAACTGCGGCAACCACTCGGTGTAGGACTTGTCGCCGGTCACCGGCATCAGATCGAGGGGGTCACCCTCCTCGTCGAGCACGAGCTCGTATGCCATGAAGTCGTTCTTGGTGCTCTCGACCCGAACGCCGCCGAGGAACGAGGTCTTCGAACCGAACAGCATCTCGGTCATCGCGTACGCGGCATAGGTGTCCTCGTTGATCTCAAAGTCGGCCAGGTCCTCCTCGAGGTTTCGTTCACCTTCGAGGGTGCCGCTCGCGAGCAGGTCACGCATCGCCTGGGGATCCTGGAAGGGGACCATCTGACCGGGATAGCGACCGAGGAAGAACGGTGTTTCGGACTGCCAGTCGTTCGTATAGTCCAGGAAGTTGAGGTCGTCGTCGGACTCATAGTTGTAGACGTCGTAGTTCTGTTCCTTCGTCTTCATCCGCGCTTTCGCGCCGACCTTCCACAGACCGCTGAACCCGGAGTTCTTGAAGAAGCCCTGGGTGTAGTTGAGGGCGCCGACCAGGTCTTCGTCGGTCGCCTTCTTGTACTCGGTCTCGATCTCGTCGAACAAGTAGTCGGCCGGATCCTCGTTGAGTGGGTTGGCCTGGATGTTGTTCGGATCGATGGAGTCCGGGCTGACGTTGGGATCGAACTCCACGTCTTCCTGGATGAAAGTGGACACCAGCTGGTTTGGCGTCTCCTCCGAGGATTGGTTCCACATCACGCGGTAGTCGAGCACTCCGGACTCACTGACCATGTTCTCGCCGCTGAATCCGATCGAGAAGATGAACGACTCCTGTTGGCGGTCACGAATGGCGCGCTCGAGCTCGCCATCGCCGATCACATTGGTCTTCGCACGCCGCTGTTCGGTGTCGATGTAGTTGGTCCACAAACCACGAAGCTTGTACTGCGACCGCTGGGAGGCGCGGTAGTCGATATCCGCGGTGACACCGTACCGTTCCCGCTGGATGGTGTAGTCGCGCATCTGCAGCTCATCGAGCTCGCCGTCGTCGTACTCGGGCTCGATGTTGTCCGAGCCCTGCTTGCTGTCGCTCCCGCTGGCCGAGAGCAGGAGCCCCCACTTTTTGTCGGCGCCGAATCGGTTACCAAGGGTGAACTGAGCCGTTGGAGACGATTTTTCGGTGAGGTCGTTGTATCGGCCACCGAGCGCCGCCGACACCCTGATTTCCTCCGGTGCGCTCAGAGTCCTGAGATCGACGGTTCCTCCGATGGAGTCGCCGTCCATGTCCGGAGTCAAGGCCTTGGACACCTGGATCGACTCGAGCAGGTCCGACGGGATCGTGTCCAGCGCGACATCGCGTTGACCGGCCTCCGGCGACGGGATCCGCTCGCCGTTGATTGTGGTGGCATTGAGGCGGGGCTCGGTTCCGCGGACGATGATGTACCGGCCTTCTCCTTGATCCCGGAGCAGACTGATGCCGGGGATCCTCTGCGTCGCTTCGGAAGCGTTCTTATCCGGGAAACGGCCAATCTGATCGGCCGCGACGATGTTCGAGATGTTGATGGCGTTCATCTGTTGGTTGAGGGCTTTCGCCTGGCCGACCAGGAGCGGTGATCCTCGGACCTCGATCTCTCCGGTATAGGCCAGGGTCATGTCCTGAGTCGTTTCTTCCCCACCTGTCACGGAAACTTCGGCGGTGGCGCCCTCGAGACCCAGGTACTTGAAGACCACGACGTGATCGCCCGCCGGTACCGGAGACAGTCGGTAGGTTCCCTCTGCTGTCGTCACCGCCGCGATGTTGGTTCCTTGAATGGTCACCCGGACGTCGGGGATCACATTTCCAGCGGGTCCACGTACGGTTCCCCGGACGACACCGGTGCCATCCTGAGCGCAAACAATGCCTGGAACCACCGCCATTCCAATAAACAGAGCCAAAAGAGCCAAATAGCTGGAAATCTTCGTGGACATCATTGCTTCCCCCTTCTCTCAATTCGGTCAGAAATGTAATGCGGACTCGGCGCGCCTCACTGCCTCCCCCCACGGGCGCATCCCGTTCATCTCATTCTTCAAAAACCTGAAAAACCCGCAACGCTCGCGAGACTTTGTACAGCCCCGATATGAACTGCGGGTGAAAGCTGCCGACTTTTCTGTTTGCGGCTGCATCGATGTCCTTTTGGAACGTTCCAGGTTGCAATCTCGCGTTCCAAGCGCTATATTTTGGAACGTTCCAAAAAGGAACATATAACTCGGATCGGCGGAAGTCAAGTGGCACCACGAGGAAACATCGGAAGAACAGGACCGCAGGCCCTGCCGACCATCCTCGATGTTGCCCGAAGAGCCGGTGTCTCAAAATCATTGGTGTCCATGGTGACCCGAGGCGAGGTTGGTGTCAGCGACGAAAAACGCGATGCGATCCTGAAAGCGATCGACGAGCTCGACTACCGGCCCAATGCCATGGCGAGGGGATTGGTCCAACGCCAGACCCGCATCCTCGGAATCATGGTCTCCGATCTCCAGAACCCCTTCTTCGCCGCGGTGGTTTCCGGGATCCAGGAGCGTGCGGAGGAACGCGGATTTCGAGTCCTCATCACCACGGGTGACCGCACACCGAGTGTTGAGGAGAGCGCCATCGAGAATCTGCTCGAACTCCGCGTCGACGGTCTGATCCTGGCCTCACCACGAGCCGACGACGACGTCATCGCCCGTGCGGGCCGATCCGTTCCGGTCGTGGTGCTCAACCGGGACACGTCCGACGACACCAGCGACAGCGTCACCAACGACAATCTCGCCGGCGCCCACCTGGCCGTCGAACATCTCGTCAGTTTCGGCCATCGCCGGATCGCCTTCATCGAGGGCGGGGCCGGAGCCGGGGCCCGGATCCGCCATCAGGGCTATCTCAGCGCGATGCATGATTTCGGTCTCGCCGACGAAATCCTCACCGCCGAAGGTCGTCACACCGAAGAGGGCGGCTATCGGGGCGCCATGGACCTCCTCAAGCTGAGAGATCTCCCGACGGCGGTCTTCGCCTCGAACGATCTCTGCGCGATCGGCGCCATGAATGCCTTCGAAGAGGCCGGACTGAGCATTCCGGAAGATGTTTCCCTGATCGGCTACGACAACAACCGAATGGCCGCGTTGCGCCACATCTCGCTGACGACCATCGACCAGCCGGGCGACGACATGGGCCGATCAGCGGTGGATCGTCTGACCGAACGTATCGACGAGGACCGAACCGAACCTCGCCACGACGTGGTTGCACCCAGTCTTGTCGTGCGATCTACGACAGGTCCTCCACGTTTTGAAGCTAAGTCGTGAATATTTGCATTAAATTATTTGGCAGGCTGTGGCATCTCTGAGAGCACTGGGTGTGAAAAGGAGACATGATGAACGCAACGACCGCATCGAAAACAGAGAACCCGATCCTCCTCGTAATCGCGATCTCCTCTCTCGCCTTCCTCGGCGCCTGTGCGGGATCGGACGCCCCTCCGGCATCACCATCTGACTCGACCGACACCACGCCGGCGGTAGCCGCCGCCGATGCCCTCGCCCCTGTCCTGATCACCGAGGCCACCGCGGTGGACACCGACGACCCCGCCATCTGGATCAACCCGGAGGACCCCGCCGAGAGTCTCATCCTCGGCACCGACAAGGGCGGTGAAATCTATGTCTTCGATCTCGACGGTAAGATCATCCCCGAAAAGGTCGTCACCGGGCTGGGCCGGACGAACAACATCGATCTGGCCTATGGTTTTCAGCTCGGTGGCGAGGCCATCGACATCGCCATGTCCACCGATCGCGGGAACAACAAGCTCCGGGCGTTCCGTCTGCCGGAGATGACTCCCATCGACAACGGCGGCATCGATGCGTTCGAAGGCCAAGCGCCCGAGAAGCGGAAGCCGATGGGCCTGGCGCTCTACACCCGGTCATCCGACGGCGCCCTCTTCGCCATCGTCAGCCGCAAGGAGGGCCCATCGGGCGCCTATCTGTGGCAGTACCGCATCGAGGACGACGGCTCGGGCGCGGTCAAGGGAACCAAGGTCCGCGAGTTCGGGTCCTTCGCCGATCACATCACGATGGTGGATGAGGGAGAGACCAAAATCGCCGAGATCGAGGCCATCGCCGTGGATAACGAGCTCGGCTATGTCTACTACTCCGATGAATGGGGCGGGATCAAGAAGTACCACGCCGATCCGGATCACCCCGACGCCGCCACCGAACTGGCGGTCTTCGGCACCGACGGATTCACCCAGGACCGCGAGGGCATCTCGATCTACAAGGTCAACGACGGCACCGGCTACATCCTCGTTTCCGACCAGCAGGCAAACGCTTTTCAGATCTTCAAGCGCGAAGGCGAACCCAACGACCCCCACAACCACCAACTCGTCAAAGTGGTCCAGGTCTCCACCAACGAGAGCGATGGCTCGGATATCACCTCCACGGTGCTCGACGAGCGTTTTCCATCCGGCCTCTTCGTCGCCATGTCCGACAACCGGACCTTTCACTACTACTCGTGGGACGACATCGCGGGTGACGATCTCGTGAAGGCCCCCAACGGCGCCGTGCAGCATTGAAACGGAGATTTCTGACCGCGCTGTTCGCGGCACTGCTTGCAGGGCCGCTGACAGCGATCGGCGGTGACGAAGCCTTCCTCTTCAGGTACGCCAATGCACAGAACCCCAACGACCCGCGCAGTGCGTCCATGGACTTCTTCAAGACCGAACTCGAACGCCGGACCGGGGGCAGGATCAAGGTCGAGAACTACTTCGGCGGGATTCTGGGAACCGAGCGCGAGATCGCAGATGCCGTCGCCATCGGCGCCCTCCAGGGGACCCGCGGCGGGATGTTCGAGGACGCCTCCATCAAGTTCAACATCGTCCTCCTCCCCTATCTCGTGGCCGGTTGGGATGAAGCCATCTGTCTGGCCCGCAGCTCGTGGATGATGGGAGTCGCGGCCGAGGGCAGGAAAAAGGGCTTCCACATTCCCGCCATCGGCATCTCCCAGGGCTTTCGCGCCCACGGCTCCAAGAAACGCGCGATCAGGACGGTGGCCGATTTCGACGGCCTCAAGATCCGGGTGCCCAACGCCCAGGAGGTCTTTCACCGGATGGAGAACGCCCTCGGCGCCAACCCACAGGGCATCGCCCAGTCCGAGACCTACTCGGGCCTGCGAACCGGAGTCGTCGATGGAACCACGGCACCGCCGTCGGATCTCTGGGACCGGCGCCAGTACGAGGTCCTCGACTTTGTCACCATCGACACTCACGCAACGGGGCCCGACCCTTTGATGGTCAATCTCGCCTGGTACCAACGGCTCCCCGCCAATCTCCAAGCGACGTTCGACGAGGTCGCGAGGGAGGCGCTCGAGCACAGCGACGAGCTCTACTCGGCGAGCGAGGAGAAGATCATCGCCGAGCTCGCCGCCCATGTGGAGATCATCTACCCGACTCCTGAGGTCCGAGCCGAGATGCGGGAACGAACCCGTCCGGTCTACGACTTCTTCGTTAACCGCGGCGATTTCACCTGGGCCGACATCGACGCCGCTGTGGCGGCTTCGGAAAGCTGTCAGATCAGCAACCCGCACGATTCGAGCCTGGAAGCGGAAACGAGACCATCCCAACCCGTCACCCTGAGCGGAGCGACCTCCGAGGTCGCGCAGCCGAGCTGTTCCTACGAGCTCGTAGAGCGACGTAGGCAGCGTCCCCCGAAGTAGGTGGGGCGGTGAAAAGACGAACGCCTATCCGATCCTCGGGGGATTCTTCGACTCCCTCGCGGACTCGCTCGCTCCCAATGACAAACCCATGTCACCCTGAGCGGAGCAGCCTCCGAGGCTGTGGAGTCGAAGGGTCTCCCGAAGCAGGAATACCGATGTGGACTGCAAACCAATACCGACCCTCGGGAGATTCTTCGACTCCCTCGCGGACTCGCTCGCTCCCAAAGAACAAATGTCATGCGTTTTCCGTAAACGGCTTTGATTGAGGTGTTTGCGTAACTTCAAAGCCGAGTAAGTTTGCGCGTCGTTTGAGGTTCTTGATTTGCCGTTCTTTGTGCTGCTGCTCGTATTCGTCTTGGGATTTCACGACATATTCCGTTCCGTACTTCAGCATGAAATAGACCATGCGTGCGATCTTGTGTGCCGTGGCGGTGATTGCCTTGGGCATCCCCTTTCGTGCGGCCAAGCGACGGAGATATGCACCCATCGCGGAGTTGCTGTTCCAGAGTGACCGCGCCGCGAGTCGGAGCGCTGATGCCACGCGATTCGCAGATGGGGTTGTGCGCCCGGAGCGCTGGCGACCGCCAGTCTTGTCGTTGCCCGGGCAAAGGCACAGCCATGAGCTGAAATGCTTGACGCTGGGCCAAGCGCTGACGTCGACGCCGATTTCGCTGATGACCTTCAATGCTGTATTTCCGTCGATTGCCTCGATACGTGTCAGATCAACGCCAGAAAACTGATGAAGGAGCTTCTGCGCGTCAAAGTGTGGCTCATTCCTTCGACGCGTAGTGCCTGTTCGCTTGCCTGGCTCGTGTCGTGCGGCCGTGCATTCGAGAATAGCGAAGTACTCTTCGATGGCCTCATCGCATTGCTTGATCATTCCCTGAAAGGCGTCGTAAAGATCTACAGCCTGCCGGAGCGCAAACAAGTGCTCCTGTCTCCAGGTGCCCTCAAGAGACTTGGCGATTGTCTCTTCGTCATTCTTGCATCTGCCGTGGCGCATCGCTGCTAGTTTGGAGGGGTCTCGTTCACCCGCAAGAATCGACCTGATGATCCTCATCCCTGTCACACCGGTCACCTCGGTGATGACCCTCTTGAGTTTGATGTTCATCTGCTCGAGCGCCTTGTGCATGTGTTGGACGTGATGTGATGCGTACTCGACGAGCATTGCGCGTTGCCGCACATAACCCCGAAGCGTGCAGATCTGCTCATCCGGGCGAAACGCTCCGCTCAACAGGCCAAAGGTGTGAAGTCGCTGAATCCATTGGCAGTCCAGGATGTCTGTCTTTCGCCCCGGAGCTCTCTTGAGCTGCCGGGGATCCACCAAACGCACGTCGAAGCCCAAGCTTTCCAGTACCTCGTAGAGAGGAATCCAGTAAACGCCCGTAGATTCCATCGCGACTGTTGTCACACCACATTCCTTCATCCAACTCGCGATCAAATATAGGTCGCTTGTAAAGGCCTCGAATTCCTTCACATCTTCACCATCTGGTGAAGAGCCGGGCGGAACGGCCACAGCGTGCATGCCGCTTGCCACATCGATGCCAGCTGCACTCAAATTGACCTTTTCCAGTCCAGGCGGCAGACTGTTGATGCGTCGTTTCGATTTTCTCTTGTGGGATCGGCCTGTGCGTCGAGACATGGGTACCTCCTTCTGGCGCATCGACGCGGGGAACGGTAAGGCTGGAGAAACTCTCCCAAACGGGATCGCAGCGGTCACTGCGTCACCAATGCGTTTGCCGCACTCCCCGTGACCATGCTCAGAATCGGGCTCGGAGCACCAATCGAAGATCGGCCTTGATCATCGATACGCCAGCTCAACCGTACCCTGCCGGGCCGATCCCATGTTCTTTCCATGAGTTGGCGCCGCGAAGCGGCGTGGCGGTGCTCAGAATGACAGGTACCGGGTTCTTGCCAGAGGCCAAGGCAGAAGCTCAATGAAGAAGGTTGAACTCGGTCTGATCAAGTTGCTCGAAATCACCTGCGGCATCTGCTTTGTCGTCATGTTCGTCCTGGTGGTCACTCAAGTCGCTCTGCGCTACGGATTCAACGAATCAATCGGCGGCGCCAACGAGCTCGCCACCATCCTCTTTGCCTACACTTCGGCCCTGGGAATCGCCATCGGCATCGCGAGGCGAGATCACATGGCCAACTCCTGGTTCACCGAAAGGCTCGGGCCGCGGTCGCGAAGAATCATCGACGTCATCGGCCTCGTCCTGCTGGCCCTCCTCAACGCGGTGATCTTCTGGTACTCCATCCGGTGGATCGACATTACCGGAGCGCGGATGATCTCGGTCCTCCAGGTGCCCCGGTGGACGGCGCAGATCGCCATTCCCATCGGCACCGGCGCCTCGGTCATCTTCTGTCTGATCAAACTCTGGCTCGGACTCAAGGGAGACGAGGAGCTCGGCATACCGTGGATGCGGGAAAGCTAGATGACAATCCTGCTGATCAGCCTTGCCATCCTGCTCATTCTGGGCATCCCCATCGCCTACGCCATCGGTCTGTCATCGCTGCTCTTCTTTGCCCTCAACCACCCCGATCTGGTGCAGATCCTGCCGCAGCGGATGTTCGCCGGCTTCAACTCCTACACGTTGATCGCCCTGCCACTGTTCATTCTCATGGGCTTTCTGATGAACGAGGCGGGAATCACCGCGCGGCTGATCAACTTCTGTCAGCTCTTCGTCGGTCGATTCCGGGGCGGTCTCGGGCTCGTCAATGTGGGCGCATCGATGATCTTCGGCGGAATCTCGGGATCCTCGACCTCGGACACCGCTTCGGTCGGTTCGATCCTGATCCCCGAGATGGAGCGCCGCGGCTACGACCGGAAGTTTGCCGCCGGGATCACCGTCGCGTCGTCCACCATGGGGATGATCATTCCGCCCTCGATCCCGGTCGTGCTCTACGCTGTGGTCGCCCAGGAGTCGGTGGGCCAGCTCTTTCTCGGTGGGGCGATCCCCGGTCTGATGATCGGGGTCTTCCAATTGGTCATGGTCAGCGTCATAGCGCGCCGCGACGACCTCCCCAAGGAAGACGTTCACGCCTCTCCCGGGGAGATCGCCAAGGAAACCGCGCTGTCGCTCCATGTCCTGCTGATGCCCGCGCTCATCGTCGGGATCGTTGTATTCGGGGTCGCCACACCCACCGAGTCATCGGCCATCGGCGCGCTCTATGCCGCCGTCATCGGTTTTGCGTTCACCCGCCGGCTCAAGCTCCCGGCGTTGTGGCGGGCGGTCAACAAGACCGTGATGATCAGCTCCAAGATCATGGTCATCATCGCCCTGTCGCAGCTTTACATCTACGTCCTCGCCATCGAGCGGATCCCCGAGGCCATGACCGCCTATCTCGTGAGCCTCGACCTCGGCCCCACCGCTTTCATGCTCATCTTCGGCTTCATCGTCCTCATCATCGGCACCTTCATCGATGTCAGCCCCGCGATTCTGCTGCTGACACCGATCTTTCTGCCCACCGCGGTGGACATCGGGGTCTCGCCGGTCCAGTTCGGGATCGTCCTGGTCTCCGGACTCGCGGTGGGCGCGTGCTCGCCACCCGTGGGCAACTGTCTCAATGTCTGCTCCGCGGTTTCAGGTTTGGGTATCGGGCCGATTTTCGTCGGCGCCCTGCCCTTCCTCGCCGCAAATGTGTTGGTCATGATTCTGTGCATTCTGTGGCCGGCCATCGTGCTCTGGCTGCCATCGATCTTCATGGGATAGCGGGGCCATCATGCATCTCGACGCCTCATCTACGAAAGAGGAAACGCGCCCGTGGCGCCTGATCGGTTCGTGACGCCCTAGGTGGAAGCCGGGGCAGGTGAGAAACAAGGAGTCTGCTGATGCGAAGAGTCGGAATTGTTGGTCTTGGGGACATGGGTATGGGCATGGCCGGGAACATCCTGAAGTCAGGGTTCCAGCTGACCGGGTTCGACCTCCGAGAATCTCGGCTCGCCGAGTTGGAGAAGGCAGGAGGGACACCAGCCGCCAGCTGTCGCGTCGTCGGTGAGTCAAGCGACACGGTCTTCGTGATGGTGCTCAATGGGAGTCAGGTCAACGAAGTCATCTTCGGTGACGAGGGGCTGACGGCCGGGCTCAAAACCGGATCGACCATCGTCATTTCGGCCACCATCCACCCGTCCGAGGTTCGCGAGCTCGAAGCGCCCCTCACCGAACTCGGCATCCACCTCATCGACACACCGGTGAGCGGGGGAAAATCCGGCGCGGACGACGGCGCGCTGACCATGATGACCGCCGCCAAGACCGAAGTCCTCGAGGAGAACCGAGAGGTCCTGAACGCCGTCTCCAAGGCGATCTTCCACGTCGGCGAGGAGATCGGCCAGGGCCAGACGGTCAAGGCCGCGCTTCAGGCACTCATCGTAACCACCTTTGCCGCGGTCTTCGAGTCCCTGGTCCTGGGCGCCTCCGCCGGGGTCAAGGGCGAGACCATGTTCGAGGTCTTCGGATCCAGCGGAGTCTCGAGCCCGCTCTTCAAGGGCTGCTCCAAGCTCATCATGGAACGCAAGTTCAAGGACACCGGAAGCCAGATCGCGACCATGTACAAGGATCTGGGAATCACCATGGCGATGGCCAAGGAGACCGGCGCCGCCATGTTCGCCACAGCCGCCGCCTACGAGCTCTTCCGATCGGGAATCTCGCTCTTCCCGGACGAGGACAACTGGTCCATCGTCAAGCTCTTGGAGCAGATCGCGGGGGCGGAGGTGCATTGGTGAGAAAGCTGTTAGCTGTTAGCTGTTAGCTGTTAGCTGTTAGCAACATCGCACATCACGACAGAAGCGAACCAAAATTCAAGGAGACGACAATGGCGAAACTTGGTGTGATTACGGATGGAATCAGTCGGGATCTCGAGCACGCGCTTCAGGTGGCGACCGAGTTCGATCTCGAGTACGCGGAACTTCAGTATGTCTGGGACAAGCAGGTCGGCGACTTCGATGACGACCAGATGGCCAAGGCCCTGGCTCTGGTCGACAAGTACGGCGTCAAGGTTTCTTCCATCACGCGCCACAACTTCGTCGGACTCGTGGTCGGTGAAGTCGAGGTCGGCGACGCCGTCCACCAGGAACACATGGACGCCCTGCAGCGCTGCATCGACATGGCCAAGGCCTTCGACACAAAGATCGTGCGGACCATGAGCTTCCGCAAGGAGATGATCATCTTCGGCTACAACGGCGCGGAGGATTGGAACGCCAGCCGCGGTTCGTGGGACAAGCTCATCGAGCTCCTGACCCCGGCGGTCAAGCTCGCCGAGGCCAACGACATCATCCTTTCGGTGGAGACCGGAAACAACGCCATGATCACGTCGGCGGTGCTGGCCCGGAAGTTCATCGACGACATGGGCTCCGACAATCTCAAGCTCATGTGGGACCCGGCCAACACCCTCTACTGTGGTGAGGTGGTCTATCCCGACGGGTTCGACGCGCTGCGTGGCGGCTATATCTCCCATGTCCACATGAAGGACTGCCGGGTCGACATCCCGGCCGCGACGGTCTGGCAGGCCGAGATGGGCACCGCCGACATGGCGCCCTACCTCGAGGGCCTCGCCGCCGGTTTCAAGGAAGAGAACTTCGACGGCGTGATCTCGCTCGAGAGCGTCTACCACCCCGATGGCGGCAGCTACGAGGACGGCTTCCGCGCCTCGGTCGGCAAATTCAAGGAGATCTTCGGATAGGAACCGCGAAGGTCAGGAAGGGGCGGGTGAAAACCCGCCCCTTCAACTCCAGTACGATCGAGTGGGGAGCAAACCTGATGGAATTTCGCGAGTGCCGCCGATCTGCCTCCCCTTTCGGATGAGACCATGGCCGAGGTGGGCTCGATCTATGACCGGCTCATCCGGGATTCGGTGCACAGCGCCTCGACGCCCTCGTGACCAAAATTGGTGAGAAGGTCGGGCTAGAACTTACTCGCTGCTCCCCACCTCTCGATCGGACATCATCGGCAACAGAATATCCGCCGCCACATACCGGCTGAGCTTCTGCGCACCATCAGAGTTCAGATGCCCGAGATCGAGAAAATCCGCATCGGTCAGCCTCGGAATCCCTCGGTCGAGGTCGTAGAAACCGAATGTCTCGGATCGTTCTGCTTCCCTCATGAATCGGGAGTACTCGTCAGTGACCGCATCCGGAAACACCAGACGGCGGTAATCGTCGGTCACCGGTGGGTTGATCACAACGAGACGGAACCCAACGCTCCGTGCCAGGCGGCAGCTGTGATAGAAGCCGGCCTCGGGCGCGCCGCCGATGCGGTACCGGTCCATGTGGAGGGCTCGGGCCAGTCGGGCGGTTCTGCGGATCATCCTCTTCCTTTGCCGGGGAGAAAGGCTGGACAGTCTTTCCGGCGGGTCGTTCGCGATGCCGTACATTCTGCCTTTCCACAGGAGGAGTCTTTCCAAACCGACGGTCAGACCGTGGGGGAATGCGATGTGGTGACCATACAACGCAAGGTTGGCAAACCCCCTGAAAAAACCGGAGGCCGCCCCGCTCATCCGTTCCCCGTCGGTGAGCCAGGGGATGGCCCGGATGAGATCGGGGATGGACGCGTAATATCTGAGGGCGTTCGGTACCTTGTTGTGATTTGCGTTGAGCGCGCCCGGGGTGACCTCGAAGATCACGACCTTCGGCGGACGATTCGACGCCAACACATCTCTCAGGACTATCGAGTTCGTATAACAACCGGCGCCGAGCTGGCCCACGGTGTAGGTTTTGACCTTCCGTCCGAGCCTGTTGCTCAGCTCCGTGTCGATCAACGTCGGGACGAGACCGCGGAGGATCTTGGAGCTGCCGACGATCAAGACGTCCGGTTCTATCTTCTCTCTCTGATAGAGGTAGACGTTGAGGGATCGATTGTTGCTCCTGGGCATCCAGTACTTCAGCCCCACCGCCTGGGACAGCCCGCCGACCACCGTCACCGTGCCCAGGAACCCCGCTATCCGCAGCGCCCATCGCTTTGACAGTTGCATCACCCTCCCCCGTTAGAACTGAAAGTAGTAGTACGGCTGGGCGGTGCTCATCGCGGTGGCGACCAGCCCGATCACCACAGCGGCGATCATCCCCTGAACGATGGCGGGCAATCCGGAGAAGCCCTCCTCGAGCTGCGCCTTCCACATCTCCGGAGTGAAATGGAGCAGAAAGGCGAGCAGAATCAGCAACAGAAACTCGGTGCTCACTCCCGGCCCGATGCCATGGGTCGTGCTCGACGTCCACATCTGCCCGATCGTCGCCAGCGAGACGGACCGGAAAATCAAACCGCCGATCATCGTCAGATGGAAGACGACAAAGACCCGGAGAAAGTGGCCGGAGAGGGACCACCCCTCGGGACCGGTAGCGGCGCCTGGCCGATGACGAGCCGTCAAATATCCCACAACGGTCGAAAGGACCAACAGGATGCCGTGGTAACAGCCCCACACCACGAAGGTCCACGATGCGCCGTGCCAGAGACCGACCAAACCCATGGTGATGAGAGTGTTGAGGCAGATCCTGCCGAGCCCGCCCTTTGATCCCCCGAGGGGGAAGAACACGTAGTCGCGAAACCAACGACTCATGGTGATGTGCCACCGTCGCCAGTAGTCCGTGATGGTCGGTGCCTTGAAGGGAGATCTGAAGTTGATCGGGAAATCGTAGCCCAGCAACCGTCCGGTCCCGATGGCGATATCGGAGTAGCCGGAGAAGTCGTTGTAGATCTGGAACTTGAAACCGTAGATCGCTGCAGCGATGGCCAACACACCATAGTCCATCGGATTCGCGAACACCGGATCCACGACGTACACCGCCAGGGTGTCCGCGATCAGCACTTTCTTGATGAGGCCCTTGAGTATGAGATAGATACCGGTCCCGGTCTGGTGGGAGGTCGCTCCCGGTGTGCGATCGAGCTGGGGCAGAAATTCCCGGGCACGCACGATGGGTCCGGCCACCAGCTGAGGAAAGAAGGCCACGAACAGAGCGAACTCCATCAGGCTTTTTCGCGGTTCGAGCTCGCCCCGGTAGATGTCGATGGTGTAGCTCATGGATTGGAAGGTGTAGAACGAAATCCCGACCGGCAGCATGACGTTCAACGCGGGCAGTGACGGGTGGAGGCCGAACAGTTGGAGGAGTGCGGCGAAATTCTCGACAAAGAATCCGTAGTACTTGAACACCCCGAGAACGCCGAGGTTGCCCACAAGACTGACGGTGAGGAGGAGCTTCCGGACTTGAGGACTCCTGCTGCGGTGAATCTCCGCGCCGATGATGAAATCGAGCACGGTGGAGAAAAGGATCAGCCCGAGATACTTGACGTTCCACGCCGCATAGAAGATCCACGAGGCGACCAGCAACATCGCCTCGCGGGCCTTCCGGTGGCGGAGCAACAGCCCGGAGAATCCGAGCACGACCGCAAGAAACACTGCGTACTGTGCGGTGTGAAACAGCATGGGACCTCGATGATCATCGTCGATCGTCGCCGGCTGGACAAGTGATTTACATCTAGACTGGGGAGGGTGAGAAGGCACCTGATCCCCGATGACCGAGGATCTTGAGAACGGTTGAACGTGCCACAATGCGCGTCGTGATTCTCACGGCAGACCTCTCGAATCTGCTTGCGAATCGAATGAGGGTCGTTTGAATGAAACATGAAAAGAACATCCTGATCACCGGAGCGAGCGGGCTGTTGGGAAGCAGTCTGAGGGTTCGACTCGATGGTCTGGGCGTGGTGACGGGTGTCGCGCACTCCACTCCGGGGGAACGTCTTGTCCCGGTGGATCTCCGCGAAGCAAATGCTCTCGAAGCGCTGCTGAAAGAGGCGAAACCGGATGTCGTGGTGCACAGCGCGGCCTACCGCGATCCGGATTTCTGTGAGGATCATCGCGACGAGGCCTTCCGTCTGAATGTTGCCCCGGTTGAACAGTTCTGCGAACTGTTGCCGGAGTCGGTCCCGCTGCTGTTCATCAGCTCGGACTACGTGTTCGATGGGGAGGCCGCACCCTACAGCGAGGAGGATGAACGACACCCCGTCAACGAGTACGGCAGGCTGAAGGTGAAGGCCGAGGACCTCGTGCTTCAGCGCGCCACGGGATCGGTTCTTCGCATCCCGCTTCTGATCGGCGCCGGTCCGACCTGGGAGACGTCCGGCTTCATCTACAAGACCCTGGCCAAGATCCAGGACCCGACTCCATCGAGCCTCGACGACGCCGGCATCCGCTTCCCCACCTGGACCGAAGATGTGGCCGACGTCGCAGCCCACATTCTGGGCATCGAGGGGAGCGGCATCTATCACTACTCCTCCCTCGAGGGAGGTACCAAATACCGGTGGGCTCTGGAGCTGGCCGATCTCGCCGGTCTGTCCATGGAGCACATCTCCCCCGATCGCGAAGGCTCGCCGACCCGCGCCGTCAGACCGGGGAACACCCAACTGGCGGTCGACAAGATCAGGCGCACCGGTTTGAACCGATTCACCCGGTTTCGGGAGGTTGCACGGTCGGTGCTCGAGGGTTTTGCGTGAGAACAACGCCCTGACGAAAGAGACCACGACCGCGGTGAGCTCGATCTGCGACCGGTCGATCCGATCTTCAGTGCACCACCTGTGGTAGGGCGCCGACCACCGGTTGGCCGAGCTCTGGCCGGCATGACAGGTATTATCCCGACCTCTTGGTCCCCGAAATTCGGCGCGAGAAATGCCTGAAGAGCACCCAGGTGAGGAGCACGGAAACCAGGACGATGAAGGCGGGCAGAGCGAGACCGACGATGTTCGAGGTGATGGCCGGCCACAGACCGTCGGCGTCGCTCGAGGCCACGGCTGCCGTGAGCACCGTACCGATCACCGCGATCGTGATCACTCCGACGATCACCGCGACGGCGACGGACGAGAAAGTCCGCTCGGCCTTGAGAATGCGTTTGCGGTAGTTGTAGTAGGCCAGGAGCAACCCGAGCGAGCTGACCGCATAGGCCATGAGCATCCCGAGGATCTTGCCGGCGGCCGGATCAATCGCCATATTCACGCTCCCATCGATTGTGTCGCTCCATGTCTTCGAGATACCCGTCCTGCTTCTTCTCGAACGCATCGGAGAGAGTGCGGAGCTTGGGGTCGATGATCTTGAAGGTCAACCAGGTCAAGACCACCGACAGAGCGAGGCAGAGAAAACCCCAGGGCTGGAGCAGAATCGACCCGGCCACACCCACGGTGACCGTAAAGAAAGCCGAGACTCCAAAGACGCAGGCCAGGAAGTCGTGAACCGTCCAGTGATCCGCCTCGTCTGGCGTCCACTTCTTTCTGAACACACTCATGAGACGCCCCCCTGTGTCGTCAGCAGACCTCGTTTTTCGGCCTCGGATCGGATCGGCCCCCAGAACCCAAGCGGACGGGCCTGGACGTAGTAGCGCACGAGGTGCTCCCGGTCGTCCGCTTTGGTGAGAAAACAGACCGGGAGGTAGACCAGGGAAACCAGCGCGGCGAGGAGCCAGAAGTTGAGCCAGTTCGGCAGCTCGGGCAGGATTCCGAGCGCCGGAAGCACCCACACCACCAGCCAGCTCATGACGAGGTTCGCGATCCAGCTCGAGAGGTAGGCCCAGGAGTTGAAACGCCACCAGATGACCTGGAGCAGCGATGGAATCCAGATCCCCGCCGCCTGCAGCCAGAGGGCGAAGATCAGCCACGAGGTGATGGACTGCATGGTCAGACCGAGGAGGAAGGAACCGAGCAGCAGGAGAAGCGTGTTGATCCTGCCGACCTTGACCAGCTTCGCCTCGCTCGCCTCGGGGTTGATGTAGTGGTGGTAGAGGTCGCGGGTGGCGTAGAGCGCGCCGAGGTTGAGATGGGTCGAGATGGTCGACAGATGGATGGCGATGATCCCGGCGAAGAAGATGCCGATCATCCCGGCCGGGAGGTGCTCGAAGCCGAGCCGGAACCAGCCCATCTCGTACTGGGCCTCCGATTCGAGCGCGGGATACATGACAAAGAAGGCGAGGATGGCGACCGCCCAGACGCTGTTGCGGATCAGGGTGACGAACCCACCCGCCCAGATCGAGTAACTGGCGTCGCGGACGGTGCGCGCCGACTGAATCCGTTGAGCCTCGGGGTACCAGTCAATGAAATTGCCCATCCCGATGCCGCCGAGGGTCGACATGATCAGCAGGGTGATGAAGTCCGCGGTGTAGAAGAGATTCGGGTCGAGGCCCCAGAAACCGTCGAAGTGAAAGGGGTTCAATCGCCAGCCCTCGCCGATCTCGCCGAGACGGCTAACGATGCCCGATGGTCCACCGGCCACCGAAATCCCCCACACCGAAACCAACGTAATCACTAGAAAGCTGATGACCCCCTGCTGGAAGTCGGCCATGATGACGCCCCAATAGCCGGCCACGAGGACGTAGACCGCGCAGATCGAGGTGAAGGCGACGACGCCGATCCAGTTCGGCCAGCCAAAAAGATAGGTGCAGATCTTGCCCATGGCGGCCGAGACCCAGGCGAGCACGAACATGTTCATGAAGGTCTGCCAACCGGCGAGCCAGCCGCGGAGGAGCTCGGCGCCGAGTCCCGAGTAGCGGAGGTTCTGCCACTCGGCCTGGCTCATGGCCAGGCTGCGGCGGAAGATCCGGGTCGAGACAAAGGCCGAGATCGCGGTCCACGCCGTGAAGAAGGGGAACCAGATCCCCCGCATACCCCACTTGTAGATGGTGCCGCAGATCCACATTGGGGTGTCGGTGGCTGTGTGGGTGGCGTAGACCGAGGTCGCGGGAAGCCACCACGGCAGCCCCCTGCCGGCGAGGAAAAAGTCCGACTCGCTGCGCTTGCCCAGACGATAGAAGATCACCCCACAGGCGATCATCGCGGTGATCAGGAGAACGACCCACACCCAGTCCAACGGTGTGAAGACGACGGAGATCGCGGGGGCTTGATCCATGGACACTCCTACCTCGAAACTGAATAGGATCGTTGCTCGATTTCGGTCGCCCAGCCTCTGTTCGGGCCGTCACTCATTACGAAGTGCAGTTCACCCCCAGCAACGATCTCCTCGTGGGTGATGTAACACCGGTGGAGAGCGTCGCCGTTGAGCCGAACGCTTTCGACATACACGTTGCCCGGCTCCTGGTTTTCGGCGATGACGATGAAGCTCCGACCGCCGCCGACATCGATCTCCGCCCGTCGAACCGACGGGCTGCCGAGGACATACTGGTTGCTCCCGGGCGCCACCGGGTAGAAGCCGAGGGCCGAGAAGACGTACCAGGCCGACATCTGACCGAGGTCGTCGTTGCCGCCGAGACCATCCGGGGCGGGTCGGTACATCTCGGTCATGATCTGCCGCACCCGGGCCTGGGTCTTCCACGGTTGGCCGGCGAAACAGTAGAGATAGGGAACGTGGTGGCTTGGCTCGTTACCGTGGACATAGTTGCCGATGATCCCGGCGCGGGTGATGTCCTCGTTGTGGGCGATGCTCTCGTCGTCCAGTTTCATCTCGAAGAGATGATCGAGCCATGAGACCAGCATTCCGTCGCCGCCGAGAAGATCGATGAAACCCGCGATGTCATGGGGCACGTAGAGCGAGTAGTTCCAGGCATTGCCCTCGACGTAGCCCTGACCGTGGGTCGCCATGGGATCGAAGTCGGACGGAAAACCGCCGTCGGCGTTGCGCGCCCGTAGAAATCCGGTGTCCGGGTCGTGGAGTTTGCGCCACGAGGCAGCCCGCCGATCGAATTCGGCCGCGATCTCGGTCTTGCCCATGACCTCCGCCATACGGGCGATGGTCCAGTCGTCATAGGCGTACTCGAGGGTCTTGGAAGCGGCGTTGGAGTGCCGATCGGCGGGCACCCAACCGAGCTTGCGATAGTCGCCGATCCCGTCGTAGCGGTCGAAGGTGGCGCTGGCCACCATGGCCTCGAGGGCCCGGTCGACGTCGAAGCCACGAAGCCCCTTCAAGTAGGCGTCGGCAATCACCGGGACCGCGTGGTAACCGATCATGCACCAGTTCTCGTTGCCGTGGTGTGACCAAACCGGCAGGACACCGTGCACGATCTGCTCGCCCTCGGCGGTCTCCCAGTCAAAGTGGCACTTGACCCGGCGGCCGACCCGTTCGGGGAAATCGCGGTCCTGATCGAATCGGCGCCAGAAATCGCGGTAGACCTGCTCCTCCTCGTTGCGCAGACCGTAGGACTTCACTCGCTTGCTGAACTCGATGGCGAAGTAGAGCACCCGCGATCGCGCCCAGCCGGAGGTCTGCCGGTACCCCGTCAACAGCTGATCGTTCTCCATCCGGACGGATGACCAGACCGTCTTACCGGGGTAGTCGTAGATGTTGGCGGTGAGGTCGAGGATCAGTTGGGCGGCCTCGCTCGCCGGGAAGGTGTAGCGGTGGACCCCGACCCTTTCGGTGGCCGTCAGCTCGACCTCGATTCCGTGGTCGTCAAGGGTGACCGAGTAGGCCCCCGGCTCGGCGAACTCGCGCTCGTGGGAGAAACGGGAACGATAGCCCGATTCGGGCTTTTCCGACGTCCCGGGATCGAGCTGGAGGGCGCCCACGGTCGGCATCACCAGCACATCACCGAGATCCGAGTGACCGGTGCCGCTGAAGTGAGTGTGGGCGAAACCGACGATGGTGCCGTCGCCGTACTGATATCCCGAGCAGTAGCGGTAGGTTTCGGGGTTGTAGCCGTCTCCGAAGCTGTAAGGAACCAGATCGGTCTGCGGGCTCAGCTGCACGAAACCGAAGGGCGCCGTCGCCCCGGGGAAAGTGTGGCCCATGTCATCGGTGCCGACAAACGGATCGACATGGGTATTCGGCGCATCGGCCGACATGGCGACAGACGAAAGACCTACGAGGACCATCATCCCGATACTACGGCAGCACATCTGTCCTCCAACTCAGTCGTATCGAGCCGCGGCGAAGAGCCCGGATTCGGGTGCTTGTGGACTTCATGATACGCGCGATCGCCGCCAACATCGCCATCGAGGCCGGATGTGGTGTTCATCACGCGATCGTGGAGAAATAACGTCGGACCACCCGTTGAAGTCGTCGGGAACGAGATTGGAGGCGTCTGACTGAAACACCACGTATCGACCGCAGGCGCCGACATTGAATTTTCCGGCCGCAAGCCAGCGGTCGACTCACAATGAAGACGGTCCCCGCATCGATGACGGCGGCGAAGATGTGACGACAATCCGACTGGAAGCCTACAATTGGCTCATGGCATTCACCTCGATACACAAGATCCGTTTCGACGACGTCGACGGCGCCGGCATCGTCTACTACCCACAGTACTTCCATCTCTGTCACGCGGCCTTCGAGGATTTCTTCGACACCGCGGCATCGATCTCCTACTCCGAACTGATCAGGGGACGCCGTCTCGGTTTTCCCACGGTGGCGATCGAATCGAGCTTCAGCGCACCGCTCTCCTACGGCGATGTTGCCGTGGTGGAGCTGTCGGTGGAGACCCTCGGCACCACCTCAGCCACCTTCACCTACCGTATTCGCCGGCGGCGCGACGGAATCGCCTGCTTTGCCGCCACGGTGACCACCGTGCTCATCGATCTCGACAGTCAGAAACCCAGGGACATCCCCGACGACCTCCGCGCCATCCTCGAAACCGAGCTGGGCTAGAGTGGATGCCGAACAGGGAAGAGGAATCATGAAGACGAGAATCACAGAGCTCTTCGGCATCGAGCACCCGATCATCCAGGGCGGCATGCACTATGTCGGTTTCGCCGAGCTGGCGGCCGCCGTGTCCAACGCCGGCGGGCTGGGAATCATCACCGGTCTGACCCAGAAGACACCGGCCGACCTCGTCAATGAGATCGCCCGATGCAAAGACATGACCGACAGGCCGTTCGGGGTGAACATCACCTTTCTGCCGGCCCTCGCCCAACCGGACTACCCGGGCATCGTGAAGGCGGTGATCCAGGGCGGTGTGACCATCGTGGAGACCGCGGGACGCAATCCCGAACCGGTGCTGCCGTATCTCAAGGACGCCGGTATCAAGGTGATCCACAAGTGCACCTCCGTGCGACACGCGACCAAGGCGCAGGCCATCGGCTGTGACGCGGTTTCAGTGGACGGTTTCGAGTGCGGCGGACACCCCGGAGAGGACGACGTACCCAACATGATTCTGCTCCCGCGCGCCGCGGACGAACTGGAGATTCCGTTCGTGTCGTCCGGCGGCATGGCGGACGGGCGGTCGCTGGCGGCCTCGCTGGCACTCGGCGCCGACGGAATGAACATGGGCACTCGATTCATCGCCACCCGGGAGGCTCCGGTGCACGACAACGTGAAGCAGGCCATCGTGGCCGCGACCGAGTTGGACACCCGCCTTGTGATGCGCCCCCTGCGCAACACCGAACGCGTGCTCAAGAACACCGCGGTGGAGCGTCTGCTGGAGAAGGAGAAGACCCTCGGCGCCGACCTGACGTTCGACGACATCAGGGACGAGGTGGCCGGGGTCTACCCCAAGATCATGATCGACGGCGAAATGGAGGCCGGCGCGTGGTCCTGCGGTATGGTGGCGGGGCTGATCCACGACATTCCAACCTGCAGGGAGCTCATCGACCGGATCATGGCCGAGGCGGAGGCGATCATCAGCCGGCGGCTGGCGGATTTCGTCGGATAGGGGACGCTCGAGGATTCGCATTGGTGCAGACCGCTACAATCCATCGCGGTTGACGAATCCTCGGCCCCGCCTTCCTCCGAGTTGGGCCAATCGCCCCTACGGCGCTTTCCCCCACGTCGTGCCCGGCTCCTCGACGGTGTAGTAGACCTTGATCTGCTCGATCTCGTCGAAGATCTGGGGCACCACCTGGACAGGCATGCCGATCTCGATGTCGTCGTTCGCGATGGTGTCGCCGAGCCAGGCGAGCAGCCGTCCGCCCTCCTCGAGATCGACCACGACCACCGTGTAAGGCACCTCTTCTTCGAAACCCGTCGGGGCTGCAGCGATCACCGAGTAAGTGTAGATGGTGCCCCGGCCGCTGACCTCCCGGTACTCGAAATCGTCGCTGAGGCACTCGGCGCAGTCGGCGCGGGGCGGGAAGTTGGTGGCGCCGCAGCTCTTGCACAGCGAACCCATCAACCGTCCGTCCTTGAGGTGGACCGCAAAATCGGAGACCTTGGTGTAGGCGACGAAGCTGACCTTGCCGAACCAACTGAACATGATCAACTCCTCTTGAAGACGTGGACGAAGGTGTACTGGCCGATCCCGCCGACGTTGTGGGTGAGACCCACCTCGGCATCGGGAACCTGCCGATCGCCCGATTCCGAGCGAAGCTGGTTGACGATCTCATACGCCATGGACACTCCGGTGGCGCCGATGGGGTGGCCCTTGGCCTTGAGCCCACCGTCGACGTTGACCGCGACATCGCCGCCGATGTACGAGCGCTTGTCGCTGATGAAGGGACCGCCGTCGCCCTTGGCGCAGAAGCCGAGATCCTCGTAGGCCATGATCTCGGCGATGGTGAAGCAGTCGTGGACCTCGGCCACATCAATGTCCCGCGCGGTCACGCCGGCCATCTCGTAGGCCGTTTTGGAGGCGTGTTGCGCCGACGGCAGCCCGGTGAGCTCGGGCCGGCGAAGGACCGACATGCTGCTGGTCGCGCAGCCGACACCATCGAGCCACACGGTCCGGTCGCCGGCGACGGACGTGGCGGTGTCTTCGTCGGCGAGGATCAGGCAGGCGGCGCCGTCGGCGTTGGCGCAGCAGTCGTAGACGCAGAACGGTGATGCAACGGGGTCCGACGCGAGCGCCTTGTCCATGGTGATCTCTTTTTTGAACAGCGCGTTGGGGTTCATCGACCCGTAGTGGTGGTTTTTGACCGCGACCTCGAGAAGCTGCTCGCGGGTGGTGCCGTACTCGTGCATGTGACGGGTCGCGAACATGGCGTAGTAGCCGGGAAAGGTAGTGCCGAAGACCGACTCCCACTGGACCTCACCGACCCGGCCCATCAGGGCGAGGATCTCGGGGGTCGAGAGCTCGGTCATCTTCTGACAACCGATCACGGCCACCACCTTGTGCAGACCGGATTGGATCGCCATCCACGCGGTACGGATGGCTGCGCTGCCCGACGCGCAGGCGACCTCGGTCAGCCAGGTCGGACGGGGGTTGAGGTTGAGGTACTCCTGGACCACGCCGGCGACCGAGCGCTGCTTGTGGTACTCGGGGACCGCCGCGATGACCGTTGCATCGAGCCGGTCGCGATCGATCCCGCCGTCCTCGAGGGCCGCGCGAAAGGCCTCGAAGGCGAGCTCCTGGACCGTGGCGTCGCTGCGTCTGCCGAACACCCCGTGCCCGGCGCCGATGATTCCTATTCGACTCATGTTTCCTCCCAGGCTCA
>JARFRM010000248.1 GCA_029287235.1 Thermoanaerobaculales bacterium
GCTGTGAACGGGAAGCCATCGAGGCCGGCTGCCGTGAGTACTGTGAGTCCGAGAAGGCCGACGTCCAGGTGAAGCCGGAAATCCTGGACCTCACCGCCACCATGAGATCGAAAGATCCGACCCTCCAGGTCGAGAATCTCCTAGCGAGCCTCGGACAAGCCGGTGACTCGAAGGTGAATCCTCTCGCTGATGCTCAGCCGGTCCTCAATCTGACCACGGGAGAACGAGTCGGTTGCTGGTCGGTTTCTGGCGGGGAGTCGAACGTCAAGTCGGGATGGATGGCTAGGCCGTCCGAGGACCGGCGGGACGGAGGAGCCTGGGACATCGATTCCGCGGACGGATCACGGACCGTCATGGTCGAGCGGACATCTATGGACGATCAGGACAGTTCAAAAGACACGGTCATCAGGGTGCCCGGTTTCATCGGGGCGGAGCTCCGGCTTGGTTCACCGGCAGGGCTTCTCGTCGAGCGCTGGGCTGAGCATCCGGCTCGGGAGGATCGACCCATCTGGGTTCCCAGCGTGGACACCGATGGCGTGCGTTTTCTCCTCGGGCTTCCGGGCCCGATCTGGGTTGACGGTCCCGGAGTGCCCGGGTGATTGACAGGTCGCCCACACGGGCATAGCATCATCATCCCCGAGCGGAGCTATAGCTCAGGTGGATAGAGCAGTGGATTCCTAATCCGAAGGTCGCAGGTTCGAGTCCTGCTAGCTCCGCCAAATTTTCGCCCCCCGGTTCCCGCGCGAACCGGGGGGCGAAATCGGCAATGTGTTGCAGGTCGTTCACTGAAGGACTATCTTCCTCTCTGACGGATCAACCCAATCACAACAGGAGGTTCCAATGCGATTTTCGCCGGAACGGGACGCTGGTTGGCTCGGGATCATCAACCGGGTCGTGGTGATCGTGGTGTTCGCCGCCGTGGGCGCGACCCCGTTGGTGTCGGCTGCGACCTTCACTGTAACGACCAATGCTGACTCGGGGCCGGGCACACTTCGTCAAGCCATCGGCGACGCCAACGCCGCTACCGGCGTTGACTCCATCGCCTTTGCCATCCCGGCGGGGCAGTGCTCCGCCGCGGGTGTGTGCACGATCGCTCTCGCAACTCCGCTGCCGACGGTGACCGAGGGGGTCACTCTCGACGGCACGACCCAGCCGAGATATGGGACAGCGCCGGACAACGTCTGCGCGGACAGGAATGCGCCTTCGTACATGCGTGTACTGATCACGAGCACGGCCGCCTACATGATTGAGATCCTCGACACGACCGAGGCGACTCTGATTCGCGGCTTGGCGTTCACTGGAAATACGAGCAATGAGGCCATCCGCCTCCACACCCTGGAAACGACCCGGGTCCAGTGCAACCACTTCGGTCTCAACGGCGAGGGAACGACCGGCATCGATCTCGGGAACGGAATCTGCCTCGCCTGCAACAACCACGGGGGGAGCGCGATCATCGGGACCGATGGCGACGGGATCGACGATCTCTCGGAGCGCAACGTTTTCGGCGACGTGGGTCGAGGCGTCAACATCAATGGGGGAGACGAGCTTTACCCGAACTGGATTGCGGGCAACTTCTTCGGTCTTGCTGCTGACGGAACGACGCCGATCGACGCCTCCCAGGGTGTGTACCTTCGTCAAAGTGCGGCCGGGACCCTGGTGGGTACCAACCACGATGGGATCTCCGACGGGCTCGAATGCAACGTCATGGGTCAGTTCGACATCGGAGTCTATCTCGATGTCTGGAGTGGTGTCGCCTATGAGAACCACGTCGTGGGCAACTGGATCGGCGTCGATGCCGGAGGCAGCCCTGTCGGCGGCGGAACCGGCATCCTGGTCCACTGGGACTCGCAGTTCCAGGACATCAGGGACAACCAGATCCACTCAAACTGGTTTGGCGTGCGGGTCACGGGCGCCGGATCCATCGGTACAGGTTCGAGCGGGAATTGCATCACGGGCAACGACACCGGGCTTCAGCACGACGGGACCGAGGTCGACCTTGATGCCCGGAACAACTACTGGGGCGCCGCCGATGGTCCGTCTGGGGTCGGTTCAGGAAGCGGTGACCCGATCACGGAATCAAGCACGGGCACCGTCGACTTCGACCCCTGGCTGACCTCACCCGGCGGTGTCTGCACGATCATTTTCGTCGATGGCTTCGAGTCGAGCGATACGAGCGGCTGGTCGAACGTCACACCGTAGCGGACAGACTCCGCAGGTGCGGGTTCAAGGCACCCAACCGGACCACATGAATGTGTCTCCGGTCTCGAAACCATCGGCGAAGAGTGGTTGCTCGACCTCGAAGGCGCCGATGTCGGAGGTGGCGGTACCGTCGTCATCTCCGTCTTGGGGTCGGCCGACTCCCCGTTGATCGGTCGTTGGGGCGCCGATGTCGTTGCCGGCGTCGATGGCGGCGCTACCCGGCTGAAGGGCCATGGTTCGAGTGAAACCACCGTTGGCGGCGATGGTCGCGAGACCGGCCGGAGTGTTCACCTGATCACCGGTGGCGTTCAGACCACAGGTGTTGGTGGTTTCCAGGTTGTGACCGAAGGAGACGATCTGGCTCGAAGAGTCGCACTGGTTGCTGCCGTTGTCGGCGATGATGGTGTTTGCGATAGCCACTGTGGTGTTGGTGGTTCCGAGGGAAAGGGCGCCTCCTCCGAGCCCGCTGTCGTGATTGCCGGCGATGGTGACATTGGTCAGGTTGAGGTTGTGTTGAATCGTGTCCGACACATGGATGGCGCCGCCGCCGAGCGACCCCCCATTGTTGGTGAAGGTGGTGTTGGTGATGGTCAGCTCGGTTCCCTCGAAGTGAATCCCACCCCCGATCTTGCTGGTGTTGTTCTCGAATGTCGCCCGTTCGAGGGTTACGGTTTGAGAATTCGAGAACATACCTCCCCCGCCCTGCCACCGGTCGGTGCTGTAATAGCCGTTGGCCGCATTGGCGCTGATGATCACATCGGTGAGCACGGTGGTTCCGTTGGCCACCAGACCTCCGCCCACGTCGGCGGTGTTGCCGGTGATCTCCGTCTCAACCACGGTCAGATCACCGTTACTCCAGATCGCCCCTCCTTCTCTGTTTGCGACATTCCCACTCAAGGTCGATCTCGTGATCGTGACTGTACCGTTCTGGTTCGAAATACCAGCTCCGAAGCCCGTGTAAGGTGCACTGTTGTTGCGGACCACGACATCCTCGAGGATCAGGGTGGAAGCGTGGACATCGAAACCGCCTCCCACAATACCTGCCATTCCGTTCTGGACGGTGAGGCCCGAGGCTCTCAGCGTGGCAAGAGTCCAAACTCTGAACACCGAGGAAGAGCCGTTGCCGTCGACGATACACGAGGCCGCGCCCGCGCCCTCAAGATCGACGTCGTAGAAGACCGTGATCCAATCGAGGGTGAGGACATAGGTTCCCTCGGGAAGGATGATCCGGTTGCTGCCGCCGAGGGCGTTGCTCTCCTCGAAGGCTGCCCGAAGGGTGCAGAATACCCCCGAAGCGGAGCACACCCCGTCGCCCGGGTTCGAATCACCGAGATCGGTGGTGGTGTTGACGGTGAAGGTTGCGCCGTCAACCGGCGCCGCGAACGCCAAGAAAACGCAACACACGACGAAACCGACATGAGAAGTTTTCAAGAATCCCGGCATGGAAACCACCTCCAGAGGAGTCGTTTCTGAGAGACTGTCCGCTCGGTTGAATCTCAGTTGAGTATATCACCCGAGGTTCACAGGCCCTGCACTTCCCTTATGCCTGTGGAGGCGCGCCGGGAGAGGTGGGCAGGCATCCGAGTCCGCGTTCTGTGGAGGGTCTGCGAAAAGGGCCTTGAACGGACGTGCCGTCTCAAACGATTTTGGGGACCAAGAGCATCCGGTGTGCAAGGCCTCCAGGGCCCAGACATCGTTTGAGGGGGCACTCTCGGCCAACCGCGATAATCGACACCTCGTCGGTGTCGCATTGCAGGAACGAGTACCTGTCGCTGCTGCTAGCGCTGCCGCTGCCACGGACAAGGGAGAAGGAGAGGGAGTGGGAGAGGGAGAGGATCATCGCGGGAACGGGAACGGGAGGGGAAGAGGGGGAACCGCTATGCCGTGACCGCGTCACCTTCGGCCTGATCGATACGGTTGCTGGACAACACCCGCTCCGGCGGTTCACGGAGTCCCCAGACGATGTGCGGGATCGAGAGCAGTTTGAGGATGTAGTAGCTGATGTCGAGCTCCCACCAGAAGAAGCCCTGTCTCGTCGCCGTCTGGTAGTAGTGGTGGTTGTTGTGCCAGCCCTCGCCGAGGGTGAGGAGCGCCAGCAGGACGGAGTTGCGGCTGGTGTCGGTGGTCCGGTAGCGTCGCCGGCCGAAGACGTGGGTCAGGCTGTTGATGGCGAACGTGGCATGCCAGGTGAGGACCGTGCTGACGAGGAATCCCCAGACAAAGGCGGGCCAGCCGCCGAACACGAGGAGCAGCACGGCGAGGAGGATCCCCGGCACCAAATGCCACTTGTTGAGCCGGCGCAGTTCGGGGTATTTGACGAAGTCCTTGATCAAATCACTGGGAGTCTCGTCGTAACGTGACGACAGGATCCAACCCACGTGCGCCCACCAGAACCCATCGCGGCGGGGTGAGTGGAGATCTTCCTCCTGGTCGCTGTAGCGGTGGTGGTGCCGATGGTGCCCGGCCCACCACAGCGGGCCCTTCTGCATCGAAGATGCGCCGAGGAAGGCCAGGATGAACTGAAAGGCCCGACTCGTCTTGTAGGAACGGTGGGAGAAGTAGCGGTGGTAGCCGGCGGTGATGGCGAACATTCGCAGCCAGTAGAGACCGAGGCAGAGCCAAACCAGACCCCAGGAGAACGGAACCCAGAAGACGGCCAGTGCCGCCACATGTACCAGAATGAACAGGACCGCGCCGGGACCAAGAGCGAGCAGCTTGCGGATTGCCATGACGTAAGTCTCTCATTGATTGAGGCTTGCGTGTGTCAGGGATGTTTCATCATGCGTCAGAGCTCTGTCAGGAATCGTTGTCGACAAGACCGGGATTTTTTGACGGGCTGATTCCACAGGGGCACCCCGCCATCGCGATGCCGCGACCACGGAGACTCCGAGACAATGCGGTTCCAGAGAAGAAGCGCAGAGATATCGCAGTCGAGAACGGGCCGCGCGGAGCTTGGAGATTGTCTGACTTCGTGCGAGGACCATCGGTACCGACGCAGCTCTGAAGGGCATGCTGGAAGCACGCCCCCACAACCATCGCAAAGGTCCATCCTTCACACCCTCCCCTGCGTGCCGGCAGCGCCAGGCGGATTCTCTGTCTGACTTCAAAATCACCCGAATGTGTTGTGGGGGCGGCCATCTTGGCTGCCCTTCAGTTTTCTTCCGGTCGGTAAGGCACTTCCACGGAGTCGGACGCCGTTGAAGTGTGCGTCGTCGCGTCTTGGTCTCTTTGTGGTTGCGACGGCGGGCCGCGGTACTGCGGTACTATCGTCACCGATGGCTCGCGCCCGAACCTTTGTCGTGCCCTATGTGCTCTCGCTGGTGGTTGTCATTGCCGTCCTGGTGATGTGGATCATCTACGCGGTCTCATCGGGCAGCCGGTTGGCGGAGCTGGCCCATCGGGTCGGGGCGTCGGGACCGACGTGGCCCTGGGTGATCCTCGGGGTCGGATGCGGTCTCCTGGGCCTGCTCATCGTCTTCATCACCCACCAGCTCGCTCGCTCTCTCGCCGAGTACCGTTATTCGCGCAAGCAGGAGGAGTTTGTCTCCTCCATCACTCATGAGATGAAATCGCCGCTCGCAGCCATTCGACTCCACGCTCAGACTTTGGAGCAGGATGTCACCGCCGCGGAACGAAGTGAGTCCGTTGGGTATATCCTCCGTGAGTCGGAGCGTCTCGGGAGGCTCGTTGACGATGTTCTGGAGAGCAGCCGCCTGGTGGCGAAAAAGCAATCGCTCGATCTCCAGCCCACGGATCTTGCGGTTTTTCTCTCGACGTTCTTCTCAGAGATTCGACCAAGGGTGAAGAGCCATGGGGTCGAACTCGAGGTCGAAGTTGCCACCGGAGCCACCATCGAGGCTACGGAGGAGGCTCTCGGGAGGGTTCTGACGAATCTCATCGACAACGCCCTTCGCTACTCGGCCAAGGGAGGACGCATCCACTGCAGTGCCGATGATTTCGGGGGATGGGTGAGCATTCGGGTGGAGGACGAGGGACAGGGAATCCCCAAATCCGAGCTGAGTCGAGTTTTCGATCGTTTCTATCAGATCGGAAGAGAACGAGGAGGCAGCTCCGGCACCGGGCTCGGTCTCTTCATCGTCTCGCAGTTGGTCGAGCAGATGAACGGGAGCGTCCGGGCGTCGTCCCACGACGACCGTCCCGGGGCGATCTTCGTCGTCGAGCTGCCCATCGTCGGGGAGGCGGTATGAACGAGGCTTCGCCGCGAATTCTGCTTGTCGAAGACGAAGAGGCCATTGCCCAGGGTCTGCTGCTGAATTTTCGTCGCAAGGGTTGGGATCCCGCGCTTGCCGGTGACGGTGACGAGGGGCTTCGGCTGGCCGGGGAAGGACGCTTCGACCTCATTGTCCTCGACGTCCGGTTGCCCACCATCGACGGATTCGAGGTCTGTCAACGGCTTCGATCCGGGGGCGATCTCACGCCGATTCTCATGCTCACCGCGAAGAACCAACCGGATGATGTGGTTTACGGGCTCAAGCTGGGGGCGGACGACTATGTGACCAAGCCCTTCGATCTCGCCGAGTTGCTCGCCCGGATCGAAGGTCTCTTGCGTCGCAGCGATTGGTCGCGGTCGGTGTCCGATGCGGCGAATCCGCCGTCGGAGGGCGATCGATTCGTCTTTGGCGAGTTCTGGGTGGATTTCGGATCCTGGCAGGCCGCCACTCTGAATGGAACCGTCGAGCTGTCGCGCAAGGAGATCGCGGTGATGCGGGTATTCGCCAATCGGCCCGGACAGGTCGTGAGTCGACGAGAACTGTTGGCGGAGGTCTGGGGTCTGCCCAACCACCCGAACACCCGGGTCGTCGACAACGTGATCCTTTCGCTGCGCAAGGCGTTCGAGGAGAGCTCGTTGCGGCCGAGGCACATCCACAATGTCCGGGGCGTCGGTTATCGATTCGAGGCCTAACGCTGGGTGGCACCCTCGTGGCACCCTCGACTACTCGAGGCGGTTCAATTGCGCGGCGATCTGCTCGACGTCGCGCAAGATCTGCGGATTGAGCCTCTGTGCTTCGTCGAGGCGCTGACGAGCTTGACGAACGAGGCCACGACGGCGTGCCGGGTCGGCCTCGGCCGCGATGGCCAGAAGAGCGGCGTCCGTGATCAGCGCAGCCGAGAGCCCGGGATGTCGGGCCAGGGCATCACCGACGTGTCTCCGACCCTCCCGGATCTCCGCGTCAACGGAGCGCCCTTCCGCCAGCTTCCACTCGGCCCGATAACGATGGACCTGGGCGGCGCTCTGATAGGCGACCGCATTCTCCGGGTTGACCTCGATGGCGTGATCGGCGGCGCGGTCGGCGGCTCGAAAGAGACTCGTCGGCGACAGTTGGTTGACCATGGCCCAGCGGGCGGCGATGATCTCGACCGCGACCTGCTCGGGGTAGGCGAAGAAGATCCGGGGGTTGAGCTCGAGAGCCTGGGCGAGATCGGAGCGTGCGGCTGCGACCGCGTCCATGGGATCGCGTCCGGCCTCGAGCTCGACGGCGGCCAGGGTACGCCACGCCAGACCACGGTTGGCATAGGCATAGTGGTAGTTGGGATTCCGGTCGATCGCATTGTCGAAGGAGGAAATGGCCACCGACAGGGTGGAAAAGGGAGACAGGCCGGTGCGGTCTTCGTAGACCGCGAGTCGCCAGCGTGCGATCCCGGCGTTGTTGTAGGCGTTGGCGTAGGCGGGTTCCAGCTCGGTGGCACGATCGTAGGCTGCTAGGGCCCGCTCGAGTGAGGGTCTCGGATCGAGTCCGACGCTCATCTCGTACTTGGCGGTTCGTTCCCAGGCATAGCCGAGGTCGTCATGTGAGAGAACCGATGATGGATCGAGCTCGACGGCGCGTTGGAGATTGACCACGGCCCGTCGGAGATCCGGCTTTGGATCGCGACCCTGACCCTCGTGGCGCTGGGCGGCGACGATCAGAGTTCCTCCAAGAGTGGCGTGGGCGACGGCGCTCACCGGGTCGATTGCAATGGCTCGTTCGGCGGCAGCGATGGCGTCATCGAGGTAGGGGACAGGATCGTCTCCACGATCGTTGGCGAGATCGGCCCGTTTCCAGTAGAGGCGGGCGAGGCGCTCGTGGACATCGGCTCGGTACGGATTGATGGATACCGCCCGTCCACAGGCCGATATCGCCTGGTCAAACGCATCGTGGGCGGTCACGCCTCGCCGCCCCCGAAGCTCCATGACCATCGTCCACCGACCACAGTCGCCTTCGGCGATGCTGGGGTCCGAGCGGGCGATGTCGGCGGCTTCCTCATAGGCTTCACCGGCTCGCTGAAATGCCGTCAAAGCGTTGTCGTAGTCACCCTCCAGAGCGAGCTCGGTGCCCATTTCAAGGTGGATGTCACCCCCGAGCTTCTTTGCCTCATAGAGCCACTCGGCCTCGTCGTAGGCCTGATCGGATTTGCCGAGCGCGGCTTCAAGATCCCCTTCGTAGAAGGCGATGAGACCCTCGACGTAGGCGGGCGCCTCGAGTCGAAGACCGCTGGATGAGCGAAGGTAGTCGAGCGCCTGGTCCCGCAGCGAGCGTTCGATCTGAAGCACTCTCGCATCGCGAAGCTCGGGGTCGGAGGAGCGTCGTGCAAGGCGAAGCTCCCGCTCGTAGAGCTGGCCGAGGACGAGACCCAACGAGTAGGAGACACCGGGAGAGTCGTATCCGTTGGTAACCGCGATACGGAGGTGGCGCTCGGCGTCGTCGAGGTTGCCCAGAGTGAGGTGGCCGCGGCCGAGGGCGTAGTGGCCCGGGCCCGAGGCGAGCTCGCCGACATCGGCCATCTCGTGCTGGATCGTTTCCATGCGGTCGAGAATGGACTGACGCTCGAGAGAACGGTCATGCAGCGGCATCATTGCAGAGACCCGTGCCATGCTCTCGATCTCTTTGGCCTGTTCGACGAAATGTTGGGCGATGGCCGCGCGCCTCCGACCCTCGATCTCGGCGCGGATGCTCAGCACCACCAGGATGGCCATGACCGCGAAGGCGGCGAGTCCGACCGCGGTCAGTACCTTGTGCTTGCGGATCTTCTTACTGGTCTTGTAGATCAGGCTGGCTCGTCGAGCCTGGATCGGTTCTCCGGCGAGGAATCGTCTGAGGTCCTCGGCCACTTCACGTGCCGTGGCGTAACGTCGGTCCGGCTCTTTCTCGAGGCACTTGAGGATGATGGTCTCGAGATCGGAGGGAACATCCGAATTGAGCCGGTGGGGTGGCTCGGGCTCGCGCTCGGTAACCCCGGTGATGATCTCCGGGTAGCCTCCCTCGTAGGGAGACCTGCCGGTGACGAACCAGTAGAGGGTTGCGCCGAGACCATAGACATCGGTTCGCCAGTCGAGCTTGCTGCTCTCGCCTCGAACCTGTTCCGGAGCACAGAACGCGGGCGTGCCCAGAACCATACCTGTGACCGTAAGGTCGTGGCTGTCGACATCGCGGGCGATCCCGAAATCAACGACGAACGGGCGCCAACCCTCGTCGGGTTGGTGTTCGACCAGAATATTGCCCGGTTTGATGTCTCGGTGAATCAGGCCCGCGAGGTGGGCGGCGTGCAGCGCATCGGCGACCGATTGCATGATCTGCACCTTCTGCCTGAGCGAAAGGAGATCTGTGATCTGCTTGAGCGAGCCACCCGCCACGTACTGCATGGCGATGTAGGAGTGGCCCTCGATCTCGCCGACCTCATAGACCGGGCAGACGTGGTCGTGATCGATGCGGGCCTGTGCCTGGGCCTCACGGGTGAATCTCTCGACAAGATCGGGGTCGTCTCGCCGGAGAAACTTGAGCGCGACGAAGCGACCGAGGCGAGGGTCCTTCGCCTTGTACACATCGCCCATGCCGCCGCGGCCGATAAACTCCTCGATCTCGTAGCGATCCCACTCGGTGACCGGGAAGCGGTCGAAAGGATCTTCGTTCAAGCTCTCGGGACGGGTCCGCCTCGATCGGCCCATGGTCGTGTCATCGACGACGATCTCGTCGGCGAGTTCCTCGGCTTCTCGTGCGAGTCGGGCGAGGGTATCGTCGTCAATGAGATCGGACCGCAGAAACCCGCGAAGCGTGGGATCCTGGAGTCCGCCGTCGGCGATCTGATTGCGCATCTCGGCCAGCGTCGACTCGGCTTCCCGGGGTTCCAGAAGACCCCGATCCACGGCGAGTTCGACCACGCGCTCCGCGACTTGCGCGAACGCGGGTCGACGCCCGTCAGCTTCGGCTGGTCCTCGCTTCATCGTCGGGACCGATCATACAGGGTCGGAAGCGGCTACCGGCGCCGGGGACGGTATTCAGCGGTAGAGACGGTGGCGGTGGCGGTTGCCACCCGCCGACCTTGGATATTCAGAGCCGCCGGCGAGGCCTTCAGACCCCGCGATCAACCCGATATCCCCGTCGGGGATTCCAAGATTCCGGTATTCGAGGGCCCCAACGATGTTCACCTAGACACCATCGACGGTAGGTTCGGCTATTCACCCGCGTCAACGATGGTCGCCCTCGTGATGGAGTCGAGCTTCGGGAAGTTCTCTCTGAGATAGCTGTTGCCTTCACGCATCACACGGGCCTGGTTGGGACCCCTGCCCTGCGGCGCGCCTTCACCATAGCCTGCGTAGAGCGAGTCCATCACCTCCATCCCCGCGATGACCTTGCCGAAGGGAGAGAATGCACCGTGGTCCTTGAGATAGCTGTTGTCGCCGTAGTTGACGAAGAACTGGGTGGTGCGGGAGTTTGGCGTGCCGGGCTTCGCAAAGGTGACCATCCCCCGGGTATTCGGCTGGGTCATCGGATCGTCGGAGATCTTCGCCTGTGACCAGGCCGCGGAGACCGCAGGATCACCGTTGAAGCCGCACTGGGCCATGAATCCGCGGATGACCCGATAAAACGTGACGCCGTCGTAGTAGCCGATCTTGACAAGATTGTAGAAGCGGTCGGCTCCACGAGGCGCCCACGACCGATTCACCAAAATGACGACGTCACCCTTTGTCGTCTCGAGCTTGACTCTGAAAGCGTCCGGCGCCTTTTCCCTTGCCAGAGTGGGGTCGAGAAGGGCGGGATTGACCACATCGGGGACCGCGGCGGTGGACCGGGCCTTTTCTTCGGTCTTCTTCGTTTCCTCGCCGGCGACGACAACAAGCCCGGAGCAGAGCACGATCACCATGGCGCTGATGACGACTGAGGAGGTCTTTCTGTGTTTCATGGTCGGTCTCCTTTTTCTTTCTGATCGGATCGAAATCGGGGAAGGGATCACCCGGATCGAGTATTCGATGAAGAGATACTACAACGTGGGGTTCATTTCGTCGTCAGCTGCTTGCCGTTGACCGGCGCTCTGCGCCGGCCTGATGCGGTTGCGATGGAGCTGAAAGCCGATGGCCTCATCAGATCCATGCAACAATGTGTCAGTGACCTCACCGACCCAGAATTCGCAGAGAGTCGGGCTGCAGACCCGCGTCCTCCTGGTCGAGGACGATCCGGATCTGCGGGAAGCGCTGAAAATGATTCTCGAACCCGCGGAGATGGAGGTCGAGGCTGCGGTCGATGGCGCACAAGCCCTGAAGCTCCTCGATGCGGAACCGCTCGGCTTCGACGTTGTTGTGACCGATCGCATCATGCCGAAGGTGGACGGGATCGAGCTGCTTCGAACCATCAAGCAGCGGCGCGAGATCGCGCTCCTGCCCGTCATCATTCTCACGGTGGCGGCGCAACCGCAGGAGATGGTCGAGGGTATCGATGCCGGAGCCTACGCCTACCTGCCCAAGCCGGTCGATGCGGATGTGCTGGTGTCCATGATCCGCTCCGCGGCGGCCGACTGGCGACACGTTCAGGAACTCAACCGGCACATCAGATCCGATGCGGAGACGCTCTCGTTGGCGCAACAGGCCCGATTCACCTATCGGTCACCGGGACAGGCGATGGGTCTCGGGGCACTGCTCGCGAAGACCTGTCCCGATCCCGATCGGGTGGTGATGGGTCTCTCCGAGCTTCTGGTCAACGCCATCGAGCACGGCAATCTCGGCATCGGTTATGACGAGAAGAGTCGATTGCTCAAGTCGCAGGGATGGCAGGACGAGATCGAGCGTCGACTGGCCCTGCCGGAGTACGCCGGCCGGGTCGCCACAGTCGAGGTCGAGAAGTCCGGACAGGGCGTGGTCTTCACCATCCATGATCAAGGGGCGGGCTTTGATCCGGAACAGTATCTCGCAATCGACCCGGCGAGGGTCTTCGACGCCCACGGCAGAGGGATCGCCATGGCCAGGCTCCTGAGCTTCGATGACCTGAGATACGAGGACGAAGGCCGCTGCGCCGTCGCGTTCGTGAAACACACCCGGGAATAGTCAACCTCGACGGTGTCGTTCCGCTCGATTTCTCCATGCGTTTGGAAGTTCGACATTCGCCTTTGTGCGAGGGCAATGAATGCGAGCGAAATCGAGGCGGAGACGCTCTGCGCCGCGTACAGCGGCCGGGGGATCGGGCTGGCGGGGCGAAAACTGGTTTTCGGACCGGCAGCACGATTCCGCGGTGATGGCGGTGGAAGACCGCCATCGACTACGCCGTCCGGATCGGGTGCGATGTCTCTGTGATTCTGTGCCTCTGTGGTTGAGCTCGAACTCGCCGGTCAGCAAATCCTCGGTAAGTCCGTTCCCGAGAGCATGTCGAGGGGACGCGTGCTTCCGACCTCGGTCTCCATGACGACCGGGATCTCGCCATCGGTGGAACTCTCGACCCGTGCGAAAATCGCCGCTTCGCGGCCGGCCGGGTGTTTTCGGAACGCCTCCAACGCGCGTTCCGCCTGGCCTCCGGGGACCCAGGCGAGGACCCTCCCCTCGCAGGCGAGGCCGAGGATCTCGAGACCCAGGACCTCGCACACGGCACGTACCTGAGGGCGGAAGGGGATCGAGGTCTCGGTGAGGATGATGCGTTTGCCTGAACGATCGGCAACCTCGTTGCAGACCGTGAGCACGCCGCCGCGCGTGGGGTCGTGCATGGAGTGGATGTCGATCCCGGCCTCGAAGACCGATTCGATGAGACCGCTGACGGGGGCGCAGTCCGACGTGAGCTCGCCGGTGTCGAGACCATGACGGGTGGCCATGATGGTCGCTCCGTGGTCGCCGAGCGGACCCGAGGCGATGACAAGATCGCCGTTTTCGATTCGGGTGTCCGAAATCTCCCGTCCCGGCGGCACGACGCCGAGTCCGGCCGTGACAGCGTAGATACGGTCGCCCTTGCCGCGGGGAACCACCTTGGTGTCGCCGGCCACGATCTGAATCCCGGCCTCGGCGGCGGCCCGCGCCGTGCCTTCGGCGCAGGTCGAGATCAAATCACCATCTGCGCCCTCTTCGAGAATGAGCGCCCAGGTCAGCCACAGGGGCCGGGCGCCCGCCACCGCGAGATCGTTGACGGTGCCGCAGACGCTGAGATAGCCGAGGTCGCCTCCGGCAAAGACCGGGGGATCGACAACAAAGCCGTCGGTTGTGAGAGCAGGTCGCCCCGGAGGAAGCTCGGGCAGGATCGCCGCATCGCTCAGGCTCGACAGGATGGGGTTTTCGAGCGCGGGGAGAAAGGTGCCGGTGACGAGCTCGTGGGTGAGTCGGCCTCCGGAACCGTGAGCCAGGAGCAGCCGCTCGGGGGTCTTCTTCATTTCGTCGCTCCGGTCAGCCGCTCGTGTCGGTACCAGGCGGCGCAGGTTCCTTCCGAAGAGACCATGCACGCGCCCACCGGAGTGGCGGGTTGGCAGGCGGTCCCGAAGAGGGCGCACTCGGGCGGGTCGATGACTCCGCGCAGGACATCGCCGCAGGCACAGCCCAAGGGTTCGTGGGGCGACGGCAGCTCGACTTCGATCCGGGAGGCATCGCGGTGGGCGAATCGAGATCGGAGACCGAGCCCGGAATCGGGGATCTCGCCGAACCCCCGCCAGGACGTGGCCACGGGCTCGAAGTAGTGATCGACCAACCGGGCCGCGACCTGATTCCCCTGGGAAGAGACCACCCGGCTGTAGAGGTTGGTGATCTCGGCCTTGTCGGACCGAACCTGTCGCAGCAGATCGGCGACGCCCCGCATGACATCGGCGGGCGAGAAGCCGACCACGGCGCCCGGCACGCCGTAGTCCTCCGCCAGAAAGCGGAAACACTCCCAGCCGGTGAGCACCGAAACGTGACCCGGAAGGAGGAAACCATCGACCTTGAGCTCCCGATCCTCAACGAGCGCCCGCATGGGCGGCGGCATCACCTTGTTACCCGGGAGGATCAGAAAGTTGTCGACGCCGTCCGCCTCGGCTTCGGCGACGGCGGCGGCGATCGTCGGGGCCGTCGTTTCGAACCCGATCCCGAGAAAAACCACGCGTCGATCGGGATTCTCTCGGGCGAGAAGAAGCGCGTCGCGCGGTGAGTAGACGATCTCGATGGGTTTGCCGGTGGCGTGGGCCTTTTCGAGGCTGGAAAGACTCGACGGGACCCGCATGAGGTCTCCGAAGGTGCACACCGTCGTGGCGTCGAGATCGGCGAGCGCAAGGGCCCGGTCGAGAAAGTCCACCGGCGTGACGCAGACCGGACAGCCCGGCCCGGAGATGAGTCGGACGCCGGGGGGAAGCATCTGTCGAAGACCGGCCGCGGCGACCGCGTGAGTGTGGGTGCCGCAGACTTCCATGAGGGTGACCTTGCGGCCGACCCCTTCAGAGACCGTCGCGATCTCTCGGATGAGACCGGCGATGGTTTTGGGGTCGCGGAGCTCCGGAGCCTCGCTCACAGATCCACCATGTTGTCGGCATACTCGCGGAGCAGTTCGAGGGTCTGGGCGGCCTCATCCGCGTTCACCGATCCGATCGCGTAACCGGCGTGGATCAGCACGTGTTCACCGACTTCCGCGTCCGGCAGGAGCATCAGTGAGATGGTGCGGCGGATGCCGTCGAGCTCGACGACGCCTTCCATCTCAGACCGTTCTTTCAAGACCATGGGAATGGCCAAACACATGGGGTACCCCCAGAAAACATCGTATTGCGGGCCATGATCGGGCTGCCGACCGCGGCACCGTGCACCATAGGATACAACGAGAGAATGATGAATGATGAATGATGTATGCGATCGCGAGCGGAGCCGATTCTGGTGAACCTTCCGGGTTTGTAGGCGCAACGATTGCGTTGCGCTGGGGGCGCCCGGTTTTTTCCATACCGCTCCGGTCACCATCCACTACTCAGAACCTGCAAGGAGCCCGGCTTTCATCATTCATCATTCCGCATTCATCATTCTTCAACGAGTTCGGGGCGCACGCCCCGAGCGAGAGATACCGCCCCCAGAACTGCCTGCCCGTAGGCAAGGCCGCCGTCGCCCGGTGGCAACAGTTTCGGCACGAGGACTTCGAAACCGCGTTGGGTGAGTTCGTTGAAGAGCCCCGAGAGGATCAAGCGGTTGACCATGCAACCCCCACCCAGGGCCAGCGGAAGGTCGGTGGGTGCCGCCACCCGGGTCGTGACCTCGGCCGCCAACCAGCAGAAGGTGGAATGAAATCCTGCGGCGACCGCTGCCGGGTCCTCGCCATCCACCAGGCGGCGGCCTGCGGCGGCGAGGAGGGCGGAAGAGGGGAGGACGGTGTTTCCGGCGTTGAGGTCGATCTCGACCTCGCGCCATGGCGGTGAGGGATCCGAGGACGCGGCCAGGGCTTCAAACCGCGCCGCGGCCTCGCCCTCCCAGTCGTTCCGGCTGACGAGACCGAGGAGAGCTCCGGCGGCTTCAAAGAGTCTCCCCGCCCCTGAAGCCCTCGGCCAGAGCGGTGATGATGCCAAATCGGTGACCTGACCGAGGAGGGGCGCCTCCAACCGGGTCGCCAATGGGAGTTGATCGAGGAGATCCGGGCATCCGGCGGCAACCAATGCCGCAACCGCCACCCGCCACGGTTCTCGAACCGCGCGCTCTCCCCCAATCAGGACCAGTGGTTCCAGATGAGCGAGCCGTTGCCAACGCAGTTCACCGTCGAAGCGGAGCCACTCACCACCCCAGGCGGTCCCGTCGGGTCCCCACCCGGTTCCGTCGAGTGTGATGGCCACCGCGGCCCGGTCTCCTTCGGGGAAACGGTGGTGCTCACCCAGGACGGCTGCCGCATGGGCGAGGTGGTGTTGGACCTGCATCATTGACCCGCCGCGGGTCTCGGCCAGCTCTCCGGCCAACCATGTGCTGGGATAGTCAGGGTGGGCATCGGCCACGATTCGCGTGGCGCGGACTTCCAGAAAATCCTCGAGTCCGTCGATGACTTCACGGTGAAACGCCCGGGCCGGGACCGAATCGAGATCGCCGATGTGCTGGGTCAGAAAGGCCTGATTGCCGACGGCGACGCACGATGTGACCTGCAGGTGGCCGCCGACGGCGAGCAGGGGCTCGGGTGCTTCGACGGGCAGGGGAATGGGTTCGGGCACCCAGCCGCGAGCCCGACGAACGAGCATGGGACCGTTGGAGGTCGATCGAACGACCGAGTCGTCCACCCGCCGGACGATGTCGCGGTCGTGGAGAAGCCACCGATTCGCGATCCCGACGAGACGTTCGACCGCTTCACGGTTACCGCGGCAAATGGGTTCCTCCGAGAGATTGGCCGAGGTCATGACCAGCGGGGGAATCTCTGGGTTCGAGAAGATCTCCACGTGGAGCGGGGTGGTGGGCAACATCACACCGAGGTCATCTAGCCCGGGGGCGGTCTCACCGCAAACCAACGCTTCATCGTGCCGAGGCGCCAGGATCACCGGAGCTCTGGAAGAAGTGAGCAGGGCTTCGTCTTCGTCCCGAAGACCGGCGACCCGTCGGGCGGTCTCCAGGTCGCGAACCATGACCGCAAATGGTTTGCCGGGGCGTCGCTTCCTCAGGCGCAGCCGGCGCACGACGGCCTCGTCATCGGCACGGCAGGCGAGCTGAAAACCTCCGAGCCCCTTGACGGCGAGGATGCCGCCGTCAAGGAGATTCGCCTGCGCGGAGGCGATGGCCTCCGCATTCTCGAAGCGATGGCCGCCGTCGGCGTCCTGAATCCAGAGCATCGGTCCGCACGAAGGACAGCAGACGGGCTCCGCGTGGAACCGGCGATCGGTTGGATCGGTGTACTCGCGATCGCAATCCCGGCAAAGAGGGAAGCACGCCATTGACGTGGCGACGCGGTCGTAGGGGAGACTGGTGGTCAACGAAAAGCGTGGGCCGCAGTTGGTGCAGGTGGCGAAGGGGTACCGGTGGCGGCGATCGGCGGGGTCGTTCATCTCCCGACGGCAATCGGCGCAGAGCGCGGCGTCGGGAGGCACCAGCGCCCCCGCCCGTTTTCCCTGCTCGGTCTCGGTCACCCTGAAATCACGGTCCCCCCGGCATTCGATCTCGTCGAGCTCGACGGCGTCGAGGCGAGCCAGGGGAGGAAGCTCGGCCTTGAGTCGCTCGACAAAGATCTCCACGGCGGACCGAGGCCCTTCGACCTCTGCGGTGGCTCCTTCAGGGTTGTTGCGGATCTCGCCGGTGAGTCCTAGCTGGGTGGCGATCCGGTGGACCGTGGGCCGGAAACCGACTCCCTGGACGGCCCCGCGACACCGAACCCGGAGACGGATCACGACCGCCGCTTGGCTTCGAGCCGGCTGGCGATGAGGTCACACCAGAGATCGATGCCTTCACCGGTCGTGGAGGAAACGACCAGAATGACGCCGGATGGATTGAGCGATGAAATGTGGCCTGTCACCGTATCCAGATCGAAAGGGACATAGGGCAGGAGATCGCTCTTCGTGATCACCGTGATGTCGGCGCGTGAGAAAATGGCGGGATACTTGATCGGTTTGTCGTCACCCTCGGTCACCGACAGGAGGGCGATCTTGAAATCTTCACCGAGATCGTAGGTGGTGGGGCAGATGAGATTCCCGACGTTTTCTATGAACAGAACATCGGCAGGAAGAAGATCGGTCGTCTCGAGGGCGGTTTCGATCTGACGGGCATCGAGGTGGCAGGCGCCGCTCGTGAGAACCTGGTGGGCCGGAACCCCCATCGCCCGGATTCGATCGGCATCGCGCTCGGTGGCGACGTCTCCCTCGATCACCGCCATTTTGCAGACCTCGGCCATCCGCCCGATCGTGGTCTCCAGGAGCGTTGTCTTCCCCGATCCCGGAGAAGAGATGAGATTGAACACCAGAGTTCCGGAGTCGGCAAAACGCCCACGGAGCTTGTCGGCCCGTTCCTCGCTGGCGGCGAGCGCCTTGCGGCGGATGGTCACGAGTTTCTTTGTCATTTGATACTCCGTGGCGGTGCCAGGTGAAACAAAGTTAACAATCTTTGTTCTTCGAAAAAGCACAATCTGACGTGTGGTAAACAGAACAAAATTGTTAACTTTGTTTCACCTGGCACCATCGTCAGTAACCAGAACAAAATTGTTAACTTTGTTTCACCTGGCACCATCGTCAGTCCTCATCTGTCTCGAAGGTCACCTCGAGAACATCGAGTTCATCACCGCCTCGAACCTCCAACGGCGCACCGCAGTCGGGACAGATTCTGAACCAGGATCCCTCGGAGCGCTCCTTGGCCTCGCCGCAGCTCGGACAGCGTTGATCCGCCCGACAGAAATCGATCTCGAGTTCGGCACCTTCATCGGGACCATCGACGATCACCGCCTCCCAGCCGAACTTGAGGAGGTCCGGTTCGACGGCGGCCAGCTCACCGACCGCGATGCGAACCGACTGCAACCGGCCCTGGCCGTGCTCGCGAACCACCTCGCGGCAGGTGCGGTAGATCTCGATGGCGATCCCCATCTCGTGCATCGAAATAGTGTAGCGGAACCGCAGCCACAGCGGTTTCAGATGACCCACTCCCTTTCCCTCTCCCTTGTGATGAGATCGATGTTGTCGTCGGGTTCGCACCTCAAGGGAGAGGGAGAAGGAGAAGGAGAGGACCGGAAACCGTAGCCGCAACCCGACAACCATCCGCTTCGAGCGCCGCCGGGTCGAGTGAAACGAAACCCGGCGGAGCTCGCTGCGATTTCCCTGACCTTCCGGTAGGTATTGCGTTCCCTCGGGTGTAGAATCTCCTCCGATGTCGCTACCGAGACTTGTCATCACCGGTGCTTCCGGCTTCATTGGACGCCGCCTCCTCGAAGGATTCAAGGAGAGTTTCGACATTGTCGGGCTTGCCCGCAGATCGCAGGCCCGTTGCGGTGCTCCATTCCACGACAACATCAGCTGGTTTCAGGCGGATATCGGTGATCCCAAATCGTTGGCCACCGCCTTTCGTTTTGTTCGTGAGACCGGTGGCGCCGACTATGTGATTCACCTGGCGGCCCACTACGATTTCACCGGTGATGATCATCCCGAGTACTGGCGAACCAATGTCGACGGTCTTCGAAATGTGCTTGAAGAGTGCCGCGATCTCGATCTCGATCGATTCGTCTTCGCGTCATCGGTTGCGGCGTGCCAGTTCCCCGAGTCCGGAACGGTCCTGACCGAGCAGAGTCCACCGGATGGAGATCACGTGTATGCCGTGACCAAACGTCTCGGCGAGGAGATGCTCGCCGAGTACGATGACAGTGTTCCCACGTGCATCGTGCGTTTTGCCGCGGTGTTCTCCGATTTCTGTGAGTATGCGCCTCTCTATATCTTCATCGAAACCTGGCTGTCCCGCGGGTGGAACGCACGGATTCTCGGCGGACGCGGCCGATCGGCGATCCCGTACCTTCACGTGCGCGAGGTCACGCCGTTCATCCGGCGTGTCTTGAAAAACAACCATCGCATCGGCCAACGTGACATTCTGATCGCGAGCCCGAATCACACCGTCAACCACATCCAGCTCTACGAGCTTGTTCACCGCTACGCGGGAACGAAGTGTCCGTCACCGCTGCTGATCCCGGCGCCGCTTGCCCGGATTGGCGTATGGGGGCGAGATCTGGTCGGAAGGGTGCTCGGGAAGCGGCCCTTCGAGAGACCGTGGATGGTCTCCTACATCGACCTCGATCTCGCGGTGGATGCCACCCATTCACAGGAGGTCCTCGACTGGCGTCCCCGTCAACGCCTCTTCATGGAAAGCCGGATGGCCTTCCTCATCGATCATATGAAATCGAACCCCATCGAGTGGCAGCAGCGCAACCAGGCCGCGCTCAAAGCGGTTCACCTGCGGCCCAACCTCCTGATTCATCGGTTGTTGGAGCAACACCAGGATGCCATCCGCTCCCGTTTTCTCGATTCCCTGCTCTCGAGTCCGACGGGGGAGACGATGTTCCCGTCGTATCAGAAAGTCAGTCCGCAGGTGGTGGAGTGGCGATTCACCGTCGCTCTTCGGCACATCCTCAACTCGGCGAGAACCAAAGAACGGGGTCTGTTTCTCGCCTACTGTCGGGACTTCGCGGCCAAACGGTATGAAGAGGGGTTCGACGTCCTCGAGGTCGTCCGTGCGCTTCAGACGCTCAACCGGATCGCACTCGAGGTTCTCTCGGAGGATCCCGATGCCGCGAATCTCCAGGACGCTCTGAAGAGCCACTTCAGCATGACCATCGAGTTTGGATGCGACCAGATCCTCGAGGTTTACGAAGATCTCAGCGGCGAGGACATCGAGGAGGACTTCTGAAGGTGGGAA
>JARFRM010000251.1 GCA_029287235.1 Thermoanaerobaculales bacterium
CGGATCAACCACCTCCGCCTCAACGCCATGCCGGTCCAGAATTCCGACGGCGAGCTGGTCGGGATGGTCACTCGTCAGATTCTCGACCGGGCCCTCGGACACGGGATGGCCGACCGGGCGGTTCGGGCGATCATGCATCCGGAGCTACCGGTTGTGGCCGCCTCGGCCTCCCTCGGCGAGCTGCGCGATCTCTTTCTCGAGCGCTCCTACCGCTTTGTCATGGTCGAGGAGCACGGCCGACCGGTCGGCATCGTCACCAGGATGGAGCTCTTTCGAAGACTCTTCGAGCGCCAGCACGCCGCCGGCGCTGCGCTCGACCACCGGATGGCCGGCGCTCGACCCGTCAGCCAGCCCATCACTCGCCTCCTGCGCGAAAATACCGCATCCTGGGTCCGGGAGCTCCTCCGTACAGCCAAGGCCGTGGCCGACACGGTGGGCATTCCGGTCTATCTCGTCGGAGGCATGACCAGGGATCTCCTCCTCGGCCGATCCAACGAGGACGTCGACCTTGTCGTGGAGGGTTCGGGGATCGACTTTGCGCACGCGCTCGCGGCGTTCGTCGGCGGCCGCTGCCACCCGCACCAGCCCTTCCTCACCGCGGTGGTCACTCTGCCCGATGGTCACAGGGTCGATGTGGCTTCCGCGCGAACCGAGTTCTACCGAACCCCGGCTGCGCTCCCGGAGGTGGAAACCTCGCTCATCCGCCAGGATCTCTACCGCCGTGACTTCACGATCAACTCTCTCGCCGTGGCGCTCCACGGTGAGCGACACGGCGAACTGGTCGATTTCTTCGGCGGCAGGAAAGACCTCCAACGACACGAGATCCGGGTCCTCCACTCGCTGTCATTCATCGACGACCCGACCCGAGCCATCCGCGCTGTGCGGTATGCCCGGCGGCTCGACTTCAGGATCGCTCCCGACACCCGGAATCTGATCACAACCGCCGTCGATGAGGGGGTCTTTGATCGCCTCTCCGGTCAGCGTCTGCGGCGCGAGCTCGAAATCCTGCTCGCCGAGGACCATCCGACTTCGGCCATCGAGCTCCTGGCCGAGCTCGGTCTTCTGCCCGCAATCTGTCCCGGCCTCGTCTGGTCGGAGGAGATTCGCGCCACCCTCCTCGAGCTCGAGGGCCAGCTCGCGTGGTTCGAGCTCGAACATCTGGGTCCGCCACCCGAAGCGTGGCTGCTCTTCCTCGGAGGACTCGCCCACCAGGCGGGCGCCGATGTTCCTCGCCGAATGGCCGACCGCCTCCGGCTCACCGGCGATCAACGACACAGAATGCTCGATCTCGACCGTGGAGTGCACGAGGTTCGAGAGGCCAGCTCGCCCTCCGTGCGCCGCTCAGTTCGGGTGCGGGCCGTGGAAGGACGACACCCGGAGATCATCCTTCTCGCCATGGTCGGGGTCGATCTCGCTGCCCGACGGAGACTCGCCGACGCCGTCCAGGCCGCGGTCCACGTCCAGCCGAAAGTCAGGGGCCGACAGCTGGTCGAAGCCGGTATCGAGCCCGGCCCCTGGGTGGGCCATGCAATCAAACACACCCGAGACGCTTTGGTGGATGGAGAGATCGACGAGGGTCAATCGTTGGAGTACGCTCTGACCGTGGCCAGAGAGACCCACGAGGGAATCACAGAATGAGACTCCGGGCGGAATTCGTGTTCATCACCCTGCTGTTCATCGCCATCTCGGCGACACAGGCTCAGGCGCCGACACCCGTGGTCGAGCGGATCTCCTCCCAGTTCGGCAGGACGACCCGCGTCACTCTCTTTTCCAACCACGTGGTGGTGGTGGCCGTCCGCTCGGAGACCGAGGACTTCGTCCACCAGGCGACTCTCGCCTACGATGAGTACATGGTCTACCTCCAAGCGATGGAGCGCGCTGCCGCTGAGATTGGCAACGAACCGGTGACTTCGGATGTCGAAAGCCGGGACGCCTTCACCGAGTTGACCCTTCATCTCGGTCCGGATGCACCACGCGCATTCAGATACTCGCCGCTCGCCTCCCTCAATCTGCAGGCGGCGAGGATCGCATCCATGATCGACGACATCCAGAACCGGGCGCTGTCCGCACTCCCGGGCGAGTTCGAGATCAAGCAGTGGCAACCCGTCGTCGGTGACTGCGTCGAGCTCCGGCAGGGTGGAGAAGCCTTCGTCGCCGCGGTGAACGATGACGGGACCATCGTTCTGATGCAGCCCGAGAGCTCGGTTTCATCCACCGTGGCCATGGAGAACCGATCCGAGGTCATTCTCAAGGTCCTCGAGCGCGCACCATGAGGGTTACCGGCGGTGAGTGGCGCTCACGCCGGCTTCGCGGACCGACCAAGGGCCAGAAACTGAGACCGACTCCCGATGCCATGCGCGAACGCTGCTTCGCGATTCTCGGAGTCCGGGTGGCCGGCGCGCGAGTGCTCGACCTCTTTGCCGGAACCGGGGCGGTGGGGATCGAAGCCCTTTCCCGGGGCGCGGCAACCGCGGTCTTTGTCGATGCCCACCGGAGCGCAGCCGGGCTCATTCACACCAATCTTCAATCACTTGGGGTCGAAGGCGATCGCGGATCGGTCCTGAGACGCCCCGTGGGGCGAGCCATCACCGAGCTCCAACGACGGCACCGCATCTTCGACCTCATCTGGGCCGATCCCCCGTTCGAGACCTGGGGTGAAGGTGTAGATGCCCTGACGGCCGCCATTGAAGCGGGGATCACGGCCGAGGCGGCGACCCTGTGCCTCGAATGTCCGGCGGAGGCCGAACTCGACGCGATTCTCCCGGAAAATCTCGAGATTGACCGAGATCTCCGGGGCGGTGCCTCAAGAGTGGTCATTCTGCGCAGAAAATCGACCGAGGCTCTCGGACACTGAATGCTGAACGCTGTGAGGATCTCACCGGCTCCAGGAAGAGCAACAGTCCGGCTCCTCTTCTTCAACGGTTTTATTGTGTCCTCGGCTGACGGGCAACCGCGGACACAAAAAAACCGCGGGACCTCGAGGCCCCGCGGGAATCGGACGCCGGCCCGCTCGGAGGGCGAGACGCGGTACCGTCGTCACACCGTATACAACGAACCAGAAACCACCGCTCCCTGGGTCACCAGAGCCGAACCATCCGGGCTCTCGCCGCAGGTGCAGCAGTTGGAAATAAGCTGACGGAGAGAGGTCAAACGATTGTCGTCCAGCTCGACAAACTCGAGGCCTGAACGGTAGGCGACCTTGCATCCGGTATCGGTCTTTGTCAGCTGAGCCCGACAGCGACGGACTTCCGCCCTGAACACGAGTTCACTACTGAAAGAGGAGACCTTGAGTTCACACACCGTCGCGGGGGGCAGTCCCAACCTGGTCTCGACCAACACGCCACCCTCGGAAATATCGACCACTCTGAAGTCCATGGTCGATTTCACCTTTCCCGTGATGTCTTGCGTGGGTTGAAGCCTTTGGTGGCGACGGCGTTCTAACATCTGTGCCTCCATCACCCGACCTAGTAGCAATGTTGGTGCCAGGTTTGCGGCAGTCGGGACTCGAAAGTGATGGGCATCACCTGTTCGATCTTGGGACAAGGCGTCCCAGGACGGTCCAACAACTCAACAAAAGCCGCATCGCCACCTCGAAAGATCTGTTGGCAACTACCTTCAGATCTGATGATTTAAGACAGATATCCGGAAAACTCATCGCCAATCCTCAGGGTCTTCTGCAGAGGATATGATCGCGAGCTACTGTATCGTCTGGATCCAACCGCCGGCATTCCCCACTTCAAAGCCGTCACAAAACAGACAGATTCGAATCAGAACCTGTGAGGGGACTCCAACCATCGAGCTCGCAGTCCTGTTTCACCCCTGCAAAGCCGCCTTCAGATTTTCGAAGACTCGAACATTCTCGTGTAT
>JARFRM010000265.1 GCA_029287235.1 Thermoanaerobaculales bacterium
GACCAGTGGGGTTGCGGGTCGCGGGCGTGTCCGGCGCTCCATGCCAACAGTAGTAGATCTCGTCGATTCCGTAGAACTCGCCCCCGACAGAGTGGGTCAGCGTCACCGTTCTGAAGGCCCTGGCGCTGTTGATGATTCCGAAAAACTGACGGTTCCCGCTCGGTTCACCCGATAATGCCGCGGTGGCTTCATCCCCGGCATCGTTGGCGAACACCAGGTTGCCGTCGCCGAAGTCGCCGTAGTCCGTCGTGTAAAAACCGAAGTGGTTGATCAGGACGTTGAAGGTCAAGGTTGTCACCTGGGGAACGATGAGTTGATTTTCCTCAACCCCCATCCACTGGCTGCCGTCGGTCGCGAACGCGCCCTGGAATCGCTCGTCCCAGACCCCGAGGCGAGGCGGGTTGTCGGTCGTGATTGTGAAGTCCGTCGCGGTGACCGTTGCATTCTCGATTCGATTGGTCGCCGCGAGGCCTTCGAAGCTTTCGAGGGAGATTGTCCGACACCCGACCGAGTCGAGAAAAATCTCCTTGTCGTCGAAGACCGCGGTCTCTTTCGGATCGAAGTTCGTGATCGCGGGTTCGGGCGGCAGAGCCGGCGCCGGGATTCCGCCGCCGGATTCGGTCCGAGCCCACACCACCCCTTCGGCAGCTGGGAGATATCCTGAATCAAGGGTCATCGCCAAGGCGCACAGCCCCAACGGCAACAGCCACCGGAGAGACCGACAGTCTGGAAACACGTACATCAATCCACCTCGCGCGACGCGGTTTCACTCTCGTGCATGACGGCCAGTATAGACGACCTCACGGTTGCGGTGTCGTCCGCGTGCCGCCGGTGTTGTTCAATCGCCGTTCGCGCGCCGAGGAAGATTCAGTTGACGGCCCGATCGGTCCTTTCGCACGCCTCGACGGGTTGTGGATTGGTTTCGATCGGGTCTTCGTGTCGCAACTGGGTGATGACCCTCCGTATCTTCTGAACGCAGTCGTGGACCACACAGTGAATCACCTCGCACTCGTCGTCATCGCTGCGGGCGCGCGAGTCATCGATGACCTCCAGGAGTGTCTGGCATAGTTCTTCAATACGCTCGACGTTTTTCCTGCACATCAATCAAACCCTCCGGAGCGCGAGCAGGAACTCTGCCACTCGTCCATTTCAGGAGATAAAGCAATCCTCATGCCATCTTTATGGTATTGCTCGGGTATTCCGCGAGCCTGTAATTGATACCACGAATTATTCGCAAGAAGAGAAGGTTCGTGACACGCTCAGGAGTCGAATCCATTCGAGTCGAATGATGACAAGTTTAAGATTTTAAATGGTTTCTCGGTCAAATCTCTGATGATCTTCCACTCGCGTTGATGGTGAATCTCTAATCAACCTGGACTCGATGCCATGAGGTGGTTTCCAATAGAACCCACGACCGACGAGCGAGTCTTGCTCCCGGGCCGGCCCCAACACTGAGTTTTTGATCAATGTTGTCTCACATGAGACAGATTGTCTCTGAGACATGAGTCGATCGATGCCCGCCTCTTCGATTCCGCGGCGGCGGCAGGCCGGCCTATTCATGAGGTTTCTTCGCGAGGGTGACGAGGCGCCGAGGTCAGGTGAGAAAGCACGCCTGGGACGGATGCATCGTCGGCCGCAGCCTCCTAGGTTCAGAGCACCAGCAGATTTTCGTTGAGGAAGCGGTACAGCGTGGCTCGGGAAACACCGAGATGGCGGGCAGCCTTGCTCTTGTTGCCGTTGGTGACCTCGAGAGCGTCCCTGACGTTGTCCGGGTCGAGCTTACGGGTTCGCGCCGCCGGCGCGGGCTTCGAAGGACTTTTCCCCTGGAATTGAGGCGGCAGGTGTCTGGTCTGGATCGGCATCCCCTGGGATTTGATCGCCGCATATCGAATGGTGTTCTCGAGTTCCCGGACGTTGCCCGGCCAGCGATGTTTCATCATGCTTTCGACAGCCTCGTCGGTGATCCCCGGATGCACACGATCTGATTCGTTGGACACCTTCTTGAGAAAGAACCCCGCGAGCTCGGGGATGTCACCGGGTCGGGATCGAAGCGTTGGGACGTTGATGGGCACCACGCACAACCGGTAGAAAAGATCGGCCCGGAACCTTCCGGCGGCCACATCGGATTCGAGGTCGCGGTTGGTGGCGCAGATGACCCGGGCATCGACTTCGATCGTCTTCTCATCACCCACCCGCTCGAAGGTGCCGTTCTGCAGAACACGGAGAAACTTCACCTGCATCTGCGGGCTCAGCTCGCCGATCTCATCGAGGAAGATCGTCCCACGATCCGCGAGGTGGAACCGACCCTTCTTGTCTCTCACGGCGCCGGTGAACGCTCCCTTGACATGGCCGAACAGCTCGCTTTCGAGCAGGCCGTCCGGCAGGGCGCCACAGTTCACCGGCACCAAAAGCCCATCGGACCGCCGACTCTCGGCGTGGAGCGCGTTGGCAACGAGCTCCTTGCCGGTCCCGCTCTCACCCTGAATCAGCACAGGCACATCCAGCGGCGCGACCTGCCGCACGGTGTCGAAGAGGTCCTCCATCGCGGGGTCGCTTCCAACCATCCCGAGGGTTGTGGCCTCGTGCGACGGCTTCTGCAACCCACGCAGTCTCGTGATGTCCTCAACGATGACGATGGCGAATCTGCCGCTGTCGCAATCGAACGGCGCTGCATTGAGAGTCAGAGTGAGGTCTTCGACCCGGCCGTCGACGTTGATCTGGAAATGTGCCCGACCACGTTGAATGCCACCCATCTCGAGGGCCTTGACGGCGAGATGGCGCGCCTCACAGGTCTGGCAGTCCTCGGCGATCGACTGGAAACCGTGGCTGTGCGATTTCCCGGCGTTGAGACACCCGATGGCGGAGCCCTCGCAGGAACCGATCGCATCGCCCCGTTCGAGACCGACCGCACTCTCGAAGATCCGATTGGCGGCCCGGATGCAGCGGTTTTCATCCACCACGATGACCCCACACGGGATCGAGTCGAAGAGGGTTTCCAGGAACTCGGGAGATTTCATCAACTCATGGGGCATCTCAAGATTCATCGTCGCCTCGCCGTCTCACAAAGAAGATCGCCAAGCGCCGCTCCCCCCCGAAAAGCACCTTCCTCTCCAAGCGTCGCTGTAACACAATGTGTATCACGACCATGCTTGTCCTGTCAAAGAACAACGACTGGTCTTTGACAGGACAGATCAGGGTTTCGGGCCGCCACGGCGATTGGTGAATGCGATCACCCTCCCCCCCTTTTGAGACCAAGGCTTCAGCGTGCAAGGGTTTGTATATTCAGCTATTTGAGATACGTTCTTCGAGCTCGAACGACCTTGATGGATCGATGCCGGATCCTCCTTGACATCACTGTTGACCGAACGGCCGTCATGGCTTCAGAGGCGGCGCGGATCGGTATGTCTCATGTTTCAATTGTGTCTCAATCAGATTGCCGGATCCCGGTCGGTGTCTCTGCCTCGATCGCACCATGCCGGTCCCGGTAGGTTCCGGGTTGACCGCGCCCTGATCGGGCCGCAGCGACACTCCGGCCGTTCGGCCCCGGTCATCGGAGGTTGCGACCGCGAATCAACCGACGGCAGCGGCGATCGAGGTACCACACCAGAAACCAGAAGTTCTTGAATGCCCGATTCCGCGTCTGCCCGTGGAAGTAGCGGAAGTAGATCTGTTGGATGATCACGGCCAGGCGGAAGATCCCGTAGACCTCGTAAAAGACCCAGTTGTCGGGTTTCTTTCGCCCCGACCGTTCGAAGTAGGCCTCGACCAGCTCGTTTCGGGTCAGCATCCCCTCCAGGTGGGTCGGTTGACGCCGGGTCGAGCGGGCGACCCTGTCGTCATCGGCCTGGACCCAGTAGGCGAGGCTGTTGCCGAGATCCATCAACGGGTCGCCGAGGGTGGCCATCTCCCAATCCAGGACCGCGCGGATCGAGGGGGGGTCGTCAGGGTCCAGCACCAGGTTGTCGAGCCGGAAGTCGCCGTGGATGACGCAGGTTGCAACGTCGTCGGGGGTGTGTTTGGTCAGCCAGCGGCGGACTCTCTTGAAACTCGGGACGTTCCAAGTGTGCGCCCTGAGATAGCGATCGCACCAACCGTCGATCTGGCGTTTGGCGTAGCCCGGTCCCTTGCCGATCTCTTCCAGATCGGTGCCGGTGGGATCGATGCTGTGGAGTGCCACCAGCGCATCCACCGCGTTGAGGCAGAGTCTGCGCGCTGTCGAGGGACCGAGATCGACTCCCTTCGGCGGCCGGCGGTGAAGCACGATGCCGGGAACGCGACGCATGATGTAGAACTCGGCGCCGAGAACCGCGGGATCGCTGCAGTATGCGAGGATCTCGGGCACGAGGGGATAGATCGGCCGGAGGGCTCGCTGAATGAAGGACTCGCGGCCCATGTCGTGTGCCGACTTGGCTTTGGTGCCCGCCGGCGGCCGGCGCAACACCAGGTCGTGATCCGGATAGGCGAGCCCATAGGTCCAGTTCGACGCCCCTCCGGAGAACTGTGTCACTCGTGGGGTGCCGGTGATCTCCGGAAGTGTGTCTTGGAGCCAGTTCCCCAGCGCCTCGAGATCGAGCTCTTCTCCCGGGCGAACGGCGCCTTCGTTGCCGGTGGGTGACATCTCAGCGGTCACGACTTGGGTGCGAGGCCGTAGGAACGGAGGATCCGCCGCGCCACCACCTGTTTGTGGACCTCATCGGCACCGTCGTAGATCCGCGCTGCGCGTTCGTGCGCCCACCACATGGCGAGGGGGGTGTCGTCGGTCATCCCGAGCCCGCCCAGGGTCTGAACCGCTCGATCGAGGATTCGTTGCAGGGTGCCCGCCACCGAGAACTTGATGAGCGAGATCTCTTCCCTCGCCGCATGGGAGCCGTCATTCTCGATCCTCCAGGCTGCGTGCAGGACCATGAGGCGAGCTGCGTTGATCTCGGCGCGGCACTCGGCGATCCACTCCTGCACCGTCTGCTTTGTGCCGAGCGGCCTCCCCGGCGCCAGCTCGCGTTCCACCGCGTGCCGGCACATGATCTCGAAGGCCCGCTCGCAGACTCCGATCCAACGCATGCAGTGGTGGATCCGGCCGGGGCCGAGGCGGCTTTGAGCCAGGGCGAATCCCATGCCCTCGCCACCGAGCAGGTTCCCGGCCGGGACCCGCGCGCCGTGGTAGGCCACCTCGCCGTGGCTCGCCCAGTCGCCGCCGCGGTGTCCCATGATGGAGAGGTTGCCGATGAGCTCGTAGCCCTCGGTGTCGGTGGGTACGATGATCATGCTCGCCCGGCGATAGCGATCCTCGTGGTCGGGGGCGGTGAGCGCCATACAGATGGCGAAGGCGGCGCCGTCGGCGCCGGTGGCGAACCACTTGTGGCCGCGGATCACGTAGTCATCACCCTCCTTGATCGCGGTGGTTCCCATCCACACCGGGTTCGAGCCGGCGAACTCGGGTTCGGTCATGGTGAAGCAGCTGCGGATCTCGCCGCGAACGAGCGGCAGCAGGTAGCGCTCCTGCTGCTCGGGGGTGCCGAACTCCATGAGGAGCTCCATGTTGCCCACATCCGGCGCCTGACAGTTGAAGACATAGTGGCCCAACGGGCTCCGTCCGAGCTCCTCGGACATGTGGGCGAACTCGGTCAGCGACAGCCCGGCGCCGCCGAATTCCTGCGGAACGTGGGCGGCCCACAGACCGGTTTCACGCGCCCGGGAACGGCACCTCTGGAGCTCAGGCAGAATCGCGACAAAACCCTGATTCAGAAACGCCTGCTCGAGCGGATGGAGCTCTTTGTCCACGAAGGCGCGAATCAATCCGATCATCGAAACCACCCGCGGTGACTGAGAAAAATCCATGGAGTGCTCCTCGGG
>JARFRM010000106.1 GCA_029287235.1 Thermoanaerobaculales bacterium
TCCAATCCACGCCCATCCGACTCTCAGATGCGATGGCTTTGCGCCCTTTTGGATGGATGATCTCGGCGTTCTTTGCGATGCAACCCTGCGATGGTGCGATGTCTCCGCGCCTGGGCGGCTCTGCGCTGATATCCGATCTCAGCCCTTTGCCTCGATCTCCACGGTGGTGCTGTGTTCGCTCATCTTTACGGGCGTGGCTTCCTCGGCCGGCACTCCCATGAACTCGGCGACCGACGAAACAAGCTTCGAGTACCAGACCGTGGCGGTGACGGTGACGGTCCCCACCGGCAGGTCCTCGGGCAGCGCCCATGTGAAAGTCTCATTCCTGGCCTCGAGCGGTGCCAGTCGGTAGTCGGTCCCGAATCCGGCGGTGTTCCACTGGGCCACGGTCATCCGACCCTGCTCATCGAGGTAGGGCAGTCGGAAGATCCGATCGCCCGCGGGTACGTCACCATCGCGTTTGAGACCGACGAAACCCTCGAGCTCCTTGATGTCGCCGATGTCCTGGTAGGCAAGGGCATCGGCCGAAGCGATGGTGAGTTCTTCTCCCTCGAAGCCCTTGGCATCCACCGCGAGGTGGTGGCTCTTGCCGGCTGCGTCAACGGCTTCGACATGGAGCCAGACCACGCGTTCTTCGGCAGAACCCGAGGGGATCATGTGTCCGGCCTTGGCATTGACCACGGTGGCGGTGAAGATGATTTCCCTGCCCGCCTCGGCCTCGATCTCGGACGGGTGGATCCGAACTTCGACAGCGCCCATGAGCTTGCCGGTGTCGTGCGCGCCGTGGAACAGATGCTGCCGAACATCGGGGTGATCGATGCCACCGGTTTCGGGAGCCGAATTGCCGGCGGCCGGCGGCATGTGGCAGTCCTGGCAGACGATGCCGGCTGCCGCCTGAGGGCTCTCTTTCCACTCGAGGTGGGTGGCCTTGACCCACAGTCCCCACGGGTCCTTCTCGTTGTGGCAGGTACCGCAGAACTCAGCGGTGCCGATGTACGGGTTGACCACGATCTCGTGGCCGGGACTCTCGACTCCGGCGCGGGTGCCTTGGGTTCCGGCGGCGGGGTCGACGGTGAAGTTGAAGTTGAACGGCACTTCTCCGTCGTGACCGGTGATGGCATGGCAGAGGGCGCAGCTCACGCCCTCGTTGGCGCGGGTCCCTTCTGCCGGTGGTTTGGGTGGGATGTCTCCGGCGAGGAAGGCGAGGGGAGCGTGGCAGCCGTTGCAGCCGGCCTTCACCCCCGATACCTTCTCGACCTTTTCCGCGTGGGGAAGTGCGAGTTGGTAGTACTCGATCTCGTCCCAGTGGTGGGTGAATGACTGGGACATCATGGCCTGGGCGTGTTGCCGCGCGATGTCCACATGGCACTCGGCGCAGACCTCATCGGGTTCGAACGCGTCGTAGCTCTGGGTGCCCAGGGCGGCGTCACCGGCGGGTGATCCGGCCCGGGCGGCGATGGCGATGACGGCGATGATGATCGGGGGAACGATCCACCAGAGCTTCTTCATGGGCATGCCTCCTCAATGGTGCCGCCGGACGAGGCCGACACCGATTCCTGATCCGAAGACTGAACCTACCCATTGCCGATGTCAATTTGAGGATTTGTGGAACTGTGGAATCTCGGGAAACCGCATTTCTGCAGCACGGGTACAATGTCTCCATTGATGCGCAGAAACGGGGAGGCGATGACGATGAAGATTGCAGCCGTTGGATGCGGAGTCCTGCTCCTGATCGCTGGCGTGGTCGCGATGATCGGTGTCGGAGGTTACAACCGGCTCGTCACCCTGGATGAGGGTGTCGACTCGGCTTGGGGCCAGGTGGAGAACGTCTACCAACGGCGGGCTGACCTGATCCCCAACCTCGTCGAAACGGTGAAGGGCGCCGCCGAGTTCGAGCAGGAGACCTTCACAGCGGTGGTCGAAGCGCGGGCGAAGGTCGGTCAGGTCAACTTCGAGCAGGCCCCCGACGCCGCTCAGATGCAGCAGTTTCAGAGCGCACAGGACGGCCTGTCCAGCGCCCTGGCCCGGCTGTTGGTGGTTGTGGAACGCTACCCCGACCTCAAGGCGACCAATGCCTTCCGCGATCTCCAGGTCCAACTGGAGGGCACCGAGAACCGAATCGCCACCGAGCGCCACCGTTACAACGAGGTGGCCAGGGACTTCAACACCGTCCGGCGCAGCTTTCCGACGATCTTCATCGCCAACTTCTTCGGCTTTGAGGCAAAGGCCTACTTCGAGGCGACCGAGGGCGCCGAGGCCCCGCCCGTCGTCGAGTTCTGATCGTGGCGGATCCGGCATCACTCTTCACCGAGGCCCACCGGCGAGCGATCTCCGAGGCAGCCCGAAGTGCTGAGGGCAGCACATCGGGGGAGATCGTTCCGTATGTTGTCGGCGTCTGTGACGACTATCGCGAGGCGGGCTGGAAAGCGGCCGTCATCGGCGCATTGATCGGCTTCGGCGGCGGTGTGTCGTTGCACTACCTCGGAGGCCTCTGGGGTGGGTCGCTCTGGCTCTGGGTGATTCTCCCGTCGGTGATGCTGGCCGTGGGCGGAGCCCTGGCGGCGAGGCTGTCAGAGCGCTTCCGCCGATTCCTGATCGGTGACGCGGTGCTCGATCTGCGCGCCCGACAACGGGCCGAGTGCGCCTTCCTCGAGGAGGAGGTCTTTGCCACGCGGGACCGAACCGGAATCCTCATCTTCGTCGCGCTCTTCGAGCACCGGGTGGTCGTGATGGGCGACGCCGGGATCAATCGGGCGGTGCCCGAGGGCGCCTGGTCGGAGGTGGTTGCCGATCTGGTGGCCGGCATTCGAGCACGACGACCGGCAGAGGCGCTCGAGGAGGCCATCGCCGAGTGCGGACGTCTGCTCCGGGAGCACCGGCTGGAGATCCGGTCCGATGACACCGACGAGCTCCCCAACGAGCTCCGGATCCGGGAGCGATGATGCGGCGCACATACCTTGCGCTCGTCTTCGCCGTTCTGGTGGCGGTCCGAGGATACGCTTTGGATGTCCCGCCTCTCGATGCTCGGGTGACGGATCTCGCCGGTCTGTTCTCCTCGACGGCGGTGACGGCGATGGAGAATGATCTCAAGGATCTCGAAACGGAGACCGGCGCCCAGGTTGCCGTGCTCACTGTCCCGAGCCTCGAGGGTCAGTCGCTGGAAGATTTCTCCATGAGGGTTGTCGAGGCCTGGAAGCTCGGCTCTGAGGAACGGGACAACGGGGTGCTGATCCTCATCGCCCGCGACGACCGGAAGATCCGAATCGAGGTCGGCTATGGTCTCGAGGGAGTGCTCCCGGACATCCTGTGCGGGCGAATCATCGACAACGCCATGAAACCGGCCTTTCGTAACGGTGATTTTTCGGGCGGAACCGAGCGGGCCGTCGAGCTCATCGCCGGGCTCGTGAAGGAAGATCCGGATGCGTCCGAGGCGCTGAAAGACACATCGACAGCGCCCAAGGATGCGACGGCTATCGTGGTGACGGCGATCATCTTCTTCGCCGTTGTCGGAACCTTCGCGTTCACGGCGTTATTCACCAAAGGGGGAGGGGCGTGGTTCCTCTACTTCTTTCTCGTGCCGTTTTTCTTCGCGTTTCCGGGAGCCCTCCTCGGTGCGAAGTGGGGCCTTGGGATCGTTGTCACGTGGTTGATCGGATTCCCGATCATGCGGATTCTGCTCTGGCACACCGGAGCCGGCAAGACCTTCCGCACATCCCACCCGACCTGGACCATGACGGCTTCCTCCGGCGGTGGTTGGAGCGGGGGTGGCTTCTCGGGTGGTGGTGGTTTCTCGGGAGGCGGCGGCAGCTTCGGTGGCGGAGGCGCATCGGGGGGGTGGTAGGGCACCGAGCGTCGATCCGCGCTAGCCGGCCGCCTCGACACTCGCTGCTGAGGATGCGGGTTGCGCATCCGGTGTGAAGACAGAGCGGATAGCCGGGCGAAATCGAGTGAGGGCGTGCATCTTCGCGGTGATGGATGACGTGGTTTTCATCGGACGGATTGCCACACCCCCTGGGGCAATCCGACACGCGCACGAGATACTGAGGTCACCAGAAAGCAAATTGCGAGCGGAATCTCGTCCGAGGGACGGGTTGGCCCCGATCTTGCTAAACAGTGGGCGTAACCAATCGCCCGGATCGTGGTTCCGTCGCGCTCGCTGGTCTTAGATCCGCGGTCCTCTCATTCCAGCGATTGGTGAATGGAGGTAGAACGTGAAAAGACTCGTAGTGCTGGTGGCAATTTCGCTGGTTTTTTCCGCGGCAGGGGTCGTCGTTGCGCACCACGCGGCGGCGGGCATCGTCGATGAAGACATCTACGACATGATCGACGCCCTGGTCGCGGATACGCCTCACGGAGAGATGACCCTCGACGACCTCGGCGGGAACATGACCGAAATCACGATCGAACAAGTGACACTGGTTTCGGTTGAGCGAATGATCGAGGAAGATCTGCTGACCTATGCGTCCATGCTCGATGGCATAGTCACGGTTCAGATCAGCTTCGATGGCCCGCGTGACGTTCAAATGACCATCCTCCAGGAGGAGTAGCCCCCTTCTCCTCCCCCTCCCCCCGGGGTCGGCCGGTCAGACGCACTGCCGGCCGGCCCTTCTCCTCCCCCTCCCTCTGGGTCGGTCGGTCAGACGCACGGCCGGCCGACCCGTCTTTTCCCCCGCCGGGGTTGGTGACCATAGAGATTATCTTCGTTGACGGCTTCGAGTCCGGCGACACCCTGGCCTGGTCGAGCGTGAGTCCGTGATCAACTGAGCGGGTGTTTTCGGAGGACTCGAGGTTCGTGGTCCGCCGCTGCGGTCGTCGCTCAAGGGCCCTGTAGGTGGGTCGTTCACGACCCGCGACCATACCGGTTTCACGGGTTTCATGGTTGCCGATCAAAGACCGCCGCCGCAAACCGATTCCTACAGTCGCTCCCTCGTCAGCGCCTCGAGTCCTCCTGCGAGCACGAGTTCCTGCGCCGCGGGTCCGACGGGGGAGAGCGTGTACTCTATGCCGTTCCACGTCGCCACGGCGCGTCTGAAGTTCACCGCCAGATCACCGGCCGGGATGGACTTCGCGCCGGTTTCCGCTTCTCTCGCGAAGGCCTCGCGAACCGCGTCCGACAACGCCGTCGACTCGATACAGATGAATGCGTTGTTGAACGCGTTCCGCAAGTAGGTTTGCGAGAAGCTCGCGGCGATGACCATCGTGATGCCGCGGTACTTGAGCGCGGTGGCGGCCTGCTCCCGCGACGAACCGGTGCCGAAGTTCCGGCCGGCGACGATGACGTCGCCGTCGGCGGCGATCTCCTGGAACGCGGGGTCGTAGTTCGCCATGGCGTAACCGGCCATCTCGTCGGGGGTGAGGTTGTCGATATAGGTCACATCCTTGCCGTAGATGCCGTCGGTGTTGAGGTTGTCTACCGGCAGCAGCAGGGCCCGGCCCTCCATGTGGTCGGGGAAACCGTCGAGGATCGCCACCTCCCGCGCAGGGGGGGTCCAACCGAGGTCGGTGAATCGATATTCGGGCAGCGACGAACCCAGATCGTCGGGGCCGGTGATGAAGCCGGCCAGCGCCGAGGCCGCCACGATCGCGGGGCTGGCCAGGTAGGCCTCGGCATCGCGCGAGCCCATGCGCCCCTTGAAGTTGCGGTTGGTGGCCGAGATCCCGACCTCGCCGGCCTCGAGCAGCCCGACACCGAGCCCGATGCAGGCGCCGCAGCCGGGGGGCAGCGGTCGGGCGCCGGCGGCGATGAGGTTGCCCCAGATGCCCCTGGCCTCGGCCTCGATCTGGACCGACTCGGATGCCGCCGCGATGTAGAGCTCGACCCCGTCGGCGACGTGCTTGTCGCGTAGAACATCGGCCGCCTGTGCGAGGTCGTCAAGCCGCGAGTTGACGCACGACAGGAGATAGGCCTTGTGGACCGGTTTCCTTTCCTTCGCGAAGTCCGACACCGACCGCATCACCCCGACGGTGTCGGGACCGGCGACGTGGGGCGAGACCCGGCCGAGGTCGAAGGTGATCTCGGCGGCGTAGCCGGCGCCGTCATCGGGGAGGGGAGGGTTCGCGTCCCAGCCGGCGATCATCTCGCCGGTCAGCCGGCCCTCGATCTCGAGCATCTCGAGCATGGCGGCGCGGCCGCGCAGGTAGTGCGCCGTGATCTCGTCGTAGCCGAACCAGCCCACGAGGGCGCCCCACTCGGTGGTCATGTTGGAGACGGTCATCCGGTCGTCCATGGACAGGGTGGCGACGCCGGGACCGTGGAACTCCACCGCGGCGTTGAGGACCTCACCGGAGGTGTAGAGTCCACAGAGGGTGATGATGACGTCCTTTCCGGTGACCCCGGGCCGGAGCTTGCCCTCGAGCACGACCTTGACCGTGCGCGGTACCTGCCACCATGTGACACCGGTGGCCCAGATGGCGGCGGCGTCGGTTCGGACCACCGGGGTGCCGACGGCGCCCACCGCGCCGTACATGTTGGAGTGCGAGTCCGAGGCGACCACCAGGGCGCCGGGGTGGACAAAGCCGTTCTCGATCATGAGCTGGTGGCCGATCCCGGCGCCAGCGGGGTGGAAGACAATACCCTGCTCGCGGGCGAAGGCCTCGATCATCGAGTACTTCTCGAGATTCGCCTCGGTCCGGTCCTGAACGTTGTGGTCGAGAGCGAAGACCGGCTGCCCCGGATCGGCCACCCGATCGGCGCCGATGGTCCGGAACTTGGGCAGCACCGCCCCGGTGTTGTCGTGGGTCATGACGTGCTTGGGCCGCACCGTGACCATGTCGCCAGCGAGCACCTCCGCGCCGTCTTCGAGCCCCACCGCGTGCGCCTGTACAACTTTTTCCGTGATTGTCTGTGCCATTGTTCTCCGTTCCCGTTCCCGTTCCCGTTCCCGTTCCCGTTCCCGCTCCCGTTCCCGCTCCCGTTCCCGATGCGATGTCGGTTCGCAAGCTGGAAGCTTGCGGCTACAAGAGCGCACCGTTTTTTGTAGCGGCAAGCATCTCTGCTTGCCCACGCGCGCTCAGGGTCACATGCCCTCTGCGATGAACTGTCAACTGTCGACTGTCAACTGTCAACTCCGCTCACAGGCTGTCAACTGCGAACTGTCAACTTCCCCATCAGCTCCCGCACATCGTCGAACTGCTCGGTCCGGTCGATCGTATCCTGCATCCGTTCGACATCCTCGGCCGTCGCGATCCCCTCGGCCAGCGCCTTGAACTTGGCCGAGATTTCGTCGTCGGTGAGCGGGTTGCGCGGGTCTCCCTTGGGGTAGTCGAGCTCTTTCTCGACCTCACGGCCGTCAGTGGTCCTGATCACCACCCGCACCCGTTGGAGCTCGGGGAAGACCGCCTCGATCTCGGGGTCGGCGATGACCTTGACCTTGGGAAGCTGGGCCCGGATCTTGTCGTCCATGATCTTGGCGTCGGTGAACTGGATCGGTGTCACCTGCCGGTCGGCCACCGCGGCGGCGATGACGTAGGGCAGCGAGTGGTCGGCGGTCTCCTTGCTTCGCGGGTCGTACTTGGAAGGATCGGCCAGGATGTCGGCTGCCCGGGCCAAGGAGTGGATGGTGACCGTCTCGATCTCATCTGCGGCCAGATCGTGTTCGTTGACGAGGTCGAGGGTCGCCGAGATGGGTGCGTGGGTCAAAGCCTCGGTGGGGAAGAACTTCATCCCGCACTGGAGGATCCGCCACGAGTCGCCGAGGCCGTCGGTGAGGATGTCGAATTTCCAGTCGGTAGAGAAAACGTGACTGAAACCCTCCTTGCCGTCGAGGACGTGCTCGGGGCCGGTGTAGCCCTTCTCGGCGAGCAGGGCGGCGATGACTCCCGACTGGGTGGCCATGGGGTCGACGGTGTTCTTCATCATGGTCAGCTTGCCGGCGGTCACCGAGCCAGTGGTGCAGTGGCGTGATGCCGAGATCCCGATGGCGTGCTGGATCTGCTCGGGGTTGAGGCCGAGCATCCGTCCGGCGGCGATTGGTGAGGCGGCTGCGGTGAGGGTGGCGTGGTGCCAGCCGATTTCCCGGACCCCGGGGATGCTCACCTCGCACAGCCGTTGCTCGAACTCGTACGCGAGGGCGATGCCGACCAACAGATCGCGTCCGGATCGACCGGCCCGTTCGGCGGTGGCCATGGCGGCCGGGATGATGTCCGACGGGTGCGACGGATCCTGCTTCCAGTAGATGTCGTTGTAGTCCATCACCCGGATCATCAGGGCGTTGAGCAGCGATGCCGACACCGGGTCCCACTTCTCGCCGGTGACCAGCACCGTGGCGTCGCCGGCCCCGGCGCACTCGCCGAGCACCTCACGGGCGATGTGGACGTCGTGCTGCTGGGCGCCGCCGAGGGCGCAACCCATGGAGTCCATGAGGTAGCGTTTGGCCTCGGTGACGACGGCGGCCGGCAGGTCCTCGTAGTTTACGGATGCGGCCCACTCGGCCATGGTGCGGGTGACGTTGGGCATCTGACGACCTCCTGAGAATCGATGTGTTGCTGAGCGGCGAGATTGTAGCAGCAGACGCTCGATGCTGGATACTGGATCCATCGCACGGATCGAAGGCCCACAGATCACACAGATGAACACAGATAACATCGCAATCGATCGCAGGGTTGCCCGCAGATCACGCAGATTGACGCAGATGCGCCATCGCGGGTAGCGGGAGCGGTCTCTGACTGGCGTGGAATCGACCTTCCTTTCGGAGCTCGGCTGACGAGCGAGCATCCCTGCCTGCCCGTCAAGACACCTTCCGGTCGAGAAGTCGACACACGAGTCAGACGGCCCACACCCAAAGCATGACTCGAATTATTGTTGCGATGTCTTTGCGCGTCTTTGCGGTTCATCCCTGCGATGAATGAGATGGAATCTGCGTCGATCTGCGTGATCTGCGGGCAATAGGCGATGGTGTGATGGACTCACGACTCCCGACTGACGACTCACGATTCCCCAACGACAATCGACGAAAGAAAACGCCCCGCTCCGAAGAGCGGGGCGGTCATTTCGAACGATGTTCGTTCAGTCGAACACCGGGAACGGTCTCGGCATGAAGGGATCGAATGCCGGGATCATGCTGAAGAAGTGCGGGTTGAACTCAGCCTGGCCGTATGCGTCCGGCAGCACCTCGCCCGACTGACCGAGGGGGAACATGCTCTCGATGCGGGCGGGTCCATTCTCGTCGTACTCGATGAT
>JARFRM010000290.1 GCA_029287235.1 Thermoanaerobaculales bacterium
ATGCTGGATCGCTTCGAGCTCTGAACGGTCGTCCGCCGGGATGAGCCGAACGACGGCTGCGTCCATCGAATCAAATCAAATGTGATCAGGGCCTCGCGCCGACATGGCGCGGGGCCCTTCTTTTCGGGGCGTGGTGAGGCCGCAGCTGCCGATCAGACATCTGTCGGCGCCACCACCGTCGAGGACGCGGCGCGTAGGCTGACCCGGATGGCTGAGGAATCAAACCCCGAGATCGAGCGGAGAGACCCGTAGCGAAACACACGAGCCTTGTGTCCAGCTGCAGTTGGGTGTCCGCGACGAAGGGCTCGCTATGCGCCCACCTTCATCTCCTCTCGGATGACCCTGCGAAGGATCGCCTCGAGAGGTTTCGTGTCCTCAGATCCGGGGATGACGGCTCGGATTGACGCAAAGATTGAAAAATGTAGAAAATTACTAGAAATTTATTAGAAAGAAGTCGTGTTATGCCGAGTGGAACGTCGTAGAAAGAACTTTCGGAGGTCGTCATGCTCAACATCGTAGCCGCCACAATATTCGCTTCAATCAATCTCGGATCCTTCGCACAGGGTTCTGTCAACGATGGCGTCGGAACAACCGGTCTTCGTCAACAGAGCGAGCTCTCTCTTCTATCGCCGGTCGTGCATCTCAACCTCAGCGGATTGGAAGCCGACCTGCGCTTCGAAGCGCTGAGGCTTCCTCAAATACCGACTTTTGATCGTTTGGATGGGTTCGCTCCCGTCTCCGATGTCGATGTAGGCGGAACTCAGAAGTTGATCTCGATTGATCTCTCGCCGTCAGTTGATCTGGGCGCCGCAGGCAGTCCGAGGCGAGGCACCGTGATCATCGAATCGCTCAGTGGATCGGTCCATCTCATCGCAACTGAAGCCATCGACTGAATTGTAGACGGCAGGTCGGAACAACCCCGATTCTGCAATGATCTGGAGGGAACGACAATGAAGCGCGTGACGTACATCAGCAGATATGCCAAATCGATGAGCTCGGAAGAGCTGAAAGAACTGGGCGATCTCGCTGCAGAAAAGAACCGGGAACTTGGTGTGACCGGGGTGCTGATGGCGTCAGGCGGCCTTTTCTATCAGGTCATCGAGGGCCCCGGCGAAATCATTGATGAACTTTACGCCACCATCGAGCGGGACGGACGGCACACGGACCTGCTTCTGCTCGATTCCGAAGACGGAGTGAAGGCTCGCCGGTTTCCTGATTGGTCGATGGGGCTCGTCAACCTGGACGCCGCATCAAATGTCAGGCTTTTTCCGCTTAAAGCGATGATCAAGGCCGTTTTCGACCAACAGATCTTGGTGGGAAATATGATCTGGGCCATCGAACGCACGGTTCGCTACGAGATGAAAGGATCAGCAGAGCAAGATCCGGAGGGAGAGGCAGGCCCCTCCGGGTGAATGAAATTGTCCTAGGCGTGAGGCTTCCCTATGGATGTTCCAATCTCCGGATATGTGATAGGTGTCGGGTAGACCCGGGCGGACAATTCCCCGAGTCTACCCGACACCTATTTAAGGCGCCCTCAGATCTTGGACTCGGGGGCGTTGCTCGAGTTGTTCGGTGAGGAAGACCCGTCCCTGATGCGAACGGCGTACCTTGAATCTGGTGCCAATCTGGTGCCAAATCTGGAGTCTGGTGCCAGGAATCTGGTGCCAGGCTTTAGAACCTTAGAATGTTTTTAGCAGCCGACTTTCTAAGGTTCTAAAGCCTGGCACCAAAACCGAAATTTGGCACCGAAATTGACCATCCACGATAGCAGCGCCGTTAGAGATCCTGGTAGGATCGGTGAGACCGAAAATCGACCCCACGGGAGGCGGACATGGCAAGCAACAGGAAGCGCGGTCTGGTCGTGGTCACCCTCGCGATCGTCGGGCTGGGAGCCTCGATCCACCGGGCCACGGCCCAGGATTGCCCGCAGCTCCTCGGCGAATGGCCGTATGGGCCCTCCTTCGCCGTTGCAGCAGACGCCGATCTCGCCTTTTTCAGCGTCGGACCGACTTTGCAGATCGCAGACATTTCCGATCCCACGGCCCCGCTGGTGGTCGGCGAGGTCAATCTCTCCATGATGATCACGGGCGTCGCGGCGGGCGGCGACCATGTGTACGCGACCGGCGGTTTGGCCGGACTCCGGGTCATCGACGTCAGCCAACCGTCGACGCCGGTCGAAATCGGTTCCCTCGACACCCCCGGTCAAGCCAAAGACGTGGCGGTTGCCGGCACCTCCGTCTACATCGCAGATGGCGCCTCGGGTCTCCGGATTGTCGACGTCACAACGCCGTCGGCGCCGATGGAAGCCGGCGCTCTTGACACGCCTGGCGATGCATCCGGTGTCGCTGTTGCAAACGGCCATGCCTACCTCGCGGACGGATGGACAGGTGGACTGCGGGTGGTCGATGTCGCCGACCCTTCTACACCCGTCGAGAATGCTTGGTTGGACACCCCCGGTGGCGCCGTGGGCGTGGCCGTCTCGGGGAACCTGGTCCTCGTGGCCGACACCTGGGAAGGTCTTCGGGTCATCGATGTCAGCAACCCTTCGGCGCCGTTCGAGGCTGGCTCGATCTCCACCTGGCACGCGTGGAACGTCGCGGCTTTGGGCGGCCATGCACTCGTAGCTGACGAGGGCGCCGGGTTGGCGATCGTCAACGTCAGCAACCCGACTGCGCCGATTCTGGCGGGTTCGCTCGACACTCCGGGTCTTTCGTTCGATGTCGCGGGAACGGGAGACCTCGCGCTCATCGCGGACTACACCGGCGGTCTGCGGGTGATCGACGTGAGCTTGCCCGGAACACCGACGGAGGATGGTTTCGTCGCGGTGCCCGGCGCGTCCTCCACGGTTGCGGCAGAGGGCACGAAAGCCTACCTGGTGGACGAAGCTCAGGGCTTGCGAGTGATAGACGTGAGCGACCCGACCGTTCCCGAAGAGCTCGGTTTCGTGGGCATCACGGGCACCTCCCTGGATGTCGCGGCGTCGGCCAGCCACGCCTATGTCGCGGTTTCAGGCGTGGGACTGAGGGTCATCGATGCGGTTACCCCGCAATCCCCCGTCCAGGTCGGTTCCTTCGACACCGCCGGTGATGCCAGGGCGGTTGCGGTTCACGGGGGCCTTGTTTTCATCGCCGATGGATTTGAAGGACTTCGAATCCTCGATGTCAGCATTCCCTCCGCGCCAAACGAACTCGGGTTCTTCAACACTCTTCCCTACGCCGTTG
>JARFRM010000296.1 GCA_029287235.1 Thermoanaerobaculales bacterium
CGCGCTCCTCGGAGCGCGGGTCTTTGTCGCTGGCCGGAATTCTGAAAATGAGCTCGGAACCAGCCGGCCGGAGATACCAGGCGACACCTGGGTCATGGAGAAGTGAAGGCGCGCGCCTGCAGCGGTATCCTTGGAGATGCGGTATCGGCATCGCCATCAGCGAGGAGATCGTTGGGTCGGATCGTGTCGGGGTAGCGAGGGCCGTGAGCGGCCGAGGCGCTCCGCGCCTGTGTCCGAGCCCACGGCTGAGTAGGTGCGACGTCCCCGCACTGTATCTGGTGTTTGCCTGGCCGAATGCGGGGTTCGCAGCAGATTTGTCGCCAGCTTGGTGCTGCGGGTCCAACGTAGGGACGAGAGTCGCGGCGCTTTCCGAAATAGAACCGCGGCGGGAACAAATGCGGGTGTGGGGGAGGCAGCTATGAACGGGCACCATCCTTTCCTCAAAGCTCTCGGCCTCAATGTCCTGGCGTGGCTGGCTTTCTTGGCGCTGGTACTTGCCTTCTATTTCGTTTGGCTCCGAGACTTTCAGATGAACTGGGGGGCCACTCCCGAAGAGGTCGATCAATACATGGCCGGGGACGAGTTGAGGAACAATCCGGATTTCAACGCAACCAGAGCGGTGGAGGTCAAGGCCACGCCCGAGCAGATCTGGCCCTGGCTGGTCCAGATGGGTTACGGAAGGGCAGGTTTCTATGGCTTTGACCGGCTCGACAACGGCGGTATGGCGAGCGCCGAACGGATTCTCCCGGAGTGGCAAGGCTTGAAGGTGGGCGATTCGATACCGTGTGCCGAATACGAGGGGAGACCGTTCTATTTCCTGGAGATCGTCGAGATGGAACCGAATAGATCGATGCTCTGGGTCTTCACCGCGACACCATGGAAGGGCGCAACCTGGTCATGGGCTCTTTACCCGACGGTCAACCACACCACTCGATTGGTATCGCGGCTTCGTCACGAGTACACGGTCCGCTCTGTGCACGATGTGTTCGCCATTGCCGTGATCGACGTTTCGGAAATCATGATGATGCGGACGACGTTACTCGGCATCAAGCGCCGGGCGGAAAGGGACGCACGAAATAGGTAAGTGGTGAAACATAGTGAGGGAAGATAATGCATCGGCTGCCGACGAACGTTGGATCAAAACGTACAGATGGTTCTTCTATCTGAGCCTGGCAGAAGTCATTCTGTTCTTCGTTGTGCCCGCGCTCGGATTTCCTATCGATTACGTGCCGTATGTCTTGGCGATCGCGGCCCTGACTCTCGGCCTGTTGGTCGCAGTGTTCTTCTTGATAGTGAATTTGTGCGGGATCCTCATCGACCGAAGCAGACGAAGGTTGCACCTCATGATGATAGCGTTTTCGACGACGTGGCTGCTTTGGGCGGTGGTGACATGGTCATACATAGAACACATGGGTTACCTTCTCGGATGACAGGTAGTCGCGTAAGGAGCTGAACGTAGATGCGGTCAAATGCACCGCAGACGGCCCAGACACTCAAGGGCGATTCCCAGTGGGTGGGGGTGCAGGAGAAGCATTACTGGGAGAAGGATTGGTCGGGTGCACGAAGCGCATCAGTATTCACACCTAACGAAAGGAACCCCTGCAATGAAACTTACCTGGCATGTTGTGATGATCATCTTCGTGACGGTGACTTTCGGTTCTGCCTCAGGGTGGAGTGAAGGCCCGCCAAGCACAACCGATTGCGAAGATTTGAAGACCCTCAACGCGTCCATCCAGGAACTCGCCTCCGTAATGCGGCAAAGTGCAGCCCAGGACAAGAAGTATCAGGAACTCGAGCTTGCTGTCGCTTACCTCCAGTTCCGTTCCAGGCGAATCGAAATCTTGGAGCAAGAACTCAGGCGCGCTGAGGAACGCAAGGCCTCATCCGAAGGCCAACTCGAACGGATTAACGAAGAATTAGCGCGTTATGAGAGGAATTTGCCAAACATTTCGGAGGAGGAGGCTCTCCGAACCAGAGAAGCGGTGGAGCAAGTCGATCGGATGGTCGCCTTTGAAGAGGCGAAGATCGACAGACTCGAACTTGAGATCATCGACCTCCAAAATGAGATAGCCGAAGGGAAACTCCAGACCATTTATCTCGAGGACTATCTCCTCGAGAATCTGGACGTCGGAGACTGATTTCGACTGAATCTGGCCATGCGTTGGTCGTGTTGTTTCGCGTACACGGACGTCCGGCCAATCAGGCATTCGCATCCGCGACTGCCCCGTCGATACCCGACACGGTTGAGCCGTCGAGATTGCCGGACGGCGATGCCTTGCCAGCGCCGGTTCCGGTATTCGCCGCGCTGAATTGACCGTCCGCAGCGGATCGGTGGCCGGTTCGCAAAATGGGGCTCAACGTAGTACCAAGGGTACCGATGCCACGCCGCTGTCGTACCCTCCATTCCGCAGGCGAAACGACGTGTGCCTGTAACACAACCGCTTGGACCTCGATGGGTCCCACAATTCACCACTCTTCCCGTGATCGACTTTTGAGCCGTTGCCATTGCACAGTACCGAGATCGAGAGAACACATGACCCTTCCCATTTTCGCGGTGATGGTTTCAAAAAGAGCCGCCGACCAACGTTTCAAGTGCATCCTTTCGGCTCCGGCTTAACATCACTCGAGTGCCGTCATCCAAAATGACCACGTGAGAACCCCTGGCAAATGGATGGATTTCTTTGATGCGATCGAGGTTGACGATGGCTGAACGGCTCACCCGAACGAATCTCGTCGGCTCGAGTTGCGATTCAAGTGTTCGCAGAGACTCACGAAGGATGAAAGTCCGGCTGCTCACGTGAATTTTGACGCGATAATTGGCGGCCTCGATCCAGTCAATCTTGTCCACCCGGATCAAATGAACCCTGCCCTTCTCCTTGACCGCGATCCGTGACAGGTGAGTCTTTCCGGATGGCGGGGGGTGACGGGGATTCTGATCTGAATCCCCCTCCTGTGATTTGACTCCGGCAGCGGAAACCAGATCGAATATCCGCTCACGGAGGTTGTTCAAATCCGGTCTTCGGATGGCCCGCTTGGCTCGCTCGATTGCGCCGAAAAAGCGTTCGTCGTCGAACGGCTTCAAAAGGTAGTCGAGGGCTCGAATCTCAAAAGCGCGAACAGCGAACCTGTCGTACGCGGTCACGAAGATTACGTGAGGCATGCACTCGGGGCCGACGGCCTCCAGGACTTCGAAGCCGTCCATCTCAGGCATCTGGATATCGAGTAGCACCAGGTCGGGTTCAACCTGTTCGATCGCCGCAACCGCCGCTCGTCCGCTCGAGCACTCGCACGCCACCTCGAGTTCTGGGTCCTTTTCGCAGAGCAAGCGAAGGCCACGGAGCGCCAGCGGCTCGTCGTCGACCAGAATCACGCGGATGCGATCCATCTTCAGGCCTCCCGGTTCGAAGGAGGCGCGGCTCGAAACGGTATAACGATGCTGACCGTTGCGCCTCGTGGAGAATGGCTCTCGAGCCTCAAGGAAAAATTGTCTTCGTACATCTTCGCCAACCGGGTGCGGGTGTTCTCGATTCCTATCCCTCTGTCCGGTGTATTCCCCTTGTCGAAAACGAATCCGGGACCGTCATCCACAACCGAAAGCTCCAACATCCCGCCATCCCTCTTGGCCGAGATTGCTATCCCGGTGGGTTCCTCTGTTTTTTCGAGACCATGATGGATGGCGTTTTCGACGATCGGCTGCAAGAGCAGGTTTGGCACGAGCGCATCACCAGCTTCCGGGGCGATGTTGAATTCCACAGTGAGTCGATCAGGAAACCGCACCTGCTCGATTTCGAGGTATTTCGCTACAAAATCCATTTCTCTCCAAAGTGGCACCTCTTGGTCTTCAGACTCATCGAGCACACAGCGGAGCAAGTTACTGAGCCCGGACAGCATCTGCACAGCTTGATCGTGCTTCCTCTCGCGCACCAGGGTCGCGACGCCGTTCAAGGCGTTGAACAGAAAATGGGGATTGAGCTGCATTCGAAGCGCTTGAATTTGTGCTTGCGCCAGCTGTGAGGCCAATTCTGCCGCGGCGACCTCCCTTTCGTGAAGCCGTCGGGTGTGCCCGACAATGTGGGTGACACCCATAATCGCAACGTATATGAACAGATGAACTGGGGCTTCGTAGACTGCGAATCCCAAAAAGTGGCCTAAGGACGTTCCCCCATCGGGATTTGTTTCCAGATTTTCGCGAAATTGAGGCTGCAGGGTGATTCTTATAGTGGTATGGCTTAACGCAAGGATTGATGCAAAGGTGGTATGCCTGGCAAACGACCCTAGTAATTGGCCGCGTTGAATCGGGTACCGATTCGCCATCCAGAGTACAGCCGGCAAATAGGCTGCCCAAATGAACCAAAAAGGCATGATGAACAGAGCTACTTCGGCGAACGGGGTGGGCCGACCAGTGAGTCGAATCACAACAAAAAACCAGGTTGTCGCTGCGAGGCCGAAGCCCGTCGCACCAAGTGCAAGCTGTGCAAGACGACTCATCGTAGACGCCATGGTAACAACATGTTCGATGTCGATGTGGGGGACTGACAATGTGGGCGCAGGGAACGGAGCGCAGGGAGCTGTGACGAGCGGCGGTCGCGCTGTGAACCCTTTGGGGGAAGATTCATCTGATTTTGGACAACTCGGGTGACATTGAAAAGAGCTTCCTGATAGTCGGGTCAGGGATAGTAGGAGGCTGAACCGATATGACCCACGCCTAATACCGTACCAGCGAGAGGTTGACGATCGAGTTTTTGCGATTTCGTTGCGATGTGCTTCGATCAGCGCAATTGACGTGCTCCCCACTTTGGCACCATGAGCAATGAGGGAGTTACCTCTGCGACCTGAAAAGCGCGTCGCATCGGAGGGCACCGACGCGGGACCTGGGAGGCCCGGGGTCCGCGCAACAGCGGCGGCCTAACGCGGAAATTTGAACCCCGGGACCCCCGGAAGCCCATTTCCAGGCTCGGCCCGGGGATCCGAAGACGGGACATCACGACGGGCCCGTCTCCTCCTCCATTTTGACCACTCCACAGCGGGCAGCAGGTCTCCTCCTGCCGGACCGGGAAACAACAGGCCGCTAGCTCTCCCGACACCAGTTTCCAGAGCTTTGTCGCCGCTTTCAGACCGCCCAGATTTGAAGATCTGCTCACCCTCGAAATCACCGAGGACGCGGAAATGATTTTCGGGTTGCGGGTGACCGAGTGTTTGCTGTCGAAGGTGTATCGGGAAGCCGGTGTGTCGCCACGACAGCAGCAGCTGGGTCCGCTCCTCCGAGAGCAGCCCGGCGCATGACGGCTTTCGCGATTGGCGCCCCGACCGCCACCACCAGCAGCGCGATCACGACCTTGCCGACGGTCAGGGTGCGACCGTCGATTGCGGTCAGCTGAAAACTCCAGACCGCCGCGAAATCTCGCAGCACTTCGGCGACGACCTCGCCGATGCGGTTCCCGGGCAATGCCGTGCCAATGACTGAACCCGGTGGCGCGACGTCTGGAACTGCTATTGCGTGCATCGCCACCATCGTACTCGAGTTCACGAAAGGCCACATACCCTTCGACACCGATCATATATTCACCATTCAGAACCTCATCGGCACGGTCGTCGGGTCGTTGGTCGCGTTGTCCACCACCGAGGCGAAGGCGACGATTCCGCCGCCGGCAGCCACCGTCACCGAGGCGTACCCGCGGTCGATGTCGTTGCGTCCGGCGATCCGAGAGAACGGTTCCTGGAGCTGGATGCGTTCCATCGGCGCGAGGGTGCGGCGCCGTGCGGCCAGCTCGTGACCGTCACCGTCGAACAACTGGATCCAAACCGGGGCCGTGATGTGGCCGGAGTTGAGGATCACGATGTTGGTGCGGAACGATCCGTTCTGCTCGAGCTGGGGGAGCCACACGGTCCGGCCGGCCGTCGCCGAGGACCCGACCGGCGCCGCGTCGATGAACTGGCCGTAGGTGCCGGCGTCGCTGACGTTGTAGGTCCGCGAGCTGGCGAACACCAGCCGGTCCGAGAACACCTCGACGCTGCCGCCGCCGCTCTGGCCGAGCTCGCCGACGAGGTCCGGAAGGGTCTTCTGCTCGCCGGTCTGGAGCACGACTGTCTCGGTGGCCGAGACGCCGTCATCGGACCGGTAGCGGACCTCTGCCGTGGCGACCCCTCCCGAACGGTTGAGCAGACACAGATCGGTCCGCCACGCGCTGCCGTGCGCGCCGTTCGTGTTCGCCGCCGCACCCAGCCACTGGTCGATATGCCCGAGACCCTCCTTCATCGCGATGGCGGTCGGGTCGTCGGTCTGGTTGTCCACGACCGAACCGTACGCCACCACGTGCTGGCCGAACAGGACCGACACCACCGCGTATCCCGAGTCGATGTCCGCCCGACCGCCTCTGAGCCAGAACGGCCGGTTGACCTGAACGGTGGACTCCGGTGGGATGGTCCTGGTGAACGACGCGACCGGAAGGCTGCTGCCGTCGAGCAGCGTGATGGCGACCCGGGCCGGCCGTTTCCATCCGTTGTGGAGACCGATGTTGCTTCGGAACATGTCATTCTCGACGAGCTGCATCAACACCGCCTCGTCGCCGGTCTGGAGTCCCCTGGTGGGCTCCAAGCTGTCGATGAACTGGCCGTAGGTACCGTCGGAGGCGAGGTTGTAGGTGCGGGACGTGACCGTCATCGGTTCGGAGGAGAAGACCCGCAGCGGGAAGGAACCTTCGACCTCGAATCCCGACAGCACGTCGTCGAGGACGCGGTGCTGGCCGGGCGAGAGCTCCAGCTCCTCGTCGACAAACCCGTTGCCGTCGGGAAGGCGGAGACGCACGTGGTTGGCCAGGGACGATCGGTTGAGCAGCCCCACATCCGACCGCCACTCGCTCGACCCGACGCCCGACGCGTGCGACACGACCGGGAGCCAGACCTCGGTGGGAGCGGAGCCCACCGGCTCGGTCGCCACGCCCACCGATTCCCACAGATCGTGGCTCGGCCACGAGTCGATCCGGGGGAAGTCGATGCTCTCGGCGACCGGGTCCTTGTTGGTCATCATGACGAAGGTGATCCCGTCTTCGCGCCACAACGCGAGCGTGTGCACGCCCGTGCCGCCGCCGCCGTGGGAACGGACGTCCAGCCCGTCGTTGAGGTCGACTAGCCAGCCGAGACCGTGGCCTTCGTTGATGTACATGCGCTCGTCGACCCACCCGCGGCCGTAACCCACGGTTTCGCACGCGGGGAACGGCAGCTCGGCCATCCGCGCCCTGGTCGCCGCCGACATCAGGCCGCTCGCGTCGTCGAAGTCGAAGAGCGCCGAGAACAGGCGTGCCAGGTCGGGCGCCGAGATCGCCCAACCGCCCGCCGACAGGACGTTCTCGAGCGGCACACGGTAGCCGTCTCCCTCGATGGGGTCGTAGTCCACCTCGGTGGGTGCGAGCTCGGTGGCGAGCATGTGGCCGGCGCGCGGACGACCGACGCCGATCGGTCGGAAGACGTTGTCGTTGACATAGTCGACGAAGCTATGACCGGTGAGCTCGCGGATGATCTCACCGAGCCACATGTAGCCGTAGTTGTTGTAGTCCCAGCTCGTGCCGGGATCGAAGACGAAGTGGTGGCTGACGATGTACGACAGCATTTCCTCCGTCGTCGGTGGTGATTCGCCGCCGACCGCGTTTACCACCAGGTCAGAGACCACGTAGACGTTGTCCTCGGAGTACAAACCGCCGGTGTGCGTGAGCAGGTGGTCGATCGTGACCTCGTCGAGGCGCGGGTCCGTGGCGCCGCCGGGCAGCGACTCGAGCGGGACGACCGACATCGCCGGCGTTGTGTAGGCGATGAGACCGCGCTCGATCAGCTGATGGATGGCCACGGAGGTGATCGCCTTGGCGATGCTGCCGGAGCGGAACAGCGCGGTTGGCTGTGCCGGGTCGTCGTCAGGTTCGCCCCAGCTGAAACCCCTCGCGTAGACCAGTCGGCCGTCCTTGACGATCGCCGTGGTCGCGTCGCGGATGTCGTTTTCGCGAAGCAGGGAACCAACCAGGTCATCGACGGCGGCGAGCTCGGGGACCTGCTGGCCGGTGATCCTCATCTCCCGCCGGTCGGTGACGGCCGGCAGGATCGAGTTGACGATGAGGTCGAGGACGGCGGCTTCCTGCGCGTCGGCCACGGATCCTGGCACGTCGGAGTTGGAGTGGACCGCGATTACCAGCTCCAGACCCGGGACGCAGAAGATGAACTGGCCGCCCCAACCCCAGGCGGTGTAGATCCGGTACGGCGTCGAGCGATCTAGCCACCACAGGAAGCCGGCGTGCAGCTCGGTCAGCGGACCGAAGGCGCCGAGGTTGAGGACCACCTTCGAGGTCGAGGCGTTGACCCAGAACCGCGACACGAGCTGCTCGTCGTTCCGGCTGCCGCCGTTGACGAAGACGAGACCGAGCTTGGCGAGGTCCTCGGTGCCGAGAAACAGCCCGTGCCCGCCGTTGGCGTAGCCGCCGGTCATCATCCAGCTGCGGTCGGTGATGCCGAGCGGTCCGAACAGGTAGGTGTCGGCGAAGTCGAGGGTCGACATTCCGGTCGCCTCGGTGAGCATCACGGACAGCAGGTGGGCCACTGCGGTGTTGTAGTTCCACGAGGAGCCGGGGACCGATGCCATGGGTCGTGCGAGGATCGCGCCCACCGGATCGGGGCCGGTCAACCAGGGTCCGACGTCGAGATCCTCGTTCCAATCGAAACCCGCGGTCATTGTCAGGAGGTGCGCCAGCAGGATGTTTTGTTTCAGCGGATCGGTCGGCACCAGGTCCGGGGGCAGGTAGTCGACCATCCTGGAGGAGATGCCGTGCGGGAAGTACCCCTGGTCGGTGGCGATGCCGATGAGCATCGACATCACGCTCTTGGTCACCGACCGGGACTGCTGTGGGGTTCCGGGGGCGCCGTGCCAGTGGCCCTCGCCGATGACGGCGCCGTCCCGAACCACGACCATCGATCGGATGAAGCCCTGCTGCTCGGCGGTGTCTAGGGCGGCGTCGAGGGTGGCGGAGTCGACCTGGTGACGTGCTGGCGTGTCCCTGGGGAGGGGCTCGGACGCGGGTGCCGTCGAGGCTGCCAAAAGCGGGACGGCCACGATGACCGCGACGAGGGTCGCGGCTCTCTTGAACTGGCGCAGGGTGTGACGCATGGTTTTCCTCCCCGTGAATGTATCTGTGTACACCACGAATATGGGTCCTGTGGCCTCCCCGCGCATGACGGTGGGATGAGGTTTTGGTGAGGGATCGGTGACGGCCGAGACTCCGGTCGTCATCCCTCCGGTCTCGGCGCCGGTTTTCAGAACCTCGAAATGAAGGAGACCGAGACCGTGTCGGCGAGCTCGGCGAGCTCGAGCGGGAAACGCTCGAAAGCCTGGCCGTAAACGAACGAAAACGTAAACGTGCCAGGCACCGTAAACGTAAACGTGCCAGGCACCGAACTGCGGAATTGTTGTCGGTTCACGCCTCGCTAATCGCTCATGCGATGGGTGGGATGGGCTGCCAGAGAATCAGCAGTAGCATAAGTCAGCAGTTCGGTGCCTGGCACCTTCTCGGCGACGTGGAGGTTCTAGACCCGGAAGCCGCTGATTGCTGCGCACACTCACGTGCTAGGCTTGAACGGCGCTTACGAAGAACGGAAATTTCTACCCCTCGATGCTTGAATGACAAACGCGAGGACACTCATGGCGGATAGCCTGAATATCCGTTTCGGGAGGAATGATGGATGATCTCCTCTGGATAGCCCCGGCACTGATCGC
>JARFRM010000328.1 GCA_029287235.1 Thermoanaerobaculales bacterium
AAATGCCGTACCGGGCTCGGTGCCTGGCTCTCTTTTCGCCGCGAAAAGGTGCCTGGCTCCGCTCCCATCGCGTTTCAACAGGCTCTTGCAGGCCGCCGCTCGCTCAATCAGCGTGGTCGGTGCTATCCTCCCGGCCCGGAGGTGCCCGTGGACCGAATCGCCAATTTTCTCTTCGAGATCGGAATGCTCAAACGAACCCCGCGGACCGGGTGGCAATTCCTGGCCGGCGCCGGGGGCGAGAGCGTTGCCGATCACTCTTTTCGCGTCGCCATGATCGCTTTTGTTCTCACCCGCACCGAGGACGACGAGATCGATGCCGATCGGGTTCTCCGCCTCGCCCTGGTTCACGATCTCCCGGAGGCACGGACGAGCGATCTGAACTATATGAACCAGAAATATGTCCGCGTCGACGAGGAACGCGCAGCGGCAGACATGCTTCGCGGTCTGCCGTTCGCCGATGAACTCGATGCCCTCCTCGAGGAGTACCGGGCCGAGCAGACTCCGGAGTCCATCATCGCTCACGACGCGGACCAGCTCGAGCTCCTGCTCCAGCTGGTCGAGCACAGGGACGCCGGGGTGCCGTCGACGGAGGACTGGGTGCCGTTTGTCCTCAAGCGCCTGCGGTCGGAGGGTGCTCGAAATCTCGCGCGGTCGATTCTCGATGGCGACAGCTCGACCTGGTGGTTCGACCGTGACTCCAGTTGGTGGATCCGGGGCGGTAAGGGCTGATAGAATCAAAGAGAACTTGAATCTCGAATTCAACTCGGTGCCGGCAGACGAACCGCGGTGTGGCGCCTGTTCGCCGAGTTCCCACCAATCACCAACTGAGTCGGAGCCCGCCCGCTTTTTCTGCGAATCTCCCCTGCGGGCGCCGAATCGCGGTAGACAGAATCCTCGTCTGCGGGATAATGCACTGGTGAAGATGACCCCGATGCTGCGCCAGTATCTCGAGCTCAAGAACCAGGCGGGCGCCGCCCTCCTGCTCTACCGGATGGGCGACTTCTACGAGCTCTTCTTCGAGGACGCCCAGATTGCCGCGCCGGTGCTCGGGGTCACACTGACCCGACGGCGGCACAACGACAACGTTGAAGCCCCCATGTGCGGCATTCCCCACCACGCATTCGGAAGCTACATCGGCAAGCTCCTCGACGCCGGCTTCCGGGTCGCGGTGGCGGAACAGGTCGAAGACCCCGCCACGGCCAAGGGCCTCGTCCGGCGGGAGATCGTCCGTACCCACACCCCGGGAACGATCTCCGAAACCGATCTTCTGGACGGCTCCGAACGGTGCTATCTCGCCGCCTACGGCGGCGACGGAGAGAGTCTGGCCCTGGCGTGGATCGAGGTTTCAACCGGAACTCTCGAGGGGATTCGCTGCGGCTCTTCGCAAGCGTTGACGGAATGCCTCGCTCAGCTTCGGCCGCGGGAGCTCCTGGTGGCGGAAGGCTGGGACGGCTGGAAGGCCCTCTGGCCGGCCGATCTCGAGATCCCGACGCTGACCCCGGCGGAGCCCGAACTCTTCTCACCCACCGCGGGTGAGCAACGCCTGAAACGTGTCCTCAGGGTCGGATCTCTGAGGGGATTCGGCCTCGAGTCCGGCGAGAAGCTCGTGGGGATGGCCGGGGCCCTTCTGGGCTACGTCGAATCCACCCAGAAGGGCGCACTCCACCACCTCCGAAACTTTGTCAGACGGTCGGCGGGCGACGCCCTGATCATCGACCGGGCAAGTCTCAGAAACCTCGAGATCGAGCGCGCCGCCGACGGGTCCCGCTCGACCTCATTGGTCGCGGTTCTCGATCACACCTCCACCCGCATGGGGTCCCGCTTACTGCGCGACTGGGTGACGGTGCCGAGCATCGACATCGAGGAAATCGGCGAGAGACAACGGGCGGTGGCCGAGCTCGTGGAAGATGCCGATCTCCTCGGCGCCATGACCGCGGCCCTCGACGGGCTCCCGGATCTGGAAAGACTCGCCGGACGGGTCGGGATGGCGTTCGCCACGCCGCGCGAGCTCGCGACCCTGCGATCCGCCCTCGGCATGCTCCCCGGCCTCGTCAAAACCGCTGAGCGGGCAACTTCGCCCCGCATGCGCCAGCTCGGGGCCGATCTCGATCCCCTGACCGATCTTCACGAGATCCTCCGCACCCGCCTCGCCGGCGAGCCTCCGCATGCGGTTGGTCCGGGAACGATCGCGACCGGTTGGGATGCCGAGCTCGACGAGCAGCGAAAGCTCGCACGCGGCGGCAAGGAGCTGCTCGCCGGCATCGAATCGACCGAGCGCGACCGCACCGGGATCTCAACACTCAAGATCAAGTACAACAGGGTATTCGGGTATTTTCTCGAAGTCTCCAAATCGCATGTCGATCGCGTTCCTGCGAACTACGAGAGACGACAAACGCTGACCAACGCGGAACGATACGTCACCCCCGAGCTCAAGGAGCTCGAGGCGAAGATCCTTGCCGCCGAGGAGCTTTCCAACTCCCGCGAGCGCGAGCTCTTCGCCGACCTCCTCGACGAGCTCTCGACCCATGCCCGACGCATCGCCGTCACCGCTGGGATGGTCGCCCAGCTCGACGTGCTCACCGCTTTCGCCGACCGCGCCCGCCGCTTCAACTACTGCCGACCCGTCATCGAGGAAGAAACCGGGATCTTCATCACCGAAGGACGACACCCGGTGCTCGAGCAGGTCCAGCGGGACCCACCGTTCATCCCGAACGACACCGATCTCGATTCCGGCCGGAGCCGGATCGTGCTCCTCACGGGCCCCAACATGGGAGGCAAGTCGACCTATCTGCGGCAGACTGCGTTGATCACCCTGATGGCCCACTGTGGTTCTTTCGTGCCCGCATCCGAGGCGCGGATCGGTCTGACCGACCGAATTTTCACCAGGGTGGGCGCATCGGACATGCTCGCTCGGGGCGAATCGACCTTCATGGTCGAGATGATCGAAACCGCCAACATCCTCAACCACGCCACTCCGCGTTCGTTGGTGATTCTCGACGAAGTCGGTCGCGGCACCGCGACCTTCGACGGCCTGTCGCTGGCCTGGGCGATCGTCGAGCATCTTCACGATCGATCCGAACACGCCGCACTGGTTCTCTTCGCGACCCACTACCACGAGCTCACCGAGCTCGCGCGTCTGCTGCCCGTCCTCGTCAACCGATCCATGGCGGTCAAGGAGTGGCGCGGATCGATCCTCTTCCTCCACCGGGTGACCGACGGCCCGGCCGATCGGTCGTACGGGATCCATGTCGCCGAGCTCGCCGGAGTTCCGGATGAGGTCTGCCGACGCGCCGAGCAGATTCTCTCCAATCTCGAACGCCACGAACTCAACGTCACCGGGGACGCTGTCATTGCCCAGCCCTTCGACGGCATCGCCGAACGCACCCGTCAGTTGGAGCTCTTCCGGCCACCTTCCGATGAGCTCGTCAACGAGCTCAGGAACATCGACATCGAAGGTCTGACCCCGATTGATGCGCTCAATCTGCTGGCAGCCCTGAAGCAGAAATCCGAAGGCGACGATTGAAATGATCGAGTGCATGCCGCTGGTGGTGGGCCTGCCGGGCCCGGAACTGGAGCCCGAGCAGTTCCGTGTCCTCGGGGACATTCGACCCGCCGGCGTGATCCTCTTTCAGCGCAATATTCAGACCGCCGGCCAGGTCCGCGAGCTAGTTTCGGAGCTCGTCGAGCTCGATCCACGGCCGTTCGTCGCCGTCGATCTCGAGGGTGGCGTTGTCAACCGACTGCGACCCATCTGGGGTGAACTCCCGAGCGCCGCGGCGGCCGCAGCCGCAGGCCGGCGGGCCGTTCGGGCGCTGGGCGAGGCTGCCGGCGCCGCCTGCCGAAGCCTCGGCATTCATCTCGATCTTGCACCGGTGGTCGATCTCGACCGCCCCAACTCTTTTGTCGCTCACCAGGGGCGGTGCTTCGCCGCTGATCCCGAGCGGGTCGCGATCCTCGCCGGGATATTCAACGAGGGCTTGGCCACCTGGGGGGTTCGCGGCTGCCTCAAGCATTTTCCCGGTCTCGGTGAGATTCCTCTCGACACCCACGCGGATCTTCCGACGCTCGAGTTCGCCGAGACGGATTTAGGCCCGCATCTCGAGGTCTTCTCCAGGCTCTCCAAGGAAATCCCCCTGGTCATGATGGGCCACGTCATCACGCCCTGCCTCGGCGACGGCGATCGGCCGGCTTCGCTGTCGCCGGCGTTGGTGCACCGCGCGACCCGACTTCCAGGTTTCCCCGTCGTCATCTCCGACGACATCGAGATGGGGGCTCTCGCGAGCTGCGGTGATCTCCCCGAGCGTGTGGAGGCCGCGCTTGCCGCCCGCAATCACGGCGTCCTGGTCTGCAAGGCCTTCGACCGGCTGCCGGAGATCGCGGCTCACCTCACCAAGCGAATGGCCGCCGACTCTTCACTGAGCACCCGGCTGTTCGAGATGGCCGCCTGCATGAGCACCCTGCGGCGCGAGCTCTGCCGAGGCGCCGCCGCGATCCCGGCACCGGATGACACCACGGTCGAGCAGTTGTGGGAACGTGCTCGCCTGGAGGCGAGCACGTAAGGGACAATGGGTGGATGAGCGACACGCGCAGAGCATCGATTCTGCTGTCCGGTGGGCTGGATTCGGCGACGGTGTTGGCCATCGCCCGGGCCGATGGTTTCGAGTGCCACTGTCTGACCGTGGACTACGGCCAGCGCCACCGGGTGGAGCTCGAGGCGGCCGCGGTGGTGGCCGCAGCCCTCGGAGCAAAAACCCACCGGGTTCTCACCCTCGATCTGCGTGCCATCGGAGGTTCCGCGCTGACAGATGAGATCGATGTTCCCCACGGCGACGAACCGGGGGCCGGAAGTGTCCCGGTGACCTATGTCCCGGCACGGAACACGGTCTTGCTGGCCCTGTTGCTCGGCCACGCCGAGGTCATGGGCGCGACCGACCTCTTCATCGGCGCCAACGCCGTCGACTACTCGGGCTATCCCGACTGCCGCCCGGCATTTCTCGATGCCTTCGCCGAGCTCGCCAACCTCGCGACCGTGGCCGGGGCCGAGCACGGTGTCCGCTTCCGGGTTTGCGCACCACTCCTCGAGCTCACCAAGGCGGAAATCATCCGACGCGGGACCGATCTTGGCGTGGACTACGGGCTCACCCACTCGTGCTACGACCCGACTCCCGAGGGTCTCGCCTGCGGCGACTGTGACTCGTGCACGCTGCGACGAAGGGGGTTCGTCGAGGCGGGAGTCGTTGATCCGACAAGATATCGGTGATCGACATACGTTCGGGGGTACGTCGTGATCCGCGATCGTACCCGAGCACGCGGGAAAAACCGCTCACCGGGGCGTGCCGGGCTTGACATTGTGCCGGCACCGGCCCCCCGGCAGCGCACCACGCCCCGCACAATGTCATGCCGGGCAACCCACGGGCAGAGCGATCCGGTGCATCTGCCCCGACTCGCCACCTCTCGCCAGGTTTCGCCACGAGGGCGACGAACAGTTCGGCGATGTCTGATGCCGGTGTCAGAAGAAGAGCGAATAGAACACCCGGCCCGAAACCGACACGACCACGGCGACAACGACCGTGAACCCGGAGATCGCCGCCGCCCCCCTCCAGCCCATCTGCCTGGCAAGCACCGCGATGGTGGCGATACAGGGCACATAGAAAACCACGAAGAGGGTGAAGGTCAGGAGCTGCTGGGTCGTCATCACCGTGTTGATATCGGTGGTTCCCAGCGCCTGCACCAGCATCACCAGGGTCAGCTCCTTGCGCAGCACTCCGAATACCAGGGTCATCCCAACCGCCGCCGGCAGCCCGAGCATCCACACCGTGAGGGGCGACAGGAGCGCGTTGATGGAGTCGGCGGCGTCCGCCCACTCGAGCACGCCGAGAACGATGGACGACGCGATGAGCAGCGGCCAGGCGATGGTGATGAACTCCTTCAACGCGAGCCAGGTCTTGGCGACCAGGGTCTTGACTTCGGGCAGGCTGAGATCGGGAATCTCGAGCACCAATCCGGGCGATGCGCCCTTCATGCGCTTTGCCAACACCGTGCCGAGCACGACAATGACGAAGATGTTCAGGAGATAGATCGCCAACGCCCACATCGGACCCATGAAGGCCGCCACCAGGCCGAAGATCACCACCGTTCGCGCCGAGCACGGAATGAAAGAGGTCAGCACTGCCGTGATCCTGCGGTCCTTCTCCGACTCGAGGATCCTCGTCGACATGATCGCCGGAACCGAGCAGCCATAGCCGAGAATCAAGGGCAGGACCGACTTGCCGTGGAGGCCGATGCGGTGCATGAAACTATCCAGGATGTAGGCCAGCCGCGGGAGGTAACCGGTGTCCTCGAGGATCGCCAAACCCAGAAGGAAAGGAATCAGATAGGGCAGCACGATGGCCACGCCCCCGGCCAGGCCCATGACCAACCCGTCGGCGATGGTGGCGGTGAGGCTTCCGGGTGGGAACTGCTCCGCCACCGACCCCTGCAACCAGTTGAAACCGACGACCAAAGGCGCCTCGACCCGCTGACCGACGCCAAAGACGAGCCAGAAGAAACCGGCGAGGATCAGGACCATCAACGGGCCTCCTGTCCACTCGTTGAGGAGGAGGCGATCGGCCCTTTCGCGCCATCCCTCCTTGGAGCTTTGGTGGATGACGACCCGATCCTCGATCGAATGGGCCACGGCGTGTCTGCTGCCGGAGACCACCTGGTCCGCGCTCCACCCGTGAACCTCTTCCAGGTGGTTCGCGACGTCGGCGACTCGATCCATGAGATCCGGCGCCCGAGACCTGAAGCGATCGGACAGGTGGGCGTCGCCTTCGAGAAGCTTGATGGCGACGAATCTCGAAGGGATGTCCGGGATCGAATCGTCCTGGTCAATAGCGGCCCTGACCTGCTCGACGGCCTCCTCGACCTCGCGGTCATAGGTCGGCGGGGTCGACGACACCGCAAAGGTCGCGTGGCGAAGACTCTCGCGGAAGAGCCTCTTCAGACCTCTTCCAAGCCGCGAGATCGTGGTCACGACCGGCACACCGAGCAGCTCTGAAAGCTCCTCGTGATCGATTTCAACCCCCCGTCGGCGGGCCTCGTCCATCATGTTGAGCGCGACGATCATGGGCCGACCCAGCCCGAGAAGCTGCAGCGTCAGCTCCAGCGATCGCCCCAACCGGCTCGCATCGACCACGTTGACGATGAGGTCGTACGATTCGTTCAGCAGATATCGTTCCGCCGGACCGGCCACAGTATCCGATGACGTTACCGAGTAGATCCCGGGCAGGTCCACAACCTCGACCTCACGACCGGCGATCAAGGTCTTGGTTGCGGTGAAGGAAATCGAAGACTTGGGGAAGTTGGCCGTGGCCGACCGGTAACCGGCCACCGAATTGAAGATCGAACTCTTGCCGGAATTGGGCTGGCCGGCGAGGACGAATCGCATCACTTCCCGGCCTCGACCGCCTCCATCGGTCCGGACAGGTGTTCGACCACGCCATCCATGTCGACCTGGATCTTTGACGCGACCCCCCGGCCGAGTGCGACCCTGGTGCCGTGGACCTCGACCAGGACCGGACCGCGGAATGGAGCGCGTTGCACCACGGTCAGCCAATCTCCGATGTGGATGCCGAGAGTGTTGAGGTACGAGCGGACCTTCTGCCCCCCGTCGATCATGATCACACGGGCCTGACGTTTGATGCCCACCGTATCGAGCGTCATCATCGAAAGGCTGCTCCCCCTATCGGACACGGCATCATACCCCAAGAACGGGCGATTTGTTTCCCAAAGAAAACAACTGCATCAGTTTCTATTTTCAGTCATTTAGCATCTCTCGTTGAAGATGAACGGATGTTCAGCGTTATTTCAGAAACGGGATCGTTACTGAGATTCATTCAGAATTCGTCTGAATCAACGGGGGAGGTCGCGAATGCCGAGGATCGCCGACCGGACCTACCGGAATCGGACGCGGACGCAGGTTAGAATGGCGGTCCCGTTGGAGGTTGCCATGACCGAGCGTCTCACCGTCGAGTTGACCGAGCTTCCCGAGCCCGGAGATTTCGAACCCGGTATCCGCCGAGCACCCGACCGCGGTTGCACCCTCACCCGCCGCGAGATCAAGATCGCGCTGGCCAACGCCCTGCGCTATCTGCCCACGGAGCACCATGCCGTCGTCGCTCCCGAGTTCCTCGAGGAGTTGCGCACTCGCGGCCGGATCTACGGCTACCGATATCGACCGCACGGGCGTCTGACCGGTCGACCCATCGACTCCTACGCCGGCAAGATCACCGAGGCCAAGGCCATGCAGGTGATGATCGAGAACAACCTCGACTTCGATGTCGCCCTCTACCCCTACGAGCTCGTGACCTACGGCGAGTCCGGCCAGGTCTGCCAGAACTGGATGCAGTATCTGCTCATCAAACGCTACCTCGAGATCATGGACGACACCCAGACCCTCGTCGTCAGCTCCGGCCACCCACTCGGGCTCTTCCCATCGCGCCCCGAAGCCCCCCGCGCCATCATCACCAACGGACTCATGGTGGGGATGTTCGACACCCCGGAAGACTTTCACCGACTCGCCGCGCTCGGCTGCGTGAACTACGGCCAGATGACCGCCGGCGGCTGGATGTACATCGGCCCCCAGGGGATCGTTCACGGCACCTACATCACCCTGCTCAACGCCGGCCGGCTCTATCTCGGCGTGCCCGAGGACGGCAATCTCTCAGGTCACACCTTCGTCACCTCGGGGCTCGGGGGGATGTCGGGCGCACAGCCCAAGGCGCTCGAGATTTCCGGCGGCGCCGGGATCGTCGCCGAGGTCGATGCCTCTCGCATCGAGACCCGTCACTCGCAGGGCTGGGTCTCAAAAGTCACCGATGACCTCGGAACTTCGGTGCGCTGGATGCTCGACGCCGCCGCTGCCGGGGAGCCCCTTTCGGTGGCCTACCAAGGCAACATCGTCGATCTGCTCGAGTACCTGGACACCGAGGACATCGCCGTTGATCTCTACTCCGACCAGACCTCCTGCCATGTTCCCTACGACGGCGGCTACTGTCCCGCAGGGGTCAGCTTCGGCGCCATGCGCGACCTCCTGACCACCGATCGCGAGGGTTTCAAGATCCTGGTCGACGCCAGCCTCGCCCGCCACTACCGGGTGCTCAAACGGCTCACCGAAAAGGGCGCCCACTTCTGGGACTACGGCAACGCCTTCCTGCGAGCGGTCTACGACGCCGGTGTCCCCGAGATCACCGCCAACGGCGTCGATCCGTCGGAGGGCTTTGTCTGGCCCTCCTATGTCGAGGACATCATGGGCCCCATGTGTTTCGACTACGGCTACGGTCCGTTCCGCTGGGTTTGTCTGTCCGGCGAGTCCGAGGATCTCAACGCCACCGATCGGGCCGCCATGGCCTGCATCGACCCCACCCGCCGCGGTCAGGACCGCGACAACTGGCAGTGGATCCACGACGCCGAGACCAATGCGCTTGTGGTGGGAACCCAGGCGCGCATCCTCTACGCCGACGCCGAGGGAAGGACCGCGATCGCCCGCCGTTTCAACCAAATGGTCCGTCACGGCGAGATCGGTCCGGTGATGATGGGCCGAGACCACCACGACACCGGCGGCACCGATTCGCCCTATCGCGAAACCGCCAACATCTATGACGGTTCCTCGACCGTCGCCGACATGTCGCACCAGTGCTGGGCCGGAAACGCCGCTCGCGGGATGACCATGGCGGTGATCTCAAACGGCGGCGGCGTCGGCACCGGCAAGGCGGTCAACGGCGGTTTCGGCCTGGTCCTCGACGGCTCGGAGCGGGTCGATCGGATCCTCGACTCGGCGCTCGAGTGGGACGCGATGGGCGGCGTCGCGAGACGGGCCTGGGCGAGGAACGGGAACGCCATCGAGACCGTCGACGTGTGGAATCGAGCCAACGCCGACCGCGGCCACGTCACGGTGCCGAGAGTCGCCGACAATGCCCTCCTGGAGGACCTGCTCGACCGAAGCTGATTCCATCTTCATTTTTCGGCACTGGAATCGTCAGGGCCGTGTCGGTGACCACGACGCCGCGATGATTCAAAAACCGAAAAATATGAAACGCTGAAATAGAATAAACTCGGACTATGGACACCCTCCTCCAGCATCTGCCGCCTGAACTGGCAGGCTTTGCGATCACCCTCGGGCTGTCCATGCTTATCGGCTTCGAACGCGAAGAACAACGCCCCGCGGACTCCGCCGGTTTTTTCGGCGGCATCCGGACCTTCCCCATGATCGGGCTCGCCGGCTTTCTCCTGGTCGAGGTCTTCGACTCGCCCATCCCATTTGCAATCGGACTACTCGTTCTCGGCTTCCTTCTCGCGGTTTCACACTGGGGCAGCGTCCAGGCCAATGACCTCGGTCTGACGACCGAAATCGCCGCTCTGCTCACCTTCGGCCTTGGCGCCGCCGCATCGCATGAGATGTACTGGCTCGCGCTTGCCGTGGGCATCGTCGCGGTGATTCTGCTGCACGAGAAACGGCGACTCGAGGGACTTGCATCGCGGATCCCGTCGGAAGAGCTGCGCACCCTTCTTCGATTCCTCGTCCTCACCGCGGTGATCCTTCCCGCTGTTCCCGACCACGCCTTCACGCAATACGAGATCAACCCCTTCAAGATCTGGCTCGTGGTGGTGGCGGTGAGCGGCGTCTCCTACGCCAGCTATCTGCTCCAGCTCAGACTCGGTGACCGGGCCCTCCTGCTCTCCGGCATTCTCGGCGGAGCCTACTCTTCAACGGTCACGACCGTGGTCCTTGCCCGCCAGTCCAAAAACGGCCACCATTCCGCCGATTCCTACGTCGGAGCCATCGTCGCCGCAACCGGGGTCATGTACCTCCGGCTTTGGGTCCTGGTGATCCTCTTTGCACCGTCTCTCGGACAACGACTGAGCCTCCTCTTCTGGGGTCTGAGTCTCGCGGCCCTGGTCGTCGGCGTCGTCCTGACCCGGCTTGGGCGTAGCGACCGCGGCGACGGCGACGAGCGGACGCAGCCATCCAACCCGCTCGAAATCAGCTCGGCCCTCACCTTCGCCGGGATCTTCCTGGTCGTCCTGGTGGTCACCCGCATGGTGGCCGAGCGCTTTGGCGGCACCGGGGTCCTGATCATGGCCGCCATCATGGGTGCGGCCGATGTCGACCCGTTCATCCTCGGCATCACCCAGAACGTCGGCACGACACTGCCCATCGAAACCGCAGCCCTCGCGGTGGTCATCGCAGCCGCGACCAACAACCTCGTGAAGGGGATCTATGCCGTCGTATTCGCATCGAAATCCACGGGGCGGACGGCTCTTGCGGTCCTCTCCGCCCTGGGTGTGGCGAGCGTGGCGCTGTTCTGGGCGCTTTAGCCCGGCCCCGCGCATCGAGCTCGTGACCGATAAAAACAGCGATCCGCGATCGGTCGCCTACTCGATGTTGAAGCTGACGAGCTCGTCGGAGTAACTCCGATCACAAAATCCAGGGCGATCACGGGCCGGTCCGGCTCGGGGGCCGCAGATAGTAGTAGCCCACGGTTCGAACGGGGAGATTCTCACTCGAACCGGAGATCAACTCGAGCTCTGCCCGAACACCTCGATCGAAGACCACCGCGTCGCCGAGCATCAGCCGGTACATGCCTGGTCCCGGACGGTGGAAGAAATTCACGACGGGGGCGCCGTGCAACGGCTGCAGAAAGGGTCGAGGCTCACCGTCGGATCCACGAAAGAAAAACCCTCCGGCGAAAAAGTCCTCGACCCCCGTTCCGTGCCACGAGGGCGAGGCCTCACCATCGACAAAGACCCGCTCGTCCCCTTCCAGAAACAACCAGTCGTTCTCCGTGCCCGGCCCGAAAGCGGAGAAGAGTCCGACCCACGCTCCGTGTCCGGTAAGATCGAGGATCGGTATCTCCTCGAGACCGGGTTCGCCCGTGAATTTACGAACCTGGACTCCGAAGTGACCGGCGCTCTCCGGCGGAGGTGATCCGAGCCGTCGAACGGCGTACTCGACCGCGACTCCCGGAGGCCCCTCCACGGGACGTCGCATGAGCTCGATCTTCGCGGATTGGAAAAACGGCATCGGGAAGTAGCAGTAGAGATCGTCGTCCGCATCACCTCCGACGAAGAGCGACCGAGACACCGGCTGGTTGACGCGGGTGACACCGAAGAGATCCGGGAGGGGGATCAACATCGGCTCGCCACCGTCAAAGGTCAGGCGGACACCAAGCCGGGGCCAGTCTTCGCGTGAGCTGCGAATGATGATCCCGTTCACCACATCGGGTCCATCGAACTCGGCGATGGTCTCCTCCCCCCCGGGATCGAGGACGACGGATCCGCTGGTGGTCGGGAATGGCCCCCCGGGCCAGGGATCGGTTCCCGCACGCCGGAGCATGGACCGGAAACCATCGAGGGGTTCGTTGCCGGTGAACGACCTCAGCCCGGCAGGATCCTCCACCAAACGGGCGGTGGTCTGGAACCACATCTTCGAGCTCTCGGCGCCGATCAAGGTGATCTCACAACCATCTCTGAACGGAATCGGAACGTAGGAGACATGACCGCCGCCCGAGACCTCAAGATCGGCCACCAGAGGCGGGAGAAACGGCGACGTGGCGCCCGAGAAGAGTTCGGTCACCGGCAGATCCACCACCGGCCGTTGGTCTCCGTCGATGCGGATCCGGATGCGGATCTCGGATTCGAGGGGCGTGCTGATCGTGTTTCCCATGACCATCCAAATCCGGGTCACGGCACCGGCGCCTTGCGCGTTGAAAATCACCCCTTCGCCATCGTCGGTGACCCGAAGGAATCGAGTCTCTGCCGCCGAGTGGTGGTCGAATCTGCAGCCCGATGGACAGTGGCTCGAGCTCATCACCACCCGATCGCCGTCCGACACAACCGCAACGGTCGCCGGATCGCGCCACCACTCCCAGGGGAAGACTCTCGAAGATTCGTCAGAAACCTCCGCCGACCGACCGTCCCCGGTGGTCTGGGCGCATCCGACGGTCCCGGACAATCCGATGGCGACGGACAAGAGCCCAACCAGAGTCATTCTTCCAACCCAATTCAACTCAGCCACTGTTCCTCCGTCTTCTCTTCGCCGCTTCAGCGGTCTCTCGCGCCACCGATCGCCTCAGTCGGTTCGCGCGGTCGGGATCGATGGAGAAGTCCTCGTGGTGAGGACAGAAATCATCCCGCACGACCCGGTCCTCTCCGAGATCCAGCACGAGGGGATAGAGCCGACAACCATCCGGCCGCCGATGGTACACCCCACATCGTCCATCTTCGAGGAAAACACACCGCCCGTCGCGGTTCCTCAGCTCGAGATCACCATCCCGGTTCTCCCGGGCGAAGTCCGAGAAACCCACCGACTCGAGCCGCGCGACGTCAGCCGTTGTCAGCGTCATCCGCGTGTCGACGCAGCAGAGATGGCAATCATGCCTTCGGCAGGGACTCGCGGTGTCGGTCATCGCCCGCCATTGTGCCCGAACACGCACGACAAAGAAAACGGGGCCTCCGGGGGCCCCGTCGGTCCGGTCGAGACAAAGCTCACGGGCCCGGCCGGATCACACCGTCCTCAACCGTGAACATGGTGGCGGTGAAGAGCCCGTCCAGGGTCGCCGGATCGTCGTAGTAGTCGGTGAAGACCTCGTCCTGGTCGATCTCCTGGAGCGTCGCCGACAGCGTCTCCCCGGTCACATCCATGACCATGTACCCGTGGTTCGTGGTCCGGTCGTAGAGGATGGTGGAGTCGGTGACCGGAGAGTCGATCGTCGACGCCTGCAGCAACTGCGGCAGCATGGCGACCAGATCTTCGATGCCGGGGATCTGACCGAGGATCGGATGACCCAACACCGCCCGTTCCACCAGATCCCCGAAGGTACCCGACGAGACGGCCGGACCGGTGAACTCATAGAGCCCTTCGCCGTGGTCGGTGACGAAGGTGGCGTGGATGTCGCCCGAGATCACCACCGTCCCCGGCGCCATGTCCATGATCCCGAAGAGCTCCAACCGGTTCTGCGGAAAACCATCCCACTGGTCGGCGGTCAGAAGCATCCTGGTCCTGAAGGTGTCGGGGAAGTCCGGCGGCAGCAGCGGCACGATCATGGGGTGGGTGAAATCCACCAGAAGCGGGGTCATCATGATCGAGTTCCCCACGACCTTCCAGGTCGCCGGGCTCTGGGTGAGTACCCCGGCGAGCCACGCGGTCTGCTGATCCCCGAGCAGATTCTGGACCACCGATCCCATGGTCCCCCAAAGCACTCCCGCGTAAAGGTTGAAGGGGTCCCAAAAGAGGATGTTGCGGGAGCCGGAGCTCGAGTACATGTCGGTCTTGCCCATGAAGAGAAACGAAACTCCGCGGGGCAGCATGGCCTGGATCTCCGGCGTGAAGGGCGGATTGATCCCGGCCGCCGCGTACAACGCATTGACGTAGGAAGTGCTGACATTGCCCGTGAGCTGACTCTCGGCGAGCCGAATCGCGTCGGTGAACCCCAGAGCCGGATTCTCCGCCATGTAGGCCTGGGCTGCGATGGTAGCCGTGGTCTGACGCAGGATCGGCAGCCGCGCGCCGAGCACGCCCATGTCGACATAAGGATCCAGCGACCCGCGAATGACATCCACGACCGGATCGGTCAACACCGCCCGAAGCGTCGGCTCGTCCGCAGCGATCGCCCCCGGGAAGGCGTCCTCGGGGACGAGGTGATCGGGTCGGTTGGTCCTCGAGTCGGTGAGCACCAGGTGGAGGTTGGAACCGTAGGGATAATCCCGATGGATGCTCGTGTTCGGCCAGAGAATCCCGTCGTTGATATCGATGACGCCGTCTGAGCCGACTCCGACCTCGGTAGGCACCCACTCGAAGAAGGCACGCTCGGCGTTGCGTTTGCGCTCGGCCGATTCCTCGTCGGAGCGACCGTTGAAGTAGGTGGCGGTGGCCCTCCAGGCGTCGTTGGAGAACTCGTGGTCGTCCCAGGTGACGATCATGGGCCACCGCTCGTGGACCTGCTGGTAGACCGGATCCGACCGGTAGGTCTCGTAGATTTCACGATAGTTGGACAGGCTGGCGGCGGCGTAGTACGGGTCATCGGGGTCACCGAGCTCGATCGCCCCCTCGGTGTCGCTGAAGTCGATCTTCCGTTCGGAGCTCGGGTCCTGGAACGAGGGGTCACCCGTGGTCTCGTAGATGATGTCACCGAGGTGGACCACGAAGTCGATGTCCTCGTCGTGGTCGTCGAGAAGCTTGGCGTAGGCGTTGTAGTAGCGTCCGATGTAATCCTGACAGTAGACCACCGCGAACCTCACCGGCACATCCATGTCCGGCGTCGGTGCGGTCTTGGTCCGGCCGATCGGAGACGTTTCCATCGCGGCGCCCGAACCATAGACAAAACGATAGTAGTAGGTTGTGTAGGGCTGGAGCCCCGTGGCCCGAACTTTGACGCACCAGCCGTTGTCGGCATTCACGGTCAACTGCTCGTTGAACACCACATCGGTGAAGTCGATGTCGGTTGCGACCTCAACCACGAGCGCATCGGGCATTGCGGGATCGACGACCCTCGTCCACAGAATCACGCTGTCCGGTTTCGGATCCCCCGACGCCACCGATGCCGGGAACATCCCCGCAGCGGCCGCAGGCACAGCACTCGAGAAAAGAACGAACAACGATACGAAAACGATCGCGAGGCTCATCCAACGACGCATCATCACCTCCATGAACGAGGGCGGGTGGACCGGCGCACGCAACCCGCACGGACCCAACCCGCGGTCAAATGATCGGCGCATCTGTAACAAGTGAGTTGGTACGACATGAATCCCGGCCCATATTACATGTTCTCAAGTATCAATGACCGAGGCGGACCTGGCGCATCTACGACTTCGGACCCTCGTCGAAGAACGGCAGGTTGTCGACCGGCTGGTACCACGGAGCTCGTGAGGCCCAGAAGATGTTGCGTTCCAGCGCCCCACCCGGATCATCGTCGAGGGTTCCGGCGGGCACGAGGACGAACTTTCCGTTGCGCGTCCTCCACGGCAGGGAGGAACCGCAGACCGTGCAGAACGCCGTGCAGAAGTACCTGGCGTCGGGCACTTCGTACCGCCGCACCTGGTCGTCTCCCCGGGTCCAGGCGAATTGCCGTTCAGCCACGAGGATATTGGCGGCGTGGGCCGAGCCCGAGAACTTGCGACACCGGCTGCAGTGACAGTACTGGAAGAAGGCGTAGGGCGGGCTAATTTCGTAGCCGACCGCGCCGCAGAGACACGAACCTGAACAGCTCTCGCGATTCATCGATCCTCCGATCTGGGATCACCGCCCCGACGCACGACGGCGGCGCCAAACAGAAACAGACTCGCGGCCAGGGCCATGGCGCCGATGAAGAGACCGGCCTTGCCGAGCACCACCACCGGCCGCGCGTCAAAGAATCGCCAGCCGAGCTCCGAGGCGCCCCAGATCACCCCGAAATAGAGTCCGATGGCGGCAACCGCGAAGGACAGGAAGGACAGCGCGCTGAGCACCAGCTCCTTGCGCGACATGGCGTGGGCGTCGGTCCGCAGCAGGTAGCGGCGGCGAAACGCGCGGGCAATCGTCGACTTGGGCCTGAGCATGACATAGACCCGCAGCCCGACGTACGCCAGGATTGCTGCAACAACGAGCCACTTCATGGGGCCATCGTAGCGGGTCGCGCGCCTGCGGGGGGTGAAACCGCGGATAGCGTTTCATCGCAATTCAACGCGGAGGCATCGCTGTTGAACCGCAAGGACGCAAGGTGCGCAAGGGCATCGCAAACCTCTTTGTGGGCATGGAGTGGCTTGAGGGTTGTCGGACTTCGTAGTGTCGCGCCTCCGACCGGGAGGTGTCTGAAGGGCAGGCTGGAAGCCCGCCCCCACAACCATCGCCAGGCTGGAAGCCCGCCCCACAACCATCGCCAAGCTGGAAGCCGGTCCCCACAACCATCGCAGAGCTGAAAGCCCGCCCCAAAACCATCGCCAAGCTGGAGGCCCACCCCCACAACCATCGCAAAGCTGGAAGCCGGTCCCCACAACCCATCGCAGAGAAGGTGATTGAGGCGGCTTTGTGGAGCAGGCTTCCAGCCTGCTCATGGGGGTGATGCTGAGCGTCGCACCAACGCGTGGATGCGCGAAGGGATACGAGACGCGAGATATCAAGGGCGGATTTCGAGAATGATATGCGGATTACAGCGAATAATATGCTGAACATAGAAATGACGTGCAGGTATCGACCTCACGCCACCAGGAGATCCTCACCCGCCCGCACGAGCTCGGCGTAGCGGCCTTCCGCCGCCATGAGCTCGGTGTGGCTCCCCTGCTCCACGATCCGCCCCCTCTCGAGCACGACAATCCGATCCGCCTGCTCCACGGTCGACAGCCGGTGGGCGATAACGATCACCGTCTTGCGCTCGAAAATCCTCGCCAGCGCGTCCTGGATCAGCTGCTCGGTCATGGAGTCGATGGACGCGGTGGCCTCGTCGAGGATCAACAGTGCAGGATCGTGCGCCATGGCCCGAGCAAAGGCGAGAAGCTGCCCCTCTCCCACCGACAGATCAGCCCCCCGCTCGCGAAGCACATGATCCCACCCCAGCCGGTTGACGATCCCGTCGGCGTTGACGAGCTCGGCTGCGGCGATGGTGTCGGTGAATCCGATCTCCGGGTTCGCCAGATCGACGTTGAACCGCACGGGTTCCGAAAACAGCTGGGCATCCTGGCGGACCCCCGCGACCCGCCGCCTCACCTGCGATCCCCTGACGGCGGACAACTCCTGCCCGCCGATGGTGATGGATCCTCGATAGCCGGTGTAGGAGGTGTCGAGAATACGGGTCAATGTGGTCTTGCCCGAACCGGTGGGACCGACAATGGCCACCACCTCGCCCGGGGCAACCTCCAGGTCGATACCGACCAGGACGTCGATCGTCTCGGATCGATAGCGGAAATGAACATCTTCCAGCCGCAGCGTCCCCTCCGCTGAGGCCAGGTCTTCACCGTCGTCGGTGACGATCTCCTCGACATCGAGAAGCCCGAGGATCTTCTCCAGCGCCGCGGCCCCGCGTTGGAGCACGGCGACACGGGCCGACAGCTCGCGCAGCGGCCGGAAGAGCCGGTCGAGATACTCGATGAAGGCCACCAGCAACCCCGCACTCAGCGGCTCCACCGGGGCCAGGGGCAGCCCGATCTTCGACGCAAGACCGGCCCCGTACCAGAGCATCACCGCGACGCAGATGGAGGCCGCGCCATCCACCAGCGCGTACATGAAGGAGTCATAAATATTGGAACGGGTCGTCGCACGACGGAAACGGTCGTTCCTATGATCGAAGAGCCGCGCGCTCTCGACCTCGTTGGCGAAGAGTTGGACGACCTCGACCCCGTCCACCCGCTCCGCGAGGAAGGCGTTGACCGAGGCCAGAGCCTCCCGTACCTCGAGAAAGAGCGACCGGAGGCGGCGCCGGATGAACTCGAGGACGCCGAGCATGAGCGGCGCCAACAGCAGCAGCACGAGAGTCATGCGGGCGTCGAGCCAGAGCATGGCGCCCAGGGTGCCGACGATCATGAGCAGATCGAGAATGATGTTGATCAGACCCGAGGAAAAGGCCTCGCCCAACGCATCGACGTCGGAGGTCGCACGCGTCAGCAGTCGCCCCGCGGGCTGGCGATCGAGATAGCTCTGCTTGAGCCCCAGGAGCCGGCGATAGATCCCCGAACGCAGACGCACAATGCTGCGCTGCCCCCCCCAGGCGAGGGCGAGCACATAGCCGCCCTCGAGGACGTAGACCGCCACCACGGCTCCGAGGTAGGCCAGGGCGACGGTGGCGAGGCCGTCGGCGATGCCGGGCACGACATGATCGTCGATGGCCTTTTTGAGCAGCCACGGCTGGACCAGGCTGAGACCCGCGGTGGCCGGAGTCAGCAGAAGCGCCAGGGCAAAGGCCCACGCGTCGGGACGGAGGTACGGCCACAGCTGACGGAACATGGATCGATCGGTCACGAGGCCACCTCGGCCACGTTGCCGGCCCTCTGGCTCTGGATCACCCAGGTGTCTCGGTAGACCCCGGGACGGTCAATGAGCTCCCGGTGGGGGCCCTGATCGATGAGCCGCCCCTGATCGAGGACGAGCACCGTGTCACAGTGGCGCAGGGCCGACAGTCGGTGACTGGCGATGAAGACGGTGGGGGCTTCGGGGCGACGGGTCAGGGCGGCGACGGTCTCGACCAGACGGGCCTCGGTCTCATGATCGACGGCCGACAGCACATCGTCGAGTATGAGGACATCACCGCGACGATGGAGCGCCCTCGCGAGGGCCACCCGCTGACGCTGACCACCCGACAGCATGATTCCTCGTTCACCGACCACCGTCTCCATCGCGTCGGGGAGACTCTCGAGATCCGCGGCGAGGGCGGCTCTTCCCACCGCCTCGACGATGAGTTCCGGATCGGCCGCCTCGTCGAGACCAATGTTCGAGGCGATGGAGTCCGAAAACAGAAAGGGGCGTTGGGGCGCAACGGCGAGCCGCCGGCGCCAGTGATCCAGATCGAGGCCCACGAGGTCGTTTCCGTCGATGAAGACGGTCCGGGCCGGAGGGTTGTAAAGCCTCGCCAGGAGCCGCAACAGGGTGCTCTTACCGGCGCCGGTGCGGCCGAAGATCCCGACCACCGACCCGGCCTCGATGCCGGCCGAAAAACCCTCGATCACCAACCGTTCCGGTTCGTCGGGGTAGGCGAAATCGAGCCCCCTGAACTCGATGGCCGGACCACGGCCGGCGGGCAGGACCCTGCCCGTTTCCCCCTCCGGCCGATCGATGGGTGCATCCATCAGCTCGAAGATGCGTTCCAGGGCGGCGCGACCGCGTTGGATCACCGACAGCATCCAGCCGAGGGAGCGCAACGGAGGCAGGAAGACCGTCAGCAACGCCGTGAACGCCGCCAGCTCTCCCACGGTGAGGGCGCCCGAGAAGACCAGGGGACCACCCACGGCGATGAGGGCGAACATGGCCGTCCCACCCGCCAGCACCAGCAGCGGCAGGGCCGCGGCTCGGATCACCGCCAGCTTCATCCCGGTGGAGAGCCACTTCCGGTTGCGGGCTTCAAACCGGTCGACAAAGGCTCCCTCGGCAACAAAACCCTGGATGGCCGCGACCCCCTGCAGGCTCCCGAGAACATGCTCCGAGATCTCGCCGAGCTGCTCCTGATTCTGCCGGCTGAGCCAGAAGAGTCGGCGGATGGCCCACTGGACGGCGGCCATCCCGACCAGGATCGGAAGCAGCACCAGCACCGTCAGCTTGGGCGACAGCTCCGCCATCTTCCAGATGGTGAGAACCACGGCGAGGGTCACGTTGACGATCTGCAGACCGCCGTAGCCCACGAGGGTCCGGACCCACGTGATGTCGTTCGAGGCGCGGCTCACGATATCGCCCCGCTTGTGGGTGGCGTAGAACGAGGGCTGGAGCCGCAGCAGCCGGTCGAAGAGGTCCCTGCGCAGCTCGTACTCCAGGTGCCGACCCGGGTTGAAGATCAGGATCCGCGACAGGCTCCGCACAACGATGATCGCCAATCCCATGACCGCGATGAGCGCGGCATAGCGACCGATGCCCTGACCCGCTCTGAGTCCGTCGATGGCGTTGCCGATCTCGCCCGGAATGCTCACGGTCAGCCAGTTGGTGACCCAGAGGAAGGCAGCGCCCACCGAATAGCTCCACCGATACCGCCAGGCGTAGTGCCGCAGCAGTCGGACGATGGGCGAGGGAGTGTTGTCGTGCTTCACGAAATCAATAACCCGCGGGTATGGTCTCATGTTTCCCTGCACCGAGCACCACCGGGCCCGGCTCCGCCGGACCGGGCGGCGCTCGCTGCAGACGATGTGCGTGCTACCGTGGGTCAGCGAATCGGTGTTGGAGGATGCAATGACCGAGATCGTCCCCGAAGTTCTCATCAGCGAGGAACAGATCCGGAACAAGGTCGCCGAGCTCGGCGGTCGCATCTCGGCCGACTATACCGATGTCGACGATCTGATTCTGGTCGGAATCCTCAAGGGTTCCTTCATATTCCTGGCGGACCTCGCCCGGGAGCTGACAATCCCTCGGAGCGTCGACTTCATGGCCCTTTCAACCTATGGCGACTCCGAGTCCACCGACACCGACGGCGCGGTCCGGATGATCATGGATCTCCGCCGGAACATCACCGGCAAGCATGTGATCGTGGTTGAGGACATCGTCGACACGGGCTACACCCTGAGCTATCTCCTGCGCAACCTGGCGGCTCGGCAACCCGCCTCGCTCAAGACCTGTGTGTTGGTTGAAAAGCCCGAGCGCCGAGAGGTCTTCACCCAGATCGACTATCTCGGGTTCTCGATCCCCGATGTCTGGGTGGTGGGCTGCGGCCTCGACTGGGCCGAGCGATTCCGCACCCTGCCCTACATCGGCGTCGTGCGGCCGGAAGACTGAGCTTCACCGCATGAGCTCCGACCGGATGTTCTTCGTCCTGGGATCGATCCTGGCGGGCACCGCGGTGGCGGCGGGCGCCTTCGGCGCGCATGCGCTTCAAGGGCGGGTCGATCCACACATGCTCGACACCTTTGCGACCGGCGCGAGATACCAGATGTTCCACGCCTTGGCGCTGCTCGCGGTCGCATGGGCGGTGGTCCGCTGGCCGGGAGCACGACTCGAGCTCGCCGGTTGGTTGTTGACGGCGGGAACCGCCGTATTTTCGGGCAGCCTCTATCTGATGACCCTGACCGGAATCCGTTGGCTCGGGGCGATCACCCCCATCGGCGGCGTGCTGCTCATCGCCGGATGGACGGTGCTCGCCTGGAGAGCATTCCGCGACCATCGCCCCGGCTGACGCGGTACACTGGATCGTGAGCTTTCGGGCGGGAGTGCGCCCGTAAGTGACTCAAAACCGGGGGAATCAAGGACCACCGATGATGAAAATCCCAGCTTTTCTTCTGGCCGCTGTGGTGATCGGAGCGCTCCCCGGCGCACAGGCCGAGATCATCCGTATCCGAGGCGGCGCCGAGATCACGGGCGAGATTCTGCTCCGCAAGGCCGACACCCTCGTCGTCGATCTCGGCTTCAGGGTGATCGAGATCCCGACCAACGAGGTCGAGAGCATCACCGCAGAAGACACGGCAGCGGCGGCGACGGCCGAGTCGTCCGATCTCTTCGCCGACGAACCCGGACGGACCGAGCTCAGCGTCAAGGAGAATATCGACCGGTGCGGAGAAGCCGTGGTGCAGGTGCGCACTCCCACCGGGCTCGGATCGGGATTCGTCATCCACCCTTCCGGCTATGTGGTGACCAACCAGCACGTCATCTCCGGCGAGCATCAGATCTCCATCACCCTCTTTCTCCAGGGCGAGCACGAGCTCGAACAGATCCACTTCGAACAGGTGCGGATCGTGGCCCTCGATTCGTGGACCGATCTCGCCCTGCTCAAAATCGAAGACGGCGGTGACCACAGTTTCGCCACCGTGCCGCTGGGCTCGTACGACCAGCTCCGCCAGGGGCAACCGGTCTTTGCCGTCGGCTCCCCCCTCGGACTTGATCGGACCGTGTCAGAGGGGATCATCAGCCTGACCAATCGTTTCATCGAGGGCCGGCTGCTCATCCAGACCACCACCGAGGTCAACCCGGGCAACTCGGGCGGCCCCCTCTTCAATCTCCGTGGCGAGGTTGTCGGAGTCAACGATCTCAAGCTCATCGGGCTCGGTGTGGATGGCCTCAGCTTTGCGATTCAAGTGAGCACCTTGAAGGACTTCCTGCGCAACCGGGACGCCTTCGCCTTCGATCCCCGCCACCCCAACGCCGGCTTCCGTTACCTCAGCCCACCACGTCATTCGCTCGGCACCGACGCAAAGGACACACCCCCATGAACAATTCCCCCATGCTCCGCGCCGCCCTGCTCATCTTCATTCTCATCGCCGCCACCTCGGGCGAGACTGCGGTGGACGACCTCACCGACGTCGTTCCGATCGGCTCTCCGATCGTCTACTACGTCACCGACATCCCCGGCGCCGTGGCCCAGTGGAAGGATTCTCCCCTGGCCGGGCTCTGGAACGACCCACAGGTTCGGACCTTTTTCGCCCCGCTGCGGGATGAACTCGAGGTCGAGCGCTGGAGCGAGATGGTGCGCAAAGAGACCGGCCATGAGCTCGACGAGATCATCAAGATGTTCACGGGTGATCTGGTCGTCTATCTCGAAGACTTCTCCATCGTCCTCGATGAGGGGGCCGAGGACGTCGATTTCAGCGTCGCCATGCTGGCCAGGGTCGGTGAGAACGCTGCAGCACTCGAGAAGCTGATTCTCGAGCAGCAGGAGAAGCTCGCCGAAGACAAGGAGGAAGAGGCTGAGGAAGACGACAGCGAAAGCACCCATGAGATTCGCGAATTTCGCGGTATCGACCTCCATGTCGAAAGCGTGTTCAGCAAGGAGGAGCTCACCCAGGAGAGCGGTTGGGCCATGGTCGACGGCGTGTGGGCATTCGCCTCGCCCATCGAATCGCTCGAGCGTGCCGTCGCCGGCATCCTCGACGGCGGGGACGATGATCCGCTCCGATCCGGAACCAACTTCGCGACGGTCTCCTCCCACACCCGCAAGGCGGACAGCTGGGTCTTCATCGACATCGATCCCTGGGTACCCATGATCCGAACGGCGATGGAAGAGGGACTCGCCGCCGCCCAGGAGTCCGGCAGCCCCTTCCCCGTCGACCCGGCGGCCCTCCTGGAAGCCCTCGGCATCGAGGCGATGCAGGCCCTCTTCGCCACCCTCGATTTCAAGGATCAGAGGATGGGGATGGACTTCGGCCTGACCTACACCGAGAACCGCGGCCTGGTCAAACTCCTGGCATACGGCCCGGAGGAGGCTCCCCGCCCGACCTTCATTCCCGTCGACAGCAACAGCTTCACCGCCGCCTATTTCGACTTCGGCGACGCCTGGTCGGCCTTCGTCGATATCATGAACGGGATCAACCCCGCTCTCATGGGCATGGCCGCCATGCAGCTCCAGTCCATGGCTCAGCAGGCCGGCGCCGAGCTCGACCTTCGGCGCGATCTCCTGGAGAATCTCACCGGGGAGATGGTCTCGATCCAGAACCTGGAAGGCCTCATCGGCGACAGTCTTGCCGAACTCCAGCTCGAGCAGGACCAGGTCTTCGCTCTCGGCATCAATCAGAAAGACGCACTCGAAAACGCCATCGAAACCATCAAGGGGATGGTCGGACAGGGATCGCAGTTCTTCAACGAACGCGATTTCGAGGGGCACACGATCTTCACCCTCGATCTTCCACAGGCCGAGGGCGAAGCTCCGGGCACCGAGATCGCATACGTCGTCCGCGACAATCACCTGTTGCTCTCGGTCGGTTCTCCGGCAACCCTTGAAAAAGTCCTGCTCAAGTTCGCCGCCAAGGGCAAATCGGTTTGGCTGTTGCCCCCCGTTCAACGCTCCCTAGGACAGCTTCCGGATGGCGGCGCCGCCCTTCAGTTCCAGGATCTGACCTCGATCGGAGATTTCGTTTTCAACGCCATCGCCCTCGCGGACGACGTCAAGACCGAGGACGGTGAGGACTTTCGAATCTGCGATCCGTCGGCGGTCCCCGACCCCGGAACCGTTGGAAAGTACTTCTCCTCGGGTGTCAGCGGTGTCTGGAAGGACGATCGCAGCATGGTGATCCGCTCCCTCATCCTGCCCGCCGACGGGGATTGACGCCGAGGATGCGACGCGGTCTTCCTCGAACGGCACTCGCATGTGCCGGATGTGTGCTGATGGCGACGGGCCTCACAGCCGTGGAGCTCGGTGGACCCGAGGTGATCAAGACCGGTTGGAGCACCGGTTCCCTGGTCGCCGCCGACATCGCCGGCGACGGACGCACCGATCTCGCCATCATCAACAACGACCGCGCCCGCATCGAGCTGCTCATCCAACGAGAGCCGGGATCGACGGCCACCCGCACCCGGCCGACGGGCCTCGACCGCTGGCAACCGATTCTCGAGGACTCCCGGTTCGACCGCAGAGGTGTTCCGACCGGGAGTCGGATGTATGCCCTCGCCGCCGGAGATCTCGACGGTGACGGTCGTCTCGATCTCGCCTTCACCGGCAGCCCGAACGGCCTCACCGTTCTCCACCAGGACAAGGACGGCGTCTTCGACCGCCGGCGGATCTTCGACATTTCCGAGCCGGCGGGCCTCCGCGGCACCGTTGTCATAAGCGACCTCGACGCCGACGGCCGGAGCGATCTCGCGGTCCTGACCAAGACCGAGCTTCTCCTCTATCGACAGACGGCCGACGGTGAGCTCGACGCACCGACCGGCTTCCGGCTCTCGGGGGCCAGCTTCGCCCTCGAGGTCGTCGATGTGGACGGCGATCAGAGGCTCGACGTCACCTATCAGGTCTCCGGATCAAAGGACTCTCTTCGGATCCGGCACGGGCTGACCGGCGGTGGCTTCGGACCCGAGGTGGCCTATCGAATGGGCCCGAGCCGGGGCGTCGTCCGCGCGCTGCCGTCCGCCCGCGGCGCCGGGATTGATCTTGTCCACATCCAGGCGGACACCGGCCTCATCGAGCGGCTGGCCTTTGATACACCGGAACCCGGAAAGTCCATCCTCTCCAACGGCCGACCGCGGGTCTTCGCCTTTCCCACCGACGGCAAGGCGCCGGCAAGCTCCGCCCTGGGCGACTTCGACGGGAACGGTCTCCTCGACCTCGCGGTGGCCGATTCACGGGGGGCGCGGATCTGGCTGGTCCGCCAGGAAGAACCGGGCGTGTTCGCCGCCGCTGAGGAGTTTCCATCCCTCGCGGGAATTCGCGCCCTGGTCGCCATGGACCGCAACGCCGACGGGCGGGACGAGCTGATCATGGCCAGCCCGAAGGAACGAACCCTGGCGTGGACCCGGCTGGCCGAGGATGGCACCCTCGGGCTGCCGTCGGTCATCGACACCCGGGGGAAACCGGAGGCGGTGGCGGCCGCGGACTTCGACGCGGACGGCCACCTCGATCTCGTCTACGCCTCGGCCGAGAGGAGTGATCGTCGGCTCTTTCTGGTCCCCGGCGTGTCAGGGTGGAACGAAACCGTCGAGATCGAGCTCTCCGGGTTCGAAACCGACCCCCGGGCCCTGCGTGTGGTCGATCTCGACGCCGACGGCCGTCCGGACCTCGTGCTCTTCGTCGACCATGACCCCACCCGGCTGCTCATCCAGAACGATGACGGAGGATTCGAAGAGATCGAAGCGACAACGGGATTCGGACGATCACTCATGGCCGATGTCGATCCTTCAGCCTTCGCGACCGGCGATGTTGACGGAGACGGCACCCGGGAGATGATCATCGCCGGCTCCGGCTTCGCACGGGCCCTCCGGCTCGATGACGCCCGCAACCTCCAGGTCGCAGCCCAGTTCAACCCGAGGTCCGGCGATGCCGAGATCGCCGCCGCTTCAATCCTCGGGAAAGACGGTTCCAACGCGCGGGTGGTTGCTCTGCTCGAACCCGCCAACGATCGTCTCCACGTCCTGACACCGCGCCGAGGCGGGGTGTGGCGTTTCCTGGAGAATATCGACCTGCCCTCCGTCGATCTGGTCGAGGCGCACTCGGTCGATCTGGACGGATCCGGGACCGACGATCTGGCCATCTTCGGATCCGACCGCTTCGTCTGGATGCCGGTGGGGATCGACGACGAGGTTCTGCGCCCGGTTTCCTCCTGGGAGTCTGACCTCGAAGGCGTCGACTACCAACTCCTCGGAGTCGGTGATCTCGATGCCGACGGGTCGCCGGAGGTCGTCGCCGTCGACACCCGCGACTCTCATGTCCTCGAGGTCTTCCGCCCGGCCGACAACGGGAAATGGACGAGTCTCCTCCACTTCACGGTCTTCGAGGTCGATGCTCACTATGAGGGTCAGCGCGGCGCCGTCAACCAACCACGCGAGATCGTCATCGCCGATCTCACCAATGACGGTCTCGACGATCTCGTACTGGTCGTCCACGACCGCATCCTTCTCTACCCTCAATCCAACTGATCACCACGGCACAATGTCAGAACTCTACTGAGATTCAGACTCGCCTGTGATCCAGCTCACTGCCGGAATCGACCCCGGGCTCTATATTGATTATCAGGACGCACCCATGAATCTCCTCCTTCTCGGCCCCCGACTCGGGGGCCAATTTTTTGTTGCAGGACTGTTGGAGCTTTCAGCTCAGCCGAATACGGAAATCACCGAATCGCGGTCATTCGGTTGAACACATCGCAGTTTCACCGCAAAGATCGCAAGATAGACTACTCTGCGTCTCTGCGTTGAATTGCAGCGGTGCGATGGAATCTGCGTCCATCTGCGCTATCTGCGGTTTCTCAGTGCGATGGTGCGATGGCTCAAGCCTGCGATGGCCTTTGCGATGTTCCTGGCGTTCTCTGCGATCTTTGCGTTGAATCTGCGATGTGCCCGCGCGGTTCCATTGCCAGCGGGGCATGGGTTAAGCTCCCGTCAGCGAGAATTCAACCCTGGAGACCAACATGTCGAACGCCACACCACCACCGGAGACGCCATTCGCCCGCAGGATCTTCGCCAACCGGACCCTCAACCTGCGATCGATCCAGGCCATCGGATACGACATGGACTACACCCTGGTCCACTACCGGGTCGGCACCTGGGAGGAACGCGCATACGCGCGCCTCCAGGCGCTCCTCGACGCCGACGGCTGGCCGGTGGCCGATCTCCGTTTCGACGCCGACTCGGTCATCCGCGGCCTCATCATCGACTCGGAGCTGGGCAACATCGTCAAGGCCAACCGCTTCGGCTACGTGATGCGAGCCGCCCACGGCACCCGGATGATGGATTTCGTCGAACAGCGCACGGTTTATCGCCACACCCCGGTCGAGCTTTCCGATCCGCGCTTCATCTTCCTCAACACCCTGTTCTCGCTGTCGGAGACCTGTCTCTACTCCCAGCTGGTGGATCTCCTGGACGACGGGAAGCTCCCGGGGGTCAACGGCTACGAGGATCTGTTCCGCAAGGTCCGTGCCCGGATGGACGAAACCCACGTCGAGGGCACCCTCAAAGCCGAGATCATGGCGGATCCCGCCCGGTTCATCGAGCTCGACCCCGACGCTCCCCTCGCCCTTCTCGACCAACAACGGTCGGGAAAGCGGTTGATGCTCATCTCCAACGCCGAGTGGGAGTACGCCCGGGAGATCATGGAGTTTGCGTTCGACCCGTTTCTCGAGAAGGGAACGACGTGGCGTGATCTCTTCGAACTGGTCGTGGTGGGTGCGCGCAAACCGGTCTTCTTCAGCCACACGCTGCCGCTGTTTCGCATCGCCGATGAGGACGCGAGTCTCTTCTCACCCGTCCCCGGCGCGATTCCGGGGCCCGGCGCCTATCTCGGAGGCGACGCCGCTCGGGTCGAGGACTATCTCGGTCTCTCCGGCTCCCAGATTCTCTATGTCGGCGATCACGTCTTCGCCGATGTCCGGATGTCCAAATCGAGTCTTCGCTGGCGCACGGCGCTGATCCTCCGCGAGCTCGAGGAGGAGCTTCTGGCCATCGAGGCCATCTCACCGGTGGAGCAGGAGCTCTCACGGCTCATGGCCGAGAAGGAGGACCTCGAGACCCGGCACCGTACGGCACGGCTCGAGCTCCAACGCCTCACCTTGCACTATGGGATGGAGAGCGACCGAACGGCGGCCGCGATTCAGGCCGACCTCGACTCGCTGTGGACCCGCATGGAAGAGCTCGACCGGCAGGTGGCGCCGCTTGCCAAGAGAACCGCCGAGACCTTCAGCTCGCGCTGGGGAACGCCGTTGCGCTCGGGCTACGACATCAGTCACCTCGCCCGTCAGGTCGAGCGGTCGGCCGATATCTACACCTCGAGGGTGTCGAATTTTCTCTACGCCACACCCTTCGCCTATCTGAGGGCCAAACGCGGATCGATGCCGCATGATTAGGAGGTTAGGAAGTCAGCGCTCCCTTCGGCCGCTAGTTAGAAAGTCAGCGCTCGCGTCGCTCGCTGTTAGAAGGTGAGGGAGCACGCCGCCTCAGGCCGCGTGTTGGTGAAAAGGACAGAGAGCTTTTGTTCACCGCTCAGTCCTCACTCCTCACCTCCTAACTTCCTAACCTTCTCACCTTCTCACTTTCTAACCTTCTAACCTCCTCACTTTCTAACCTTCTCACTTTCTGACCTTCTAACCTCCTCACTTTCTAACCTTCTCACTTTCTAACCTTCTAACCTCCTCACTTTCTAACCTTCTAACCTCCTCACTTTCTAACCTTCTAACATTCTCACTATCTAACCTCCTCACATTCTAACATTCTAACCTCCTCACGAAAAACGAACCGCGCCGAAGCGCGGGTCGTGTTGTTCGTGATTGTGTCGCTGCCCTAGAACTCGATCCGGAAACCGACCTCGTAACGCCGCGGCAGATACCAGGTGAGGGTCTCTCCGACCTCTCGATTGACATACGCTTCGGTGTTGAAGGTCCGGTCGGCCTCGTTGTCGAAGATGTTGTAGACCGTTGCGACCACGGTGAGATCGACCTTGTTGAGACTCCAGGTCTTGGAACCCTGAACGTCGAGCTGCCAGACGGACTTGGTCTCGTAGGCGCCGCGCGGGGTGATGAAGATGTCGGTGGTCGACAGGAACGCGCCATCACCCGTGTAGCAGTAGGCTGAAATCTCGTTCAGGTAGGGGTCGTCGCCCATGTTGTCGATGAGGTTCTGACAGGTCGAGAACACCGACTGATGACCGGCCGACTCGTAGAAACCGTCGAAGCCCACCGTCCAGTTGTGCGGGAAGAGGTAGTAACCGTTGACCTTGAGCCGATGCCTGCGGTCATCCGGCAGATAGCCGTCTCGGTTGAAAAAGTGCACCGGAAAGTAATCGGCCAGCGCGGTTGCGTAGGACTGGAGCGCACCGTTGGCGGTGTTGCCCTCGGAGGTCGAGTAGGTGTAGCTGCCGAGCAGATGGAGCCGGTTGCGCCGGGTCTCCGCCGAGAGGATGAACGCTTCGTAATCGCGATAGAAGGTGGAGAAATTGGTGATCATGTAGTACCCGCACCCGGCGCCCGTCGTCCAGGTTGTCGGGTCGTCAAGGCTCGGGTAGTCACCGTCTCCCCACGCCCAGGTGTTGTTGGAACAGGTGTCCTCGATGATGTCCTTGGTCTGCTTGTTGACATAGGTCAGCTCGATCGAGGTCTCGCGGGCGACCTGGGTCTCGAAGGCGAGGATGAACTCGTCGGCGTACGGAGTCTCGAGATGGCCGACACCCGCCTGGTCGAGGGTCTGGGCCGGATCGTAGACGGCCGGCTCATCCCGATTGTCGAAGAGCACGTACTCGATGCCTTCGCCGTTGGTGAAGAAATACGGGTCACCGAAGGAGGGGGGGAACATATTGGGATCGCAGAGGGTGCCCCGGGTGGCGTTGCAGTAGAACTCCAGGGTGTTGTAATCGTGGTAGATGATCGGCACACCGGAAGCGAAGTCCGGAATCGTCAGCGCCGTCGGGTCCATAAAGCGGCCGCCCGAGGCGCGCAGCACGTACTTGGAGTTGCCGGCAATGTCCCAGGCGATGCCGAGGCGAGGCTGCCACCTGTCCATGTCCGCAATCTGTTCGCCGACGCTGTTGCTGAGCTTGACGTTGTCCCAACGGACTCCCGGTTTGACGGTGACGTTGGGGTGGGGCCGCCAGGCATCCTGGGCAAAGAGGGTCAGGATGTCGCCGGTGGACGTGGTGACGTCCTGGGCCGCTTCGAGGGGCTCTTTGAGAGTCATCCAGGCGTTGAAGTAGCCATCGCCGTTGATGTCCTGAAATTGGTATCCGGAGCTCGAAGCGTCGAGCTGATCTCGGATGTACGCGCCACCGTTGTACCAGAAGGCGTTCTCGTAGGTCATGTCCGAGTACTCGGCGCCGATCTTGATCTCGTGCGAACCTAAAGCCTTGTCGGCAAAGATCGTCGTGCTGAGTCGGAACTCATCGCGGGACCGGTTGTTCAGTGAGGTGGCGGGGTAGCTGTGATAGAAGTACTTGTAGTCGACAGGATCCACGTCCGCCTGATCCTCGGTGCGGAGCACGTGGCCGCTGACGTTGGTGCTGCCGTCATAGGCCCCGGCGTTGATTTCGTTCGAGAAGAGGCCGATGGAGGCGTTGAGCAGCACCGACTCGGACAGCACCGAGTTGAGCTCTGCCTGCCAGATGGCCGAGGTCTGGTACTGGTTGCCCCGGGCGGAGATGTCGGTGAAGACGTCCGACCACAGGGTCACGTCGGCCGGCGCGCCGCTGTACTTGAGCACGGCGCGGTGGCTGTCGGCGATCTGCCAGGTGAGCTTGCCGATGTAGTTCCAGCCGTCGAACTCGCGGGGAAAATCGACGTCCTGGTTCTGGCGTGAGGTGTCGACCTTCTCGAGCGAGGCGAAGAACCACAGCTTGTCGCGCAGGATGGGCCCGCCCAGGGTGCCCGACAGGCTCCGATAGAGCGAGTCCTGTTCATCTTTATTGAAGTGGTCGCCGTTCTCGGTCATGTTCTGGTCGCGGTAGCGGATGTCGAAGGAGCCCGAGAACTCGTTGCCGCCGGATTTGGTGACCAGGTTGACGATGCCGCCCGTGGCCTGGCCTAACTCGGCCTCGAAACCGCCGGTCTGGAAGTTCATCTCCTGGATCGCGTCGAAGTTGAAGTTGGTGCCGAAGGTCCCGGTGGCCGGATCGGTGGTGTTGAGACCGTCGATGAGATACGAGTTGTCGCTCGTCGACGAACCGAACACGCTGGGGTTGGCGCTGCCGATCTGGACACCCGCAGCCTGGCCCATCATGGCCAGATAATCACGGTTGGACGCACCCACCGCGGCCTTCTGGAGATATTCATTATCGAAGTTGACCGAGGTGTTGACCTGGGCGGTGTCAACAACCGGCACCTGGGCGCTGACCTCGATCTCGCCGCCGAACTGTTCGGGGACCATGTTGAAGATGATCTGGGCGGTCCGATCCAGGGTGACCTGGACCTGCCCGCTCGCGGGCTTGAAGCCGACGAGAGTCGCTTCCACGGTGTACATACCGACCGGCAGCAAGTTGAAGGTGAAACGCCCCTCGCCGTCGGCGATGGCGATCTGGGGACCACCGATGAGCTTGTCGGAGGAGATCTGGACCGTCACCCCCGGCATCGCCAATCCGTCGTTGTCGAAAACCTCGCCTGTCAACCGGCTCGTGGTTGCGGCAAAGACCGCGCTCGATGACACAAGCGCCACCAGGCACAACGCCAAGATCATTCGTCGGAACATACTTACCTCCTGAAAATATGACCGCTCGCTGACGAGCGACCGAAAACCGCGGCCGTTTCAAACCCCATCGAGGCCCACAACCACCGTCGCATCATCGAGTTTCCCGCCGCAATTGTCAACCGCGCGCGAGAGGCACCCGACATCTCCGATGGCTCGGGACGGCGCCGGCTCCCGACCGACACCACGCCCCAAACGGCTTCCTTTCGTTCCCCAGTCTATCCTCTCAAGGTCCGGGTTTCGAACCATCAACCACAACAAAAGCAAAGTTTTACAACTCGGAAAGCCCGGAGGCTGATCCGATTTCCCGTTTCGAGAGAACGCGGGCGGGGATCAACCCTGCCTCCACGGTTCACGGTGTAGGGCAGTGTTCAACCGAATGACTGCGGTTCGAAAAGTCCTGCAGGAGGCTCAGGGGATGAAGAACCGGTGGTACACTCCGCCGGCCCGCTCAGGGCGGTCACCTCCCAAGAAGGAACAACCGGCATGACGAAACTCGCAACGGTCAGCTATCTCAACGCCCAGCCACTCATCGATGGGATTGGGCAAGAGACCGACATCGAGATGATTCGTCGGGTTCCGAGCCAGCTCCTCGACACCCTGGAGTCGGGCGCCGCGAACCTCGCTCTCTGCCCCGTCATCGATTTCCAGCAATCGACGACCGAGCTCGAGATCGTGCCCGCCGGCGCCATCGGTTGCGATGGTCCGGCGCTCACCGTCAAGGTCTTCGGTCGGTCGCCCATCGAGAGCCTCGACGAAATCGTGGTCGACACCGAGAGCCACACTTCGGTGGCGCTGCTCCGTGTCGTGATCCAGGAACTCCACGCGTGTCGTCCGGTTCTGCTCCCACCAACCGGGAATCACGCCCCGGAGGCCGTTCTTCTGATCGGCGACAAGGTGATCGCCGAGACGCCGGATCGAGAGATCTACAAATATGAACTGGATCTCGGTGAGGCATGGCGGGAGCTCTCGAACAAACCCTTTGTCTTCGCCACGTGGATGACCCCGGTCGGCACCGATCTCGGGGACCTCCCCCATCGCCTCGATCGGATTCGTCGGGACAATCTGGGAAGGATTGCCGAGATCGCCGAGCGACACGCCGCGAGCAGCGGCTGGCCCGTCGATCTGGCGAAAAGCTATCTGAGCAGGAATCTCCGATACGACCTGAACGAGCCCGAGCTCGAAGCCATCGAGGAGTTCTGGGCCCGATGTCACGAGTGCGGAATCATCGAGGAACCGAGGCCGATGCGGTTGTACCGAGGTTAGAAGGTTAGAAGGTGAGAAAGTTAGAAAGTTAGAAGGTTAGAGGGTTAGAGGGTTAGAGAGTTAGAAGGCCAACGGCGAGAGGCGACCACGCGTGCTGCCCGTCACTTCCTTACCTTCTCAACTTCTAACTTCCTCACCTTCTAACTTCCTCACCTTCTAACTTTCTCACCTTCTAACTTTCTCACCTTCTAACTTCCTCACCTTCTAACTTCCTCACCTTCTAACTTTCTCACCTTCTAACTTTCTCACTTCCTTCAATCCCAGACTCCGTCCGGGGTTGAAACCGGGGGCGGCTGCCACCGGAAGCGTTCGAGGTCGATCTTACCGCCCGGTGAGAACTCCACTCCCTCTTGCTCGAGCATCGATCTCTGCAGACCCGTCGGGATGTCCGGCAACCGATCGGTGGAGCAGCCCCCGGAGGCGTTGACGACCCGTTGCCAGGGCACGCCATCCGGGCAGCGGTGGAGCATCCACCCCACCGCCCGGGGCGAAATGCGGCTGCCCAGGCAGCCGGCAATCTGGCCGTAGGTCATGACCTGACCCACCGGGATCGCCCGGACGATGGCAAAGACCTCGTCGCGGACCGAAACCGGTTTGCCTTCGAGGTCTCCGTGGACACGGGCGTTGCCTCTG
>JARFRM010000054.1 GCA_029287235.1 Thermoanaerobaculales bacterium
ACGCGATTGGCAATATTGTCTCGTGGGCTCGGAGATGTGTATCAGAGACAGCTTACAGGCCGCCGCTCGCTCAATCAGCGTGGTCGCCTCCCTTCCAGTCACCACCGAACGACCACGCTGATTGGGCGACGCCCGGCCACCAAGGGTGGCCCGGAAGGCCGGGCATGGGGGACGACCCTACGGACCGTGACCGCAGCCGTCACCTTTGCCGTGAACCCGGCCGATGGCTTCGCGCTCTTTGCGGTTCCTCCCTGCGATGGTGCGATGTATCTGCGCCGATCTGCATTATCTCCGGTTCCTCCGGGCGATGGCTGCGACAAACCCACGGCGAGCTATACAAAAAACGCCGCGGGATGAAGGACCCGCGGCGTTGGCGTTCAACAAATCGAAACCTCTTACCCGAACTCTTCGTCCGCCGGTCGCCGCCTCTCGCCACCCTGGGGCGGTCGCGGCCCCCCGGGCGCCCCTTCCCCGGGTCGTCGGTTCTCCCGCATCCTCTCGAGGTGGCGTCTGATCTCGAGCAGGCTCCGCCACTGCTCGGAGGTCAACTCTCCCCGCACCGCGAGCAGCATCTCGAAACGTTGGTCCTCGAGCTTCTGCCGCGCCGCCTGGAAAGCGCTGAACGCCTTGCGGATCGCCGCCGTGTCGAACTCGTCCCGATCGACGAGGTCACCGAGCTCGAACTCGGCCTTCTTGAGCCCGGCGTTGAGATCGATCATCTTCAACGCGTGCTGATAGACGAGCTCGCTGATCGCCGCTTGTTGATCTTCGGTGAGCCCGATTCGCTGGACCACCCTTTCGTTCTCCCACCACTTTCCCTGCGGCAGGTTGAAGTCCGCCGCCCCGGTGGTGGTGGCTGCCGCGAGCAGCACCACGATCATCATCATTCGTTTCATGGTTCCTCCCGAATGCCCCCGCTCAGGATGCTCCGTTGTTGAAGTAGGTCTCCAGATCATCCCCATCAGGATCGATGATCTCGAACCCGGGGATGCTGTCGTCGGACAGCAGCTCGTCCATCTCGGCGAGGATCTCCTCCACCGACGGCTCACCCGCCGGCGGTTCCACTGTTCCATCCGGCCGCAGGATCCCGAGACCCGCCGCCACGACCAACCCGGCCGCAACCGCCAGCACCGGCCGAAGCCATCTTGCCCCTTGACGATCAGCGGTCTCGACCCCCGTGGGCAACCGGTCCAGAATCTGCTCGGTCTGGGTGACCCAATCGGGCTCATCGGCCAGGATGTCCTCGCGGCGGTCGCCGATGAGCCCCGCCAGATCGGCTACTTCCGCGCGGCAGGCCACGCAGTTTTCGAGGTGGTCGGCGACCGCGGCTTCGAGCTCGAGGCCGGCCACGGCGGTCGCGATTTCTTCGGTCGTCAGGTGGTTGCTCATCGTACGTCTCCAAGTTCTCTCCGCAGCCGGTGAACCGCCCGGTGGAGCTGCGTCTTCACCGTTCCCACGTGGACCGAGAGGCTGGCGGCGATCTCGTCGAGATCCATCTCGGCGTAGAACCTCAGGCGGAAGATTTCTCGTTGCCGCTCGGGCAACCCGGCCTCGCACTCCCTGAGCCGGTCCACCGCCTGGAGCTGCATGGATCGTCCTTCGGGATCGATCTCGCTGTCGGCCACCTGCTCAGTCACATCGAGTTCTTCGTCGTCGTCTGCCGCCACCACCCGCAGGCCCTCTCTCTTACGCTGCCGAATCAGATCGAGGCAGGTATTGATGGCGATCCGGGTGATCCAGGTAGTGAACGCCGCCCGCGAGTCAAAGGAACCGAGCTTGGTGTAGGCCTTGACCAGGCTGTCCTGTGCCACCGAATCCGCTTCATCGGCGCCGACATATTGCCGGCAGACCATCCACACGCGCCGCTGGTGGCGCCGAACCAGTTCACCGAAGGCGTCACGGTCCCCGTTTCGCGCCATCAGAACGAGGGCGCTGTCATCAGTCGAAAGATCGGATCGAGTCGGCGGCATGGTGGTTGCTCTCAACACAAGCATAGGACGTCTCGGCTCGCAGGGGGTTGACAGCGTTACCCGTGGCCGAGACCGTGACAGCGGCCGTGACCGTGGCCGTTGCCGTAAGATGTGATGGTCAAAGACCACCAAAAACCACTCTCCATCGGGGCGTGCCGGGCACGGCATTGTGCAGGCACAACCTCCCGGCACCGCAACGCGCTCCACACAATGCCGATGCCGGGCAACCCTCGCGGTAGAACGATCCGGTGCATCTGTTCCGGCTCGGAAGGAGGCCGCCGCTCGCGCGAGCAGCGTGGTCACACACTTTCCGGCCTCCTCGAATGACCACGGTGCCCGTGCGACGCTGGGACGCCTGCGGCGTTAGCCGCGGCGTCCCAGAAGGCCGGGGTTCACAGAATCAGTTTCGAGCAGCGCGCCGCTGAGCGTGCTACGCCGGCACCACCACCTTGAGCGCCTTCGGCACGATCTCAAAACGCGTCACCGGACCCTCGAGCATCCCGGCGTTGCCGTCAAAGTGGACCGCCAGCGGCTCGTCGTGGTGGAGTTCGAGCGCCTTGGCCTGAAGGGCGATGCTGCCGTCCATGGTTTGGAGGTTGCCGCGCAGGGCGCCGATCAGACGCTGGAGACGTCCCGTCACCGGCACATCCGGCACCAGTGTCGCGTCGAGGAGACCGTCGTCGGGGACGGCGTCGGGGGTCAGGGCGAATCCGCCGCCGGTCGTGGGTCCGTTGTGGACCGCCAGGATGGTCATGGTGCTCTTGATCTCCCGCCCGTCGGCGACGATCCGCACCTCTGGCGCCCTGAATTTGAAGAGCGAGACCGCGGCGGTCCCCAAATAGACGGCGATTCCGCGTACCAACTTGATTTTGGCGGCCCGCTCGTTGATGTCGGCTGTGAGCCCGATCCCGATGGCGTTGAGCACCATGCGGTCGCCAACCCGGATGAGATCCACGGGCCGGGCGATGCCGCCGGTGGCAACCCGCGCTGCCCGACTCAGATCGGTGGGAACACCCAGAGTCCTTGCGCCGTCGTTTCCGGTGCCCAGAGGGAGGATGGCGAGCTCGCATCCACCGATTCCGGCCATCCCTTCGGCGGCCTCGCAAACCGTTCCGTCACCCCCGGCGACGAGCACACGCCGGGTCCCATCAGCCACCGCCCGGCCGGCCAGCTCGGAGGCGTGGCCCGGCGCCTCGGTGAAGACCGTCTCCGAATCGAGCCCGGATGCCTTGAGCTTCTCCTGCAACCGTGGCCACTCGCGGCCGAGTCGCCCGCCTGCCGCGGCCGGGTTGACGATGGTCAACACCGAATCAGCCTACCATCTCTTGACGAAAGCTTTCCGGGCGCCACGATCCGAACCGACTCGGGTCAGCACAACCAATTGTGTTCGATCGGGGGCTGTACTACTGTGTCTTGGGTCGATCATCGACCAATCGGCCACGGTGGCGCCCATACCACCAAGAACCTCGCAAGGGTGACAGATGGAATTCTTCCAGATCGCGATTCTGATTCTCTTCGGGCTCGCCATTTCGGACCTCATCGTCGGAGTCTCCAACGACGCGGTTAACTTCCTCAACTCGTCCATCGGGTCACGGGTAGCTCCGCGAAACGTCATCATGATCATCGCCAGCTTGGGAATGCTGGCCGGTGTGACCTTTTCATCCGGGATGATGGAGGTCGCTCGAAAGGGCATCTTCCACCCGCAGTTCTTCACCATGCCCGAGTTGATGACGATTTTTCTCGCGGTGATGCTCACCGACATCCTGCTGCTTGATCTCTACAACACCTTCGGGCTTCCGACATCGACCACCGTGTCGATCGTATTCGAACTGCTCGGCGCTGCGGTCGCGGTTTCCCTGCTCAAGCTCTACACCGACGGCGAAAGCTTCGCCAGAGTTGTTGAGTACATCAATACCGGCAAGGCGTTGACAATCATCTTCGGCATTCTGCTCTCGGTGGTGGTGGCGTTTGCCGTCGGCGCCCTGGTGCAGTTCGTCAGCCGGATCATCTTCACCTTCGATTACGAAACGCGCCTTCGTCGCTATGGTGCGCTCTGGGGCGGTGTCGCGCTGTCTTCCATCACCTACTTCATCCTGATCAAGGGTTCGAAGGGAGCGTCGTTCATCACGCCGGAGGTCAGCGCCTTTATCAAGGGCAACACTTGGATGATTCTCGGTGCCTCTTTCTTCGTGTGTGCGATCTTCCTTCAGATCCTCATGAGCTTCACCCGGATCAGCATCCTCAAGGTCATCGTGCTCATCGGCACCTTCGCCCTGGCGATGGCATTCGCCGCCAACGATCTCGTCAATTTCATCGGAGTTCCGCTGGCCGGTCTGAGCTCGTATCAGGTGGCCGCGGCCACCGCCGATCCCATGAACACCACCATGGAGGCCCTCGCGGGCAAGGTCCCCGGCAACACCGTACTCCTCCTGATCGCGGGCGCGATCATGGTCGTCACGCTGTGGGTTTCACGCAAGGCCCGCTCGGTGACCAAGACCGAGATCCGGCTCGGGCGTCAGGACGAGGGTTTCGAGCGCTTCGAGTCCACTGTGCTGTCACAGACCATCGTCCGCCTCGTCTCGTCGGTCTTCGACAACGTCGGCAAGCTCTTCCCGGCCCCGCTTCGTGGAGCCGTCAACCGTCGTTTCGATCGATCGGAGCACCGGCCGACACCCGATGCCGACGCCGATGTGCCCTCGTTCGATCTCATCCGCGCGTCGGTCAACCTGATGGTCGCGAGCGCGCTCATCTCGCTCGCCACTTCGTTCAAGCTGCCCCTTTCGACCACCTATGTCACCTTCATGGTGGCCATGGGCACGTCGTTGTCGGATCAGGCCTGGGGCAGGGACAGCGCGGTCTACAGGGTCAGCGGAGTGCTCACCGTCATCGGCGGGTGGTTCTTCACCGCCATGATGGCCTTCACCGTGTCGTCGATCTTCGCCAGCGCGATCTTCTTCGGCGGCGCCTGGGCGGTGGGAGCCATCCTCATCCTTGCCGCCTTCATCATCTACCGCACCCACCGAATCCACCGGAAACGCGAGGAGATCGAGGACTCGGCCGAGGTCTTCAACCTGCGGAAGATCAAGGACTCGGTGGCGGCGTCCGAGGCGACGTCGCGGCACGCGGCGATCTTTCTTGCTGAGGTCGCGAAGGTCGTCGACCTGAGCTTCAATGCGCTCTTCGCCGAGGACCGGACACAGCTCAAGGAAGCTCGTGAGAAACAGCGTCGAGTCCAGCGCTGGTCGAATATCATCGCGGCCAACATCTTCAAGGTCTTCCGGCTGCTCCAGTGGGAGGCAGTCCAGGATTCCCGTCGCTACGCCCACACCATCAGCACGCTCCAGGAGATCTCCGAGAGTCTTCGGGACATCGTGGTCCGGGCCTATCTCCACGTCGCCAACAACCACTCAGGTCTGCTCGACGAGCAGAAGCACGAGCTCGGGAGGGTCCGCGACATCGTTTGCGACATTCTCGATCGGACCTCGCGGAACCTGCGGACCGGCAAATGCCCGGACTGCGCGGAGATCTCCGGCGCCAATCGCAAGATCCGCCTTCTCGTCGATGAATTCGACGAGAACCAGGTCATGCGGATCCAGGATAACGCCTCCAAGACCCGGCTCAGCATTCTTTTCTACTCGTTGGCCTGGGATGCGCTCAAGATCGCCGAGAGCGCAACCCACGTGCTCGCCGTCTTCGAGGATTCCATGCCGGGGTCGGAGGGTGCGAGTCGCCTGGGAGATCCCGGCGGCGAACCGAATCCGTCGACGAGCTGACCGGAGGTTCCCACCAGCGTCAGGAAGGGGGCTCCCCGGGCAGGGCGATGGTCACCGTAGTGCCGACGCCCTCCCTCGATTGGAGATCGAGGGAGCCACCCATGTACTGGACCATATGTTTGACGATGGCAAGACCGAGGCCCAGACCACCCTGGCCCGGGGTCCGCGCGCGATCGACCCGATAAAAGCGCTGCGACACCGCGCGGAGCTCCCCCGGTGGGATTCCCTCGCCGCTGTCGGAAATCCGGATGATCACCTCGTCGCGGTCGGTCCGGGCCTCGATTTCCACCCACCCGCCCGGCCTGTTGTACTTGACGGCATTGTCGATGAGGTTGCTGAGAATCCGGTAGAGTCCGCGTCGGTCGCACCACGCCGCCGCGTCGCCAGAGACCTCTTGCCGAAACTCGACCCCGGTGGCCGCGGCTTCAGGGCCGAAGTCACCCAGAACATCGCCCACCACCGACTTCAATCCGACCGTTTCGAGCTCGAGCTCGAGCTGGCCTGACTCGATGGTCGCGAGGTCGTAGAGTTCTCTGGTCAGGTGATCCAGGCGCTCGACCTGGCGGATCAAAACCTCAGCGAGCCGCGGATCGACATCGTCCTCGAGTGCCTCCACCGTCGTCCGCAGAACGGCGAGGGGAGACCGCAGCTCGTGGGACAGGTCCTGGACAAAACGACGTCGGAACTCGGCCGACCGACGAACCAGGCTGACTTCGGAAAAGAGCACGACCGCGCCGCCGTCTCGAACGGGGAACGCGCGGATCTCCCACAGTCCGTTGCGGTTCTCCACCACTTCGGCATCGGGACGACCGCCCTCGGCTGCCTCCTCGACGACATCGATCACCGCCGGGTCACGGAGGAACTCGAGCAGGTGGCTGCCGCGGTCGGCTCGGTCGACGTCGCAGAAGTCCAGGGCCGGCCTGTTGATGAGCCGGACCCGCAGATCGGAGGTCACCACGAGCAGACCGTCGCCGAGACCCGAAGAGAGATCCTCGAGCCGGCCGGCGAGACGCTCGCTTTCGACCCGGTGGTCGTCGGCCTGGTCCCTGAGCTGCCGGATGGCGCGAGGGAGATCCGCCGGCGGCACATCGAGGGTGAGGGACGCCGAACGAAGCTGTCGTCCGGTTCTGATCCAAAGCACGGTCTCCACCAGCATGACCGCGGCCGACCACAGAAACGTGACCACGAGCCACCTCAATCCCGTTCGACCACCGAGGAGCAGCACCACGATGAGCACCGGTGAGGCCGCCGCGAAAGCGGCGATCAGGTGGCGGGTTCGGTTCACTGAAAGCCCCGAAAACGATAACCGGCGCCGATCACCGTCTCCACCAGCTCCGAGCCAAGCTTGGACCGCAGGGCGCGGATGTGGACATCTACGGTTCGGGTCTCGACATCGCTCGAAAGACCCCAGACCCGCTCGAGGATGCTCTCCCGCGACGCCACCCGGGGCCGGGTCGTGATGAGGTACCACAGCAGCTCGAACTCGCGGACGGTCAGGCGGACGAGCTCACCATCGAGTTCGACATCCATGGGACCGCGGCGCACGTGGAGCCGCGCGTCGCGATACTCGTCCTCGGGCACGCCGCCATCGAGACTCCGGCGCCGCAGCAGGGCGCGGATCCGGCTCTTGAGTTCCCGCAGGGAAAAGGGCTTGGTGATGTAGTCGTCGGCGCCGAGATCGAGCCCGAGGACCCTGTCGCTCTCCTCGACCCGCGCGGTGAGCATGATGATGGGCAGGTCGCGCACCGCGGCGGTGTCGCGGACCTCGCGGCAGACGCTGAGCCCGTCGAGATCCGGCAGGTTGAGATCGAGCAGGACCAGATCCGGCGGGCTGCCGAGGATCCCGACCAGACCTTCCCGGCCGGTGGGATAGCTCAGAATCTCGTAGCCTTCGCGTTCGAGCGCGAGACCGAGAGTCGCCGCCAGATCGGCGTCGTCCTCCACCAGCGCGATACGTTCTCTGGTCACGTCAGTCCGTCCAGTCTTTCTCGTCGACATGCCGGATCGGTTGCGCATCCACCAGGTAGACGACTTCCTCGGAGATATTGGTGGCCTGATCGGCGATCCGCTCGATGAAGCGGGCGATCAGAACCAGGTCGATTGCGCACTGGATGCTGTCGGAGTCATCAGCCATGAACTTGATCAGCTCGCGGAAGATCGACCAATAGAGCTCATCGACCTCGTCGTCCCGCCGGATGACATTGCGCGCAGCTTCCGCGTCCCGTGCCACATAGGCGGCAATGGCGTCGTTGACCATCGCCTGGGCAAGGCCCAGCATCCGCGGAAGGTCCTTGGCCGCCCCGAGGGGGGTTTGCTCGCACATGTGCCGGATCCGACCGGCGATGTTGACCGAGTTGTCGGCGATCCGCTCGATCTCGGGACCGAGCTTGATGGCGACGATGACAAACCGGAGATCGGTGGCGGTGGGCTGGTGTTTGGCGATGAACTCGGTGGCCAGGCGGTCGATCTCGACCTCGTACTGATCGATCTCGTCGTCCATCTCGATCACGCCCTCGGCCAGCTCGGCGTCCCTCATCGCCAGGGCTTTGGAAATATCCACCAGCCCCTTCTCCACCATCCCCGCCATGGTGAGGATCGTGCGTTTGATCTCGTCGAGTTCTTCTTCGAACTGGCGCTGCATGTCTGACTCCTTGATTGCGGGTCCTCGCATGCGACCCGCTCAGCGATCCGTATCTACAAGCTTCTATACGAGCTTAGCCGAACCTCCCCGTGATGTACTCCTCGGTGAGGGACTCCGTTGGATTTGTGAACATGGTTGTGGTGTCGGAGAACTCGATGAGCTCTCCGAGCATGAAGAAGGCTGTGTGATCCGCGACGCGCGCAGCCTGCTGCAGGTTGTGGGTGACGATCAGGATCGTGTAGCTCTGCTTGAGTTGCAGGAGGGTCTCCTCGATCTTGGCGGTGGAAATGGGGTCGAGCGCCGAAGCGGGCTCGTCAAGCAACAGGATCTCCGGTTCGTTGGCCAATGCCCTGGCGATGCACAGACGCTGCTGCTGGCCACCCGAGAGATCGAGAGCCGAGTCATCGAGACGGTCCTTGACCTCGCCCCAGAGGTCGGCCTGCTGGAGCGAGCGTTCGACGATCTCATCCAACCGATCGCGCCCCCGTACTCCCCCCATGCGTGGGCCGTAGTTGACGTTCTCGCGGATCGACATGGGAAACGGATTGGATTTTTGAAAGACCATCCCAACCCGCTTCCGCAGGAGCTCGAGATCCACACCGGCGGAGTAGATGTCTTCACCTTCGACGAGGATCTTCCCATCGACGCGGATCCCCTCGATCATGTCGTTCATCCGGTTGAAGCAACGCAGATAGGTGGACTTCCCGCAGCCCGATGGTCCGATTAGCGCCGTGACCTGATGCTCGGAGATCTCGAGGTCGATCTTCTTGAGCGCATGGACCTCTCCGTAGTAGAAATCGAGATCGTGCGACTCGAGGGCAAAACCGTTGTTCGTTGACATGCGTGAGTACCTCAAACGGATGAGCCGCGGTAGGCGCGGCGGAGCCGGCGACGGATGACAATGGCCGCGAGATTCATGAGCACCACGAGAAGCAACAGGACGAGGGTGGTGGCAAATGCCATGGGCTTGGCCGCCTCGACATTGGGCGATTGCATGGAGACATCATAGATGTGGAATCCCAGGTGCATGAACTTGCGCTGGAGGTGGAGAAACGGCGCTGTTGTGTCGACGGGCAGGCTGGGGGCCAGCTTGACGGCTCCGGTGAGCATCAGCGGGGCGACCTCGCCGGCGGCCCGGCTGATGGCCAGGATCAGACCGGTGAGGATTCCCGGCATGGCAGCTGGGAGGATGATCCGCCGCAGCGTCTGCCACTGGGTGGCGCCAAGGGCGAGAGATCCTTCCCGCCAGGACCGCGGAACCGCCAGGAGACCCTCACGGGTGGCGACGACCACCACCGGCACCGTCAGAAGGGCGAGAGTCAGGGACGCCCAAAGCAGCCCTCCGGTCCCGAAGGTCGGGGTCGGGAGCCGATCTGCGAAGAAGGTGCGGTCGATTGTCCCGCCCACGCCGTAAATGAAGAAGGCGAGACCGAACATCCCGAAGACGATGGACGGGACACCCGCGAGGTTGTTGACCGCCTGGTTGGCCAGTCTCAGCAGGAAGCCGGGCCGGGCGTACTCGGTCATGTAGACCGCGGTGATGACACCCAGCGGGACCACAGCCACACTCATGAGCAGGACCAGCAGGACCGTTCCGAAGAGTGCCGGAGCGATCCCACCTTCGGTGTTGGCCTCGCGGGGTTCGGTGATGAGGAAGAGAACGCCCTCTTTGACGGTGGCGACGAACTTGGCGAAGAAACCCATGCGGTTCGGCCAGCTGACCTCGATGATGTTGCTCAGCGCCACATCGAAGACCGCGGTGCCCGATTCCAGCCGAAGGTGGCCGGTGGCGAGGTCTTCGATGACCCCGTCCAACGCTGATTGGATCTCGTCCAGATCGGGTCTCAGCTCGGCTGAGAGCCCATCGACCTGAACCGACAGGGCGTCGATCTTCTTTCGACCGGCCTCGGTCGATGCGTTTGCCGAGCGTTCGAGGAGGTCGAGTTCCTCCTCGAGAACGGTCAGGGGCCGGCGGCGGTCGCTCAGCTCGTCTTCCAGCCGGCTCTTCTCGGTGCGGCCCTCGGCGCCGATTTCGAGAAACGCGGACAGGGCATCCGGATCATTGATGTCAACCGCGACGCCGGCCGCGGTTTCGGCCCCGACGATCCGTCCGAAGGCATCGCCGTACTCGGAGCGCACGATCCGGACGAGATCCTCGGGCTGATGCCTCGATCGGATCTCGGCCTCGTCGAGCCAGATGAAATCACGGCCGTCGAGATCCCGGTTGCCGACCTTGTACTGCAGGCGGTAGACCTCGTCGGAGTCCGCCGGGCCCGGAACGAGCTCGCGACCGACTTCGATCCCGACATGCTCCGAGCCATCGGTCGTCTCCACCTGCCAGACCGACGCCGGCCAGAACCAGCCAAAGGCATTGACGGCCACGACCCACAGAAGAAGAGCGAGCATGACCAGCACCAACAGGGTTGCCAGCGCGGTACTCCAGATCCCCGGAAGGCCCGGCGCGAGTCCCTTCCGGTCGGTGGCGAAGGTGGTCTTCACAGACTCAGAACCGGGCATATTTCTTCCGGAGATAGCCCCCCACCACATCCGCGGCGGTGGTGACGACGAGAGTGAAGATGAAGAGCAGGGCGCCGGTTAAGAACAGGACCCGGAAGAGGGTGCCGCCCACCGGGGCCTCGGGGATCTCCACGGCGATGGCGGCCGACATGGTCCGCATCCCGTTGAAGGGCGAGAGATCGAGGATCGGTGTATTGCCCGCGGCCATGAGGACGATCATGGTCTCGCCGACCGCGCGACCGAGACCGAGCATGACCCCGGCGAAGAGACCGGGACTCGCGGCGGGGACGACGAGCTTGACGGCGGTCTGCCAACGGGTGGCGCCGAGGGCGCGGCTCGCCGAGACCAGTGAGCCGGGGACCGCCGAGCAGGCGTCCTCGGCGATGGTGAAGATCACCGGGATCACCGCAAACCCGAGGGCGAGTCCAACGACGATGCTGTTGCGCTGGTCGAATCGCAGCCCCCATTCGGTGAAGAGGTATCGCTGGAAGTCGCCGCCAAAGAGCCAGCTTTCGATGGGGTCGGCGAACACGGCGACGAGGATCACCACGCTGAACAGACCCACCAGGAGCGTCAGGAGTTCCGACCCGGCGCCCGCCGACCGGCGAAAGGTCACCGGCAGCACCCGCCAGGCGAGCAGGGCGACAAAGACCGAGAGCGGCAGGCAGATCAAGGTCACCAGGGCGGCGAAGAGCGCCGCCTCCAACCGGGGAGCGAGCCACAGGGCGGCGATGAACCCGACGACAACCGACGGCACCGCGGCCATGAGTTCGATGGTGGGTTTGACGATGGACTGGAGCCAGGTCGGGGCGAGCTGGGAGACATAGACCGCGGCCATCAAGGCGATGGGCACCGAAAACAGCAGGGCGTAAAGGGTTGCCTTGAGGGTGCCGAAGATCAAGGGCCAGAGGCTCATCTTGGGTTCGAAGGCATCGGTGCCCCCTGTGGTCTGCCACACCCATTTCGGGGCCGCGTAGCCCTCGTACCAGACCGGCAGGAAGAGCGTCCGGAAACTGATCTCGGGGTGGGGGTTGTCGATGAACCGGTCGAGCAGCCGGTCACCGGCCAGGACCACGGCGCCATCGCCCTTGGGCGACAGGGCGGCAAAGCTGATGGGATCGCCGGACCAGTTGTCGAGAAGCAACCGCCGTCCGGAGGTCGAATAGTAGAGTCCCACCGAACCATCCTCGCCACCGACAACGAGCCCACGGCGGCGATGGGCGGGGGCGATCCAGGTCGCGGCGGAGGGCATGGGCGGCATCTGCCGGATGGTGCGCCACACCGGCGCCGCCGGTGTCAGCTCGATCTCGGGACGGGAGGCCAGGATCTGACCGAGTTGGTTGTCGGGCAGTTCCGCCGATGCTCCAGGTTCGATGGTGGTTCCGGCGACGCGAAGCGGGGTGGTGCCCCGGTTCTCGATCGTCACCCTGGGGACCTGGAGCATCACCGCCACCGTTCCGTCCCGACCGCCCACGACGAGGGTCCCGCCTCCGATGAGAAAGCGCGCGGTGGTGGTGTGGTCGGGCCTCGCCTCGATCTCGGTCGGATCGAGACCTGACAGTTCAAAAAGATGGAGCCCTCCGCGGTCATCGACAACGGCCAGGGAGGCAAGATCATCGGAGACCGCGGCCGACGACACGCCGCCGGCGATGGAGAGCTCCGGATGGCTCTCCCATTCCTCGTCGTCGGCGTCCCAGCTCGCGACGGCGAGTTGACCGGTGTCGGACCACGCCACCGCGACCACCGCGCCATCCGAGTCGGCGTTGGCGGTGACGCCGACCCAGTCGGCCTCGGTCGGAAGGGTCAGAGAGTCAGCGGAGGATCGCCAGCGAGCGGAGGTCGTCCGTTCGTCGCCGGTCCACAGGTCTCTGAATTTCACCGTGCCGATCACCACCGAGGCGCTGTCGGTCAGCGCCGAGATCAGGCCGTGGATTTCGTGGTCGGCCGCAACGATGGTGGCGCCGTCCTCGACGATGGAGAAGGGTTCGTCGCCTCGGTCGAGGCGGACGAGGCCATCGTCCTCGAGGGTCCACACGAGCTCGCGGCGGGGATCGGTTCCCGCGGCGAGGGCGCCGGCTTTCGGGCCGATGGAGCGCACCTCACCTGCCGAGGCGCCGCCGAAGAGCGGCAGCGCCTCGAGACCGATGTTCACGACGATGGCGATGACAACGAGGATCACCATGATCCCGCCGGCACGGATCACCAACGAGGCGACACGGTCCTTCTGCGGTTCGGTGAGGAGAGGTTTCAAGGGCTATTTCTCGATCTTGGCGAGTTGTTCGGCGGCGGTGACCGCATCGAGAGGATCAAACCCGGCCTTGATCACAACCCGCTGGCCCTGGGCCGAGAGGATGAACCGCAGGTACTCCGCGGTGAGCCGGTCGAGGTCCTTGTTCGGGGCCTTGTTGACATAGATGTGCAAGAAACGTGCGAGGGGGTAGCTGCCGTTGGCGGCGTTCTCCGAAGAAGCGGCGACAGCGGGCTGGCCATCGGCCGGCGACAGCGGCACGGCGCGGACACCGGAGGTCTTGTAGCCGATCCCAGAGTAGCCGATGCCATAGGGGTCCTTTTCGATTCCCTGAACTACCGAGGCCGAGCCCGGCTGCTCTTTCACCGTATCCTTGTAATCGCCCTTGCACAGGGCGTGCTTCTTGAAGTAGCCGTAGGTTCCGGAGGCCGCGTTGCGGCCATACAGCGAGATCGGCGCCGTTGACCAGTTCCCACCGAGACCGATCTTGCCCCATGTGCTGACATCACCCGCTGAGCCGCATTTCCGAGTCTTGGAGAACATGGCGTCCACCTGGGCGATGGTCAGGCTCTCGATGGGGTTGTCTTTGTTGACAAAGACCGCCAAGGTGTCGAGCGCGACATCGAAACGGGCGGGGTCATAGCCGAATGCCTCTTCGAAGGCATCGGTCTCCTTGCTCTTCATCTTGCGCGACATGTTGCCGAGCTGGACGGTCCCCTCGATGAGCGCCGGTGGTGCGGTGGACGAGCCCTTGCCCTCGACCTGGATCTTGACCTGGGGGTAGAGCTTGCGGAACTCTTCGGCCATGAGGGTCTGGAGCTCGAGCATGGTGTCGGACCCGGCGGCGTTGAGCGTGCCGCGGAGGCCCTCGACCTTGGTGTAGGCGGACAGCCCCGGATCGAGGCTCGGACCGGCGGCGAAGACGGCGCCGGCGGTGGACAGAAGGATGGTGACGAGAACTGACGAAGCGATGCGTTTCATCGTGGCTCCTTTCGTGGGCCCCGCGTCGATGGCGCGGGGCCCTGCGAACCTATTCGGAGTGCGTGAAGATCCCGTGAAGTTCACTGTAAATATCTAGAACTTAATGATGTAGTCGACCTGGAGACGATCCATGGTGGGGATGTCCTCGAGATCCGACGCGGGCTTGGTGTGGTACCAGGTGAAGTTGAAATAGCTCTTCATGACCCAGCCCAGGCGAAGATCGAAACGGTAGCCGTCGACATCGGAGACCATGGTCGTGTCCGACTGGGTGAAGACATAGAAGAGCGCATCGGGCTGCGAGAAGTAACGGCTGGCGCGGAAGGCGATGTGGCCCTTCTCCTTGTAGTCGCCGATCTGGAACCGGACGAAGTAGCCGTCATCGTACTTCGTGCCTTCGTAGGCATTTGCACCGAAGTTGTGATAGCCGAACGCCGTCAATTTGATGGGCCAACGATCGCTGAGCTTGTACTGCCACTCGGCGAAGATGTTTCCGACCTGGAAGTCGGAGATGAGCATGTCCTCGTCATCGAGAATGTTGGTGACCCGATTGCCTCGGATTTTTCCATCGAGGGTCAGATCGGCCACATACTGGGGGTTGACCCAGTCGTCGTAGCCGGCCCCGACGGTGAGCTTGTGTTTCGAGCCGAGTTCGAAGTTGCCTCGGACCTGGCCCCCCAAGAGATACGAATCGTCACCCTGTTTGCGCTCCTCGAGGAAGTACTGATAGGTACTGGCCGAGAATGCTCCGACATCGAAGTTCTGGAGCATGCCTTCGACGGTGACATCGTCGTCCCACTGGAAGTCCGAGACCTTCCACAGCTTCTTGGCGTCGAACTTGCCGACGTGGAGACCGAACCACTCAAGCGGGGTGAAGCCGACGAAGGCCTCGGTCACCGCAATGGGTTTCATGGTGAATCCGCCCTCTACCGTCTGGTTGTCCGAAACCGGATCGAGGGGATCGCCGGTGCGCAGCTGGAAACCGACATCCATCCAGTCGGTGACATCGGTGTAAATGCCCGCCCGGAACCGAAGACGCTCGCGTTGGCGGACGTTGTTGTCGGAGATGCCGTCGACCCTGAAACCCTCGTACCGCAGGCGTGCGTCGGCCTTGAAGTCGAGGCGGTCGTACCACTTCTCCTTCTTCTCCTCGCCGGGCTGCGGGACCGGCAGAGGTTCGGCCACGGCGACCTGCGGCGCTGTGGTGCTCAACACTTCCGGAGGCTTCACTGCACCGACCTTGGCCGCCTCCCTGCGGGCGTACTCCGCCTGCACGGCACTCGCCTGCTCGGCAGTGATGACACCCTGTTCGACGAGCAGCTCGAGCAACGGGTCCATCTCCGG